>JBEKNK010000009.1:0-49648 GCA_049522915.1 Solirubrobacteraceae bacterium | reverse complement strand
TGGCGCTGCTGAGTGACCTGCGTCACTGCATAACGCGTGACGAGCTGGTGCTCCACTATCAACCCAAGATCGACCTCACGACCCGCGAGATCTGTGGCGTGGAGGCTCTGATCCGTTGGTGCCACCCGACGTTGGGTCTGCTGGCACCTGGGAGCTTCATGCCAGAGGTCGAGCGCATCGAGTTGATTGAGCCGATAACCCGATGGGTGCTGGATGAGGCACTCCGCCAACAGAGGGCGTGGAGCGATGGCGGCCTCCAGCTCACCGTTGCCGTCAACATCGCAGCCGCATCTCTGCAGTGCGTGAGCGACCTTCCCGACACGGTCGGCGAGCTGATTTCGAAGTGGGGAGGCGCTGCGGACCGGCTCACCCTCGAGCTGACTGAGCGCGCGCTTGTCGAAACGTGTGCCCCGGATGTCCTGAACGGTCTGCATGCGATGGGCGTGAACGTCTCGATCGACGACTACGGCACGGGGTACGCGTCGCTGGCCTATCTCCAGCGTCTCCCGGTGGACGAACTCAAGGTCGACAAATCGTTCGTCACGGACCTCGTCACAGGCGGTGACGATGCCGTGATCGTGCGATCGACGATCGAGCTCGCTCACAACCTTGGCCTGCACGTGGTGGCCGAGGGGGTCGAGGACGCGAACGTTCTGGAGATGCTCACCGAGTACGGATGCGACAGCGCGCAGGGCTTCTTCTTCAGCCGCCCATGTCGGCCGGCGGAGCTCGAAGCCTGGCTGGCCGACTCGGCTTACGCGGCGCGACCGAGTGCCCCGGAAATCCGTCGCACAGGTCTGCGGCACGCAGCGGCGGGTGGCGTCGCCGCGAACCCAGAACGGCTGGAGGCCTAGACATGGTCGCCGTAATGAAAGCCGTGTCGCCACCAACAGCTGCCCAAGCGCTCGCGGCAACGGCGCTCATCGAAGTGCCGCTCGGCCTTCCAGCGACCGGCCCCTATCGCCGAGCCGCTCACGACGGTCCCGTCCGGCGAAGCTTGCGCCGTGGCGCAGGAATTCAGGCGCCGGGAGTTGCGCTTGGGCCCGCGGTGGCGCACGACCGCAGGTCGGCTGGTCGAAATGTTCCGGTCGTACTCGACGAAACCCGCCTCGCGTCCATCGATTTGAAGGTCCGCACGCAGCTTGTCGACCTGTTCGTTAGCAGCGCGCGCCAGCGGATCACTGCGCTTCGCGAAGCCGCAGCAGAGTGCAACGCGCCGGCGATCAACGCGCTGGCCCACGCCCTGAAGGGATCCGCGGCGACGGTCGGCGCTCAACGCTTGAATGAGGCGTGCGAGCGTCTGGGCGAGGCCGCAGCACGCGAGCGCGTGGACCAGATAACGGTGCGCCAGGAGGATCTTGAGAAGGCGTTTGCGCTCACCGTGACCGCTCTCGCCGCCGGCAACGGAAGGGCAGCAAATGGATGACGACATCACGCATGCACGACACGGCGAGCTGCCACGATTCATCGTGGCCGACGACGAGGCGTTCGTCTGTGGGATGATCGCGTCCCAGCTCGCCTACACGTTCGAATGCGTCGGCTCGGCTGCAGATACGAGCGGGGCCGTCGCGCTCGTCCGCGAGCATCGGCCAGACGTGGCGATCCTCGACGTCGTCATGCCCGGCGACGGCGTCCTCGAAGCAACTCGCGCAATCCGCACCGCCTCGCCGGAGACGGCAGTCGTGATCCTCTCCGGCGACGAGGTTCGCAGTGAGGTGATTGCTCTGCTCAACGCGGGCGCGAGCGCCTATCTTCGCAAGGGCATAGGTGGCATCGACCTGGCTCGCGGGCTCGCCGCTGCGATTGCGGCGAACCGTCATAGCAGCTGCCGGCCGGCCGAATCTGGCGCCGGCGGGCCGGCGTAGAGGCCGGCGTCGCGGTCACGTACAGCTCAGCACGACTCGCAGCAGCGCAGGGCGCTGTGGCGGCGGAACTCGACACGCCCGATCAGCGTTGGCTCCGCCTCGTGCTGTCGCGAAGCGCCATCCGCCGGCGCCGCTTCGCGACGACCTCCGCTTCATCGCGAGGCCGCGACGACGCTCCCAATCTCGCGCGCGGATGGCGGGCGCGCGATCGTGGTCGTCGCAAGGCCGCCGTTTCGGCCCGGCTGCGCATAAAGGTTGCCCGCAAATCGGCCGATATTACGGCGGGTATGCTGCCCACACTGAAGCCGGACGAGCAGTCGGTCATGGCCGGCACGCTGCAGCGTCCGCGTCTGCGGCTGACGACTCGCGAGCGCGTGGCCGAAGCGGTCCTCTGCGGCGGCTTCGTACTCGCCGCGGCGCTGCTGTGGCTTGACGCACCGCCGGGTGGCTTCGCCGTGCTCCCGGCGCTCGTCTGCTGGCTGGTGCTGGTCGTGGCCGCGCGCATCCGGATCGACACGCCGTTTGGCTTCACCGTCCCCACCCAGCTCGCGTTCGTGCCGCTGCTGTTCGCGGTACCTCTGGCGCTCGTCCCGATCGCGGTCGTGCTGGCAACGGCGCTGGCCCGCGCTCCGGACATCATCACCGGCCAGGTGCGGCTGAGCCGCACGGTCCACGCGATCAGCAACTCGTGGTACGCGATCGGGCCGGTCGCGGTCTTCGTGCTCGCAGGGGTCCGTCCCGACGCGGCCTCGCCGATCGTGCTGCTCGGCGCGCTGGCCGGGCAGTTCATCGTCGACTTCGACGCCCTGGCACTGCGCTTCACGATCACGCGCGAGACGACGCTGCGCGAACTGCTCGGCCAGAAGTGGATCTACGTCGTCGATGCAGCGCTATCCGGAGTCGCGCTGCTGGTCGCCGAGGAGATCCACCGCGCGCCGATCGCCGCGCTTGCGCCGCTGCCGCTGCTCGGTCTGGTGGCGATGTTCGCGCGCGAGCGAAGGCAGCGCCTGGAGAGCCTGATCGAGCTCAACAGCGCCTACCGGCAGGCGCGCGATGAGGCAGTCGAGGCATCGAACATGAAGTCGGCCTTCCTGCGCAACGTCAGCCACGAGATCCGCACGCCGATGAATGGCGTGATCGGCATGAACGAGTTGCTCCTGCAGACGCCGCTGAGCGACGAGCAGCGTGCTTACGCGCAGCAGGTCGAGCAGTCCGGCGAGCACATGCTGACGATCATCAACGACATCCTTGACATCTCGAAGATCGAGACCGGGCATCTCGAGCTCGAGGTCGCCGAGTTCGACCTGCACGAGATGGTCGAGCGGGCCTGCGTGCCGGCCGGGCTCGACGCGAACGGGCGGGGCGTGAAGCTCGAGATTCAGATCGATCCGCTCGCCCCCCGCAGGGTGCGCGGAGACAGCGCGCGCGCCCGGCAGGTCCTGATCAATCTCGTCGGCAACGCCGTGAAGTTCACCTCCGAGGGGTCGATCGCCGTTCGGGTCCGCCGGCGGGCGGGAGCGGCCGGCGATGTGGTTCTGCTGGAGGTGATCGACAGCGGCATCGGCATCGATCCGGCGCGCCTGGAGCAGATGTTCCAACCGTTCGTGCAGGCGGACGACCAGCGAGCCGGGTCGCGGCAGCACGTTCTGGTTCGAGCTGCCGCTGCCAGAGGTCGAGGAGACCGCCGCCCAGCGGAGCGGTCGCGATCGGGTCGTGGCGCTCAGCGAGCGCCGCGGCGATCCCGATGCCGCGCTCGTCCTGGTCGTCGAGGACAGCCCCGTCAACCGGCTCGTCGCCGTGCACGTGCTGGAGCGCTGCGGGTTTCGCTCCCACGTCGTCAACGATGGCCGCGAGGCGTTGCAGGCGCTCTCCTCCCAGCGCTACGACGCCGTGCTGATGGACTGTCAGATGCCGGACATCGACGGTTATGAAGCGACGAGGGAGCTGCGCCGCCGCGAGAACGGCGGACGGCACACGCCGGTGATCGCGATGACGGCGCACGCCATGACCGGCGACCGCGAGCGCTGCATCGAGGCCGGCATGGACGACTACATCGCCAAGCCGGTTCGCATGCAGATGCTCAACGACGTGCTGCGCCGGTGGATTGACGACTCCGAGGAGCCGGCGTGGGGCTCGCCGGTCACCACGGCTGAACGCGACTGCGCGTGATGGCGCAACATCGATCAAACGTCCGCATAGCTGCCCATGGCTCGCCGTCCGCGCTGCGCTGCCGATTGAGGTTGGACAGCAGCACGCCCCCACTCAGGAGAACCAGCAGATGAAGGCAGCAACGAGGACAGCCCGTGGGACCGCGACGGAGCTTGCGTTCACGAGCTCACAGGCCGCGACCTATCTCGGCGTGTCGCTGGCGACGGTACGCCGGTGGAGCAACGACGGCCACCTGCACGGCTATCGCACGCCCGGCGGACAGCGCCGATTCTCGCGCGACCAACTCGACGGGTTCGTCCGCTCGCTGAGCGGCGAGGACTCGGCAAGAGGCGCTGCATAACGACGATCGCCCGAAACGCAGGCACAATTGGCGTGCCGAGCGTCCCGGGCGACCACTTCAGAAGACCAGCCGCTCGGCGGCTCTAACCACCGACGACTGTACGTTTTAGACTTGGCCTGGCTGTGACATGACTCTGTCCTCGCAATCATCGAGGTGTGTCCTACGGGACAGAGTATGGCAAAACCTACGCAGAGCTGCGAAATCCTTCATTTCGCTGCAAGATCCCGTTCATAGCTGCGCAAGCCTATGCACCGCTGGTGTCGCCGTGCTAGGCCCGCTACGCTCGCCCGCGAGCCGTGGCGGAAATCCTGAGAACCAACCGATCGCTGCGCCGGCTGCTTGGCGCGTGGGCTCAATCATGCCTCGGCACCAGCGCTGGTTACGTGGCGCTTCTGCTGCTGACGTACCGCCACCTGCACACGTCGTGGGCGGTCGCGGCCGTGTTGCTGGTCGACTTCCTCCCGGTGATCGCCTTCGGCTCGCTGTTCGGCTTGCTCGCCGACCGCTACTCCAAACGCCTGCTGATCGTCGTTGCGAACCTTCTGCAGGCGGTCGCCTACGGGGGGCTGGCGCTTTCTCATACCGCCGTGCCGATCCTCGGCCTTGCACTCTTGGCGGGTGTGGGCAACGCGATGCTGCGCCCGGCGCTGCGCTCCGCGCTGCCGCAGATCGCCGGCGAGGACAAGCAGGTCGCTGCGGCGCTGTATGACACCTGCCGCTGGCTCGGGCTGACGGTTGGCCCGCTCCTCGCAGCCGGACTGATCGCGGTCTCCGGCCTGGCATTGCCGCTCGCGCTGAACGGGTTGAGCTTCGTGATCGCGGCTGCGGTCATGGCGACGCTCGCGATCGAATCGCCCCCGCGCGGCGCCACGCACCAGGAGGCCGGCGCCGGACTGCGATCGGGCCTGGCGGTGGCGTTCGCGGCTCCGGGCATCGCCGCCTTGATCCTGTGCGCGTGCGGCGTCGTCGTCGGCTTCGGCCTGCTCAACGTGTGCGAGCCGCTGCTTGCGACCAGCGTGCTGCACGGCAGCGGGAGCGATTACGCACTGCTGGTCGCCTGCTACGGGGTCGGCATGGTCGCGGCGTCGGCGCTCGTGGCGCGGCGCCCCGGCGCGCCGCCGAGCGTGCTGATCCGCCGCTACCTCGACGCCCAGATCCTCACCGCGGTCGGCATGTTCGGGAGCGCGATCGTCGGCAGCGTGCTGCCCGCCACCCTGGCATTCGCCGCCACCGGCTACGCCAATGCGCTGCTTCTGGTCAGCGAGACGCAGCTGATCCAGCTGCGAGTTCCGGCTTCGGTGCAGGGCCGCCTGTTTGGCGCCAAGGACACCATCGAGGGCTCGTGCTTCCTCCTGGGGCTGCTCGGCGCGGCTCCACTCGTCGCTGCCGAGGGCGTTCGTGTGACCCTTGCGACCGGGGCCGGGATATGCGGCGTCTGCGCCCTCGTTGCGATCTTCACGGTCCGTGTCGGCGGGCGCGAGACGCTCAGCTCGCGCGCGCCGGGCGTCGGTCCGGTGCCCTGAGCAGCGCAGGAGCGGCCGGCCACCAGCTTCGCTCGTGTCCTGCGCGCCCGCGCAGGGGCGCCTGAAGCACCGCCTGCAGCATCAATCAGACGTCCGCTCGCCCTCCCGGTCGGTCGCCGGCGAACCGATGCAGAAGTGTGCAGACCAGCCCTCCTTCGTGCGGCTCGCCGTCCCCAAACCCTCGCCGCAAGCGACCGCCGAGCGCGGCCCGGCGAGTGGCGCGTGCCGCTCTCACGCTGTGCCTGCTCGCCGCCTGCGCGGCGCTGATCTCCGCGGCTGCGGCACCGGCGAGCTCCACGCCGCAGGGCCGCGGCGACCTCGCCGCGCTGAGCGCCCGCCGGCTGATCGTCGGGCCGCCGCCCGCGCCGAGCATGGCGCGGGCGCGTAAGGCGCGCCTCGCAGCCTTCGTGCGCCTGACCGCGACCCCCTCGACATTGCCGGCGGCGGGCGGGACGGTGCGCCTGCGTGCCCGCGTACGTCGAGCCACGAGCTGCCGCTTTTCCGGCGCCGGAGTCCTGCGCAAGCTCCGATCGATCCGAAACTGCGCATCCGGACGCGCCTCGGTGATCGTCCGCGTGCCTCGCAACCGCGCCAACGCTCTGCGACGCTACGTCCTCTACCTGACCGTGAAGCGCACCGACGGCCGGCATACGACGGTGCGCGAGGTCGTGCTCGAACGCCCGCGGACGGCCGGCGTCACCGCCGCTTCGGGCGTGAACGGCGGGCCGGTCCTCGACGGCCAGGACGCGCTCGGCACCGCGCCGACGGTCACGCTCGAGCCCTCGGACCAGAGCGCGTCGGCCGGCACGCCGGTCGCCTTCAGCGCCCAGGCATCGGGGACCCCCACGCCAAGCGCGCAGTGGCAGGTCTCGACCGACGCAGGCGCGGCCTGGTCCGACACAAGCCCGACCTTCACAGCCACCGCCGCAGAGGACGGCTACGAGTACCGCGCCGTATTCACGAACTCGGCGGGCAGCAGTACGACCACCGCCGCGACCCTGACCGTGGCGCCGATGTCGACCGAGAACTTCTCGGGCTACATCGACTTCGCGGCGTCGGGGCAGACCTTCAACGCCGTCAGCGCCAGCTGGAGCGTGCCGACCGTGACCTGCCAGCCTGGCGAGACGAGCTGGGCCGCGCAGTGGCCCGGCATCGGCGCCAGCACGAGCGTCGAGCAGGTCGGCACCGAAACCGACTGCTTCAACGGAGAACCGGACTATTGGGCCTGGTATGAGATGTACGGCGATCCGGCGGTCAACAACGGCTACGCGGTCGAGCTTCCCAACCCCGTCGCGCCCGGCGACGAGATGACCGGCTCCGTCAGCCTTTCGGGCTCGACCTGGTTGCTCACGCTCACGGATGCAACGCAGGACTGGACCTCCCAGACGGCGATCGCCTCCCCGACCCCGGAGCTGAGCCAGGCGTCGGCGGAATGGATGGTCGAGGACCCCAACGGTTGCAGCCCGCAGTGTGAGACGCTCGCCCAGTACTCGCCCGTCCAATTCTCGGGCGCGAGCGCCAGCGCCGACGGTCAGACCGGTTCGATCGCGAGCTTCCCCTCGACCGCCATGGCGATGGATCAGAACTCCACCTTGCTCGCCAGCCTCGGCCCGCTCGATGCGACGGGCGCCGACTTCACCGACAGCTGGCTCGCCGGCTGAGCGCCGCCCGGCGTGGCGCAGTGCGTCGCGTTGCGGCAGCGCGTCGCGCAAAGACCCCCACGCCTCCCGGCGCCCTGCGTAGGGCGCCGCCGCGTAGCGCTCGTGTCAGGATGCCTGGGTGAGCAGCCCGGATCTTCAGATTGGCGCTCTGGGCCTCCTGCACCTCCACATTCACCTTCACCCGCGCGGGCCGGGGATCGACTACATCGGCGTCCTGATCGCCTCGGGCGCCAGTTGGGCCGGCCTGCCGGGGCCCGGGGAGGCGCTGCTGATCGCGGCCGGGATCAGCGCGGCACACCATCACCTCGACCTCGCCTCGATCATCCTCGTTGCCTGGATTGGAGCCACGGCCGGCGGCGTTCTCGGCTGGATCGTGGGCCGGCGCGCCGGGCGCGGTGTGCTCACAGCACCGGGACCCCTTCATGGCATTCGCCTCGCCCTGACCGCGAGCGGCGACCGCTTCTTCGCCCGTTACGGCGTTCTCGCCGTGCTGTTCACGCCGTCCTGGGTCGCCGGGATCGTGAAGATGCGCGCGTCGCTGTATCTGCCCGTCAACGCCATCTCGGCGGCGGCCTGGGCGCTCGCGATCGGCCTGGGTGCGTACTGGATCGGGCCTCCGATCGCCGACGTCGCCGCGGACGAGGGACTGCTCCTCTGGCTGGTGGTCGGCGCGCTGGTCGGCGGGTTCGCGATCGTGCTGCTTCGAGGCCGGGGACGGCCGCCCGCTGAGTGACCGCGCGCTGGTCGGCGGGTTCGCGATCGTGCTGCTTCGAGGCCGGGGAGGGCCGCCCGCTGAGTGACCGCGCGCTGGTCGGCGGGTTCGCGATCGTGGCGCTTCGAGGCCGGGGACGGCCGCCCGCTGAGTGACCGCGCGCTGGTCGGCGCGCTGGTCGGCGGGTTCGCGATCGTGGCGCTTCGAGGCCGGGGACGGCCGCCCGCTGAGTGACCGAGACGGCGTGGGCGCCCGGTCCGCCATATGCTCAGCGAATGGAGCAGCGAGGGTTGCAGCGCGTCGGGAGATCCGTTGGCGTCGTGGGCCTGGGCGCCTGGCAGCTCGGTGCCGACTGGGGTGAGATCGGTGACGAGGACGCCGCGGCCGTGCTCGACGCGGCGCTCGATGCCGGCGTCAGCTTCATCGACACCGCCGACGTCTACGGCGACGGGCGCAGCGAGCGCAGCTGCGCAAAGCTGCTCGCCCGCCGGCCGGACGCCGACGTCCTGATCGCCACCAAGATGGGCCGGCGCCTGCCTCAGGTGGCGGAGAACTACAACCGCGAGAACTTTCGCGCCTGGAACGACCGCTCACGACGCAACCTCGGCGTCGAGACGATCGATCTCGTCCAGCTGCACTGTCCGCCGACATCGGTCTACGAAGACGACGCCGTTTTCGCCACGCTCGACGAGATGGTCGCCGAGGGGCGGATCCGCCGCTACGGCGTCTCCGTCGAGCGCTGCGAGGAAGCGCTTGTGGCGATCGCCCGCCCGAACGTCGCGAGCGTCCAGATCATCCTCAACTGTCTGCGACTGAAGCCGCTCGAGCAGGTGCTCCCGGCCGCGCGCGCGGCGGGCGTGACGATCATCGCGAGGGTTCCGCTGGCGTCCGGGCTGCTGTCGGGCAGATACGACGAGCACACGACCTTCGCCGACGACGATCACCGCAACTACAACCGCCACGGCGAGGCCTTCGACGTCGGCGAGACGTTCTCGGGCGTTCCCTACGACGTCGGCCTCGAGGCGGTGCGGCGGCTGGCGGGGCTGGTCCCGGCGGGCGCCACGATGGCGCAGTTCGCGCTGCGCTGGATCATCGAGCAGCCCGGCGTCTCGGTCGTGATCCCAGGTGCCCGCACCCCGGAGCAGGCTCGTGCGAACGCGGCGAGCGCCGAGCTGGCGAGCCTGTCCAGCGAGGCCCTCGCGGCGGTGGCGGAGATCTATGACGAGCTGATCGCTCCGCACGTCCACGACCGCTGGTGAATGGCGGCCCGGTGGGTGCGCTCGCCGGCGGCCGCGCCGAAGGCCGCCCGCCTGGCGATCAGCTGCGCGGGGCTGCGGTGCGCTCGCTGAGCGAGCCGGCGCCGTCGGCCTGGGCGCTGGCCCAGCTGTAGCTGAAACCCGTCCAGTTCGTCTGCTGCGTCCACACGAGCGTTATCGCGTAGCCGATCTCGCCGGAGGTGTCGTGGCTGACCGACGCGCCCATCGAAAGGAGGCCCTGGCTGGGGAACGCGAGCACGTCCTCGCGGTGGCCCCAGCAGCCACTGGCCGTCGGGCTTGTGCAGTCGAGGTTCGAGGTCCGCTTGCCGCCCCATCCGTCGTAGTACATCCACGCGTAGTAGGCCTCGAGCGCGTTGCCGTAGCCGCCGGCCCAGTTGGACGACCAACCGAAGGTCGGGAGGTTGGCGACCAGCGCACTGGGGTCGGGGTCGGCGTCCCTGCTCACACCGCTCGCGGCGACCGCGTTGAGCGCCGGGCTGAGGCCGGCGATCGCGGGCAGCCCGTAGGCGAGACGATCGAGGTTGCAGAGGATGAGGAGCTGCTGGGAGCCGTGCAGCGAATAGAAGTCGCCCGGCAGCAGGTAGGGACCCAGACCGAGCGCGGCGTGCGCGCGGTCCAGCGCGCGGACCATCGCGTGCAGGCAGATCGGGCCGCGCGGGGCATTCGCACAGGCGGCGGGCAGGGCACCCACGGCAATGTTGGTGGCGGGGTTCGGCACGGCGGCGGATGCGCTCGCGCTGGCGGCAAGGAACACTGCGGTCACCACAGCGGCCGCGAGGCGCGCCGCATGGCGGTGGCGGGGGCTGCGATCCGCGTCTGTTCTGCTGAGGCTCATCTGGCTCCTTGACGGCTGTGGGCGGCGCGCGGCGGTCGGTGTCTTCTGCGCGCTGCTGCGGTCACGGCACTGCTCTGGAGGGCTGTCCGGTCGCCGCGTGCGCCGCTCCGCTGATCGTAGGCGGCCCCCTACCCGCAAGGAGGTGACTTTCCCCACCCCTGCGGGTGAGCTTCCTGGACTCCCCGGATCAAACCCCGGCCCAAGCCAGGCCGTAAGCTAAGCTAACGATTGTGCAGGCGACCAGCTCGTGCTCGGGGGCGTGAGAGTCAGTCGCGCCACCCGCCCGACCGGCGGCCCGGAGGCGCTGGACCGCGACCGCTACAAGTGGGTCGCGCTCTCCAACACCACGCTCGCCACGCTGATCGCGACGATCGACCTGTCGGTCGTGCTGATCGCCCTCCCGGACATCTTCCGCGGGATTCACATCAACCCGCTGCTGCCTGGGAACACGACCTACCTGCTGTGGCTGCTGATGGGCTTCATGGTCGTCACGGCCGTCCTGGTCGTCACGCTCGGCCGCCTCGGCGACATCTTCGGTCGGGTGCGGATCTACAACCTCGGCTTCGTCATCTTCACGGTCTTCTCGATCGCGCTGTCGGTCACCTGGATGCAGGGCGACGCCGCCGCGATCTGGCTGATCGTGATGCGGGTCTTCCAGGCCCTCGGCGCGTCGATGCTGCTCGCCAACTCGGCGGCGATCCTGACCGACGCCTTCCCCGCAAACCAGCGCGGGATGGCGCTGGGGATCCAGAACATCGCGGGTATCGCCGGGTCGACGATCGGCCTGGTGCTCGGCGGCGTGCTGGCGCCGGTCTCCTGGCGGCTGGTCTTCCTGATCTCGGTGCCGATCGGCGTCTTCGGCACAGTCTGGGCCTACCGCATGCTGCGCGAGATCGGCGAGCGGCGCCCGGCGCGGATCGACTGGTGGGGCAACCTATGCTTCGCCGCCGGGCTGATCCTCGTGATGGTCGGCATCACCTACGGCATCCAACCCTACGGCGGTCACGCGATGGGGTGGACCAATCCGCGCGTGCTCGGCGAGTTGGGGGGCGGGCTCGTCCTGCTGATCGTCTTCGTCGCGGTCGAGCTGCGTGTGGTTGAGCCGATGCTCGACCTGCGTCTCTTTCGCCTGCGCGCGTTCGTCGCCGGCAACATTGCCTCGCTGCTGGGGGCGATCGGCCGCGGCGGCCTGCAGTTCATGCTGGTCATCTGGCTGCAGGGCATCTGGTTGCCACTGCACGGCTACAACTTTTCCAATACCCCGCTGGTCGCGGGGATCGCGATGCTTCCGCTGCTGGCCGGGTTCCTGGTCGCGGGCCCGGTGTCGGGGCTGTTGTCGGACCGCTACGGACCGCGCCCGTTCGCGGTCGCCGGGCCGATTCTCGCCGCGGTGTCCCTCGCGCTGCTTTCCGCCCTGCCGGTGGACTTCCCATATGTCGCCTTCGGCGTGCTGCTCTTCGTCTTCGGCATCGGCAATGGCATGTTCGCGTCGCCGAACAGGGCGGCCATCATGAACAGCCTGCCGCCGTGGCGGCGCGGAATCGGCTCGGGGATCGCCTCGACGTTCCAGAACTCCGGCCAGGTGCTCTCGATCGGGATCTACTTCTCGCTGATGATCATCGGCCTCTCCGCCAAGCTCCCGCACGCGCTCTATGCCGGGCTCTTCGCGCACGGCGTCCCGGCCGCGGCCGCCTCGCGCATCGCCCACCTCTCGCCCGTCTCGACCCTGTTCGCGTCGCTGCTTGGTGCAAATCCAGTCGCCGCGCTGGTCGGAGCGCACGCCCTGCACGCGCTCACGCACGCCCAGGTCGCGGCGCTGACCGGTCGTCGCTTCTTTCCCACGCTGATCAGTCCGGCGTTCGCGGGAGCGCTGAGCACGGCACTGCGCTTCTCCTTCATCGCCTTCCTCATCGCGGCGGCCGCATCATGGCTGCGCGGAGGGACCTACAGCTGGAGCGAGCAGACGGACGCCGAGGTGGAGCCGGACGCCGCGATCCTGCCGGCGACGGCGCTCAGTCGCTGAGCGGCATCGCGAAGACGATCTTCGCGCGGGCCACGGCGACGAACTCGGCGGTCAGTTGCTCACCGCCGTCGAGCGGATCGATCGTCACGTGGGTCAGCGCGATGAAATCGCGCTCGGAGGCGTTGAGCATGTCGGAGATCCGGCTCCGGTAGCCCTCGCGGGCGAGCGTGACCTCACCGCGGATCCGGTGACGGTCGGTTTCGAGCAGCAGGCGTTGATGGCGGTTTTCCACTTGGTGTCTATCTCGGTCCTCAGCCGCGCGAGCTTGAATCCGAGAACAGCTCGTCGTGCACGAGGTCCGAGGGCGCGACCGGCGCATTGCGCTCGTCTCGCACGATATAGAGCGGGCGACGCTTGGACTCGTCATAGATCCGCCCGACGTACTCGCCGATCATGCCGAGGGCGATCAGCTGCAGCCCCCCGATCAGCAGGATCAGGATCGTCACCGCGCCGAACCCAGGCAGGTAGCCGCCGGTGAACTTGAGGATGATCACGACCGGGATCGCGATGAAAGCGACCCCCGCGAAGAGGAAGCCGAGGTAGGTCGCGATCTGCAGTGGCACATGCGAGAAGGACGCGATCGCGTCGAGCGAGAAGCGCAGCATCTTGCGGATCGGGTACTTGGTCTCGCCCGCGTGTCGCGGATCGCGCGTGTAGGGGATCGCCGTCTGCGTGAAGCCGACCCAAACGGTCATCCCGCGCAGGAACCGGTTGCGCTCTCCCATCGACAGCAGGGCGTCCAGCGCGCGGCGGTCGAGCAGGCGGAAGTCGCCCGAGTTGGGCTCGAGCTCGACCTGTGCGAGCTTGCGGAAGAGCAGATAGAACCAGCGCGCGGTCGCGAGCTTGAAGGCCGTCTCGCCCTGGCGCTCGGCGCGCACCATGTACACGACGTCGGCGCCGTTCTCCCATTCCGTGAGCATCTTCGGGATCAGCTCGGGCTGGTCCTGAAGGTCCGCGTCGAGCATCGCGACCGCGTTGCCACGCGCGTGCTCGAGGCCTGCCGTGAGCGCGGCCTGGTGGCCGAAGTTGCGAGACAGGTGGATGACGCGCAGCCGCGGGTCCGCCGCCGCGAGCGTGTTGAGCTTCTCCGCCGTGGAGTCCTGCGAGCCGTCGTTGACGATGATCAGCTCGTAATCGAGCCCGTTCAGCGCCGCGGTCGTGCGCGCGTAGAACTCCTCGACGAGGACCTCCTCGTTGTAGACCGGCGCGCAGACCGAGAGCATCCGGAGAGTGCGTTTGATTTCGATCGCCATCTTCGCTCGCCTGATTCCTGCGCGGAATGCCGGACCTTCCGAGAATACGGACCTTCGCGGCGAGCCTAACAGGGCGCGTTCAAGCGCGACTGAAGGGTTGAGGAGTCGCGGGCGAGCCGGTTCGGTCATCCTGTGGCCCATGCGCATGCTGGAAGCGACCGGTTGGCATGAGTTGCCGGCCGTCAGGCAGTTCGTGAAATACGGCCTGGTCGGAGCGTCGAATACGATCGTCCAGTTCGCCGTCTACAGCATCGGCGTCGCGATCGGGATCGACTACCTCGTCGCGCTGGTGCTCGGCTACGTCGCCGGTGCGCTGAACAGCTACGTGCTCAACCGCCACTGGACCTTCCGTGCCGGCGACGTCGCACACAGCACCTCGGGGAGCCGCTTCGCGCTGGTCACCGGCTGCGCGATCGCCGTGAACCTCGCCCTGCTGTACCTGCTCGTGCACCACGCGGGGATCCCGAAGATCCCGGCGCAGGCGATTCTCGTCCTGCCGATCCTGGCCGTGACGTTCCCGATCAACCGCTGGTGGTCCTTCGCCCACCCGGTCGGGGGCGGCGAGCCGCCGACGCCCGCCACGTGAACACGTCGGCCGGGCTCTCTGGCCGGTCGCTCGACCGCCGCTGGTGGCTGGCGCTCGGCCTCGTCACACTGGTCGCCGGCGTGCTGCGGCTGGTCGCGCTCAGCACGGTGCCCGACAACCTCTTCTACGACGCCTCGGTGCGCTCGATGGGGCTCTCGCTGCACAACTTCCTCTACGGCGCGTTCGACCCCACGGCGCGCACGGCGATCGACAAACCGCCGCTGGACCTCTGGCTGCAGGTCGTCGCGGTCAAGCTGTTCGGGTTCAACTCGACGGTTCTGAAGCTGCCGGAGGCGCTCGCGGGCACGGCCGCGATCCCGCTGCTCTACGACCTCGTGCGGCGCCTCGCCGGGCCGCTCGCCGCGCTGTGCTCGGCGATCACGCTCGCGTTCCTGCCGACCTCGGTGATCACGGCGCGCAGCGACACGATGGACTCGCTGATGATGCTGCTGCTGCTCGTGGTCGCATGGCTGCTGCTGCGCAGCGTGCAGAACCACAGCATGCGGCCGCTTCTCGGCGCTGCCGCCGTGCTCGGCCTGGCCTTCAACGTCAAGCTGTTCGAGGCGCTCGTGCCGGTCCCGGCGATGGTGCTCTTCGTCTGGCTGTGCTGGCGGCGGGAGGGGCTTGGGGCGCGCCTGCGCCGCCTGGCCGCCGCGGGTTCGCTGTTCGTCGCCGTGGCGCTGTGCTGGATGGTGTTCGTCTCGCTCAGCCCGGCGCACGACCGCCCCTACGCGATCGGCTCGACCAACGGCAGCGTTTGGAACTCGGTGTTCGTCTTCGACGGGTGGGACCGGATCGTCAAGCCCGCGGCGCCCGAGAGCTTCTCGACCAGGACCGCGTCGGCGCCGGTGCGCCGCAGCGCCGGGGCGCCGCTCGCGCACGTGGCCGCCGCAACCTCCACCGCCGCCACCGCGAGCACGGTCCACGGCATCGCCTCCAAGCCCGGGCCGCTGCGCCTGTTCCAGTACAGCCTGGTCGGCTACGGGACCCGCATCGGGACGCTGCTGTTCGCAGCGCTCGTGTTTGGACTCGTCGGGCTCGCACCGCTGCTGCGCCGCCGTTTGCGCCCGCCGCCGCAGGCGAGCGCCGAGCAGCTGGTCGCCTGGGCGGCGACGTTCGCCGTTGGCGCCTGGCTGCTGACCGGTTACGTGCTCTTCAGCTTCTCCGCGCACACCCAACCGCGCTACCTCGAGTCGTTCACGCCGGCGGTGGCGATCGCGCTGGGCTGCGCGCTGGCGGTCGTGGTGTCGCGTGCGCGCGACCTGTTCGGCGTGTACGTGCTGCTCGCTACGTTCGCGATCGTGATGGCCGAGGGGGCTGCGGAGACCGCGAGCGGCAAGCACGGCTATCTGGCGATCACGATCGCAGCGGTGCTCGCGGTGCCCGTCGCGTGCTACGTCGCGGTGGCCTTCCTGCGCCGCGTCCGCGCCCACCGCTGGCCCTCGTGGTATCTGCCGCTGGTGGCGACGCTCGGGACGCTCGGGGCGCTCGTCGCGATGCCGACCGTCCGTGACGTCCTGCTGATCCGCGACCACAGCGGCGACCAGGCGGCCGAGGTGACGCTCGGTTCTTCGATCGTCGATCCGATCTCGCGGTTCCTGCTGAGCCATCAGGGCAGCGCCCGTTACGAGGCCGCGTTCAGCGCCTCGACGATCGCCGCCCCGTTCATCGTGCTGGGCGCCAGGCCCGTGCTGCTGCTGACCACGGTCAACGCGCAGCCGCTCGTGACGCGGGCGGCGCTGGAACACGACAGGGCGGCCGGCCTGGTGCGCTACGTCTTCACCGAGACGAAGTGCAGGGACGTCGTCGTCAGCCACGCCGCCTGTTCGCTCGCGATGCAGTGGGTCCGCACGCACGCCCGCGACATCACCGCGCAGGCAGGTCTCCCGAAGGACGGCGGCCTCCTCTACGATCTCGACCAGTCCCCGGCAGGCTGATGGCGCGATGAGAATTCGGACACTCATGAGTGCGCTCGCGCTCTGCGCTGCGGCGCTGTGGCTCGGCGGTGGCAGCGCGGCGGCGGGCACGGGGGTGGGCGTCGCCACCTGCAACCAGGCCGTCTGGTGCACGATCACGGCCTCCGGCGATGTCACCCAGGGCGCGAGCCAGCTGGCGATCGGCAACGTCAGCGCCGGTACCGAGCTGGCGGTCACGGCGGACAACCTCGGCCAGGACCAGGTCGGCGGCGAGATCCTCAACGGCAGCCTGCGCGGGAGTTGCGGCTGGTCACAGTATGCGCGCGACTGGACGGCGGCAGCGTTGAGCGTCATCGCGGGCTGCGCCGACCCCGTCCTCGAGACCGCGCAGTTCGTCGCCGACGGCGGCCGCGCGGTCTGGAGCGGCTGTTACCCGGATTGCTTCGGCGGCGTCCCGCTGCGGTTCGACAAGCGTTGCGGGGAGCGCGGCCATAACTGGTGCTACCGCTCCGACTGCGAGGAGTACGCGAACTTCTACCCGTGGTCGCCCTCGTCGCACCCGTCCGATCCGCTGCGGATGATCGACCGCCACCGCGTCGACGTCCGTTACATGGCGCGCTACGGCGATGCCTGGACGCACACTTCGTTCTACCTCGTCCGCGACGTCGACGTGGCGCACGGCACGGGGAACTGGGTTTTCATCAGCGCGGCCGCCTGCGGAGTCACCGCCGGGCCCCCCGGCACCTACCGCTGGTTGCCCCATCCCAGCAAGCCCGCCAAGCCCAAGCATCGCTCGCCGTCGGCTCATGCGGCGCTCGCGGCTGACGGACCGTCCGCCTGAGCACACTGTAGCCTTATGTTGGATTTATGTTGGCGCCCTCGCCCGAGGGTGCCCGTCCGAGCATCCATCTCGCCGCCGCCCCGTTCTCAGTTGCCCTCCTTCCCGATCAGCCGCCGCCTCCTCGAGCACCGCGCGGCGTGAGCGGCGACCGGGGGGGTAGCAGCTGATGGACCGGCTTCTTGAGCTTCAGACGCACGAGCTCGAAGAGCAGCACTGGTGGTACCGCGGGCGCCGGAAGGTCATCGCCGAGCTGCTGCGCGCGGTCAGGCCGGGGCCCGGCGCGGAAATCCTGGACGCCGGCTGTGGCAGCGGCCGCAACATGGTGGATTTCGCGCGTCTGGGCACGGTCACCGGCGTCGAGATCGCCGACGCCAGCGTCGTCCGCGCACGCGAGCGCGGCATCGGCGAGGTCGTGCAGTGTTCGATCACCGAAATGCCATTCGCGGACGGTCGGTTCGAGCTCGCCTTCTGCCTTGACGTAATCGAACACATCGAGGACCAGCTCGCGGCGCTGCGCGAGCTCCACCGGGTCGTTGCGCCCGGTGGCACGCTGGTCGTCATGGTCCCCGCATATCAATGGCTCTGGAGTGAGCACGACGTGATCAACCACCACGAGCGCCGCTACACGGCGCGCACGCTGCGCGACCCGGCCGTGCAGGCCGGCTGGCGCACGGTGCGCACGACATACTTCAACGGCCTGCTGCTGCCCGTCGCGATCGCGCACCGGCGTTTCAGCCGGCGCTCGCACCTCGTCGGTGAGCCCGTGTCCGATCTGCACAGCACACCCGAGCCGCTGAATACCGCACTCGAATGGCCGCTCGCGCTCGAGGCGCGCCTGATCGGGATGGGCCTGCGGATTCCCGCGGGCCTCTCGCTGGCGGCGGTCTTCAGCAAACCGGCATGAACGCCGCCGACGGCTCTGCGTCGGCGGCGGGGGTCGGCGTGGGCGTCGCGGTCGGCGGCGACCCCTCGGCCGCGATCGAGCGCAGGCGCACGCTCGCCGGTCACGCAGCGCTCGTGGCGATCCTGGTGTTGAGCGGGCTGCTGGAGTTCGTGAAGCTCAGTCAGAACGGCTTCGCGAACACCTTCTATTCGGCTGCTGTGAAGTCGATGCTGCGCTCATGGCACAACTTCTTCTTCGTCTCCTCCGACCCCAACGGCTTCATCACCGTCGACAAGCCGCCGCTGGCGCTCTGGTTGCAGGGTCTGAGCGCGAAGCTGTTCGGTTTCGCGCCGCTCAGTCTGCTGGTGCCGGAGGGCATCTGCGCGGTCCTCGCGGTGTGGCTGATGTACCGGATCGTTGCACCGCGGTTCGGGGTCTGGGCGGGCCTGGCCGCGGCGCTGGCGCTGGCCGTGTTCCCCTCGTTTGTCGCAGTCTCGCGCGACAACGGCGTCGATCCGCTGCTGATCCTGTTGATGGTGGCCGCCGGCGGGGTGGGAATGGCGGCGATCGAGTCCGGTCGGCTGCGGACGCTCGTGTGGTGTGCCGTGCTGGTCGGGCTGGCGTTCAACACGAAGTCGCTCGCGGCGCTGCTGATCGTCCCGGGGATCGCCGTCGGCTACCTGGTGCTGGCCCCTGGATCCTGGCGCCGACGCCTTGGGCAGCTCGCGGCGGGCGGGTTGGTGTGTCTCGCCGTGTCGGCATCGTGGTCGCTCGCCGTGGACCTCACGCCCGCGTCCCAGCGCCCCTACGTCGGCGGCAGCGTCACGAACTCCGAGTTCCAGCTCGAGTTCGGCTACAACGGCTTCGGCCGCGTCGGCGGCCAGCAGGGCGGGCCCGGCACCACGATCAAGCCCCTGAGCCCCGGGCAGCTGCTGCCGCTCGTGCGTCCCGGCGTCGACGTCGCGCCCTCGGCGGCCGAGCGCCGCTACTTCGCGAGCCATCCCGCGACACCGGCGCGCACCCATCCACACGCGCGCTCGGCGACGCATCCAGCTGCGAGCGGTCGGCAACGCTCCGGGGTGGCGACCCCGTTCGCCGGCACGCGCAGCCCGCTGCGGATCTTCGCAACGGGGCTCGGGGACCAGGCCGGCTGGCTCGTGCCGCTGGCGCTGATCGGAATGCTCGGGCTCGGCCTGGTGCTGCGCGGCCGACGCGACCGGCGCGCAGGGCTGCTGTTCGTGTTCGGCGGCTGGTTCCTGGTGGAGCTCCTGGCGCTCGACTTCTCGGCGGGGATCGTGCACCCGTATTACGCCTCCGCGCTCGGCCCGGGGCTCGCCGCGATGGTCGGCGCGGGCGCGGTTGCGATCGGCTCGCTCGTGCGAAGTGCGCAGGCGCGGCTGGCGCTGCGCGGGTATGTGCTGGCGGTGCTGGGGGTCGCCGGCACGCTGGTCGTGCAGCTCGTCGTGATCGGGCGGGAGGGCGATCCGCTGTTGTGGCGGATCCCGCTCGTGCTGCTGTGCCTCGGTGGGCTGCTGGCGATCCCGATCGCGCGCGCCCGCGCCGGGTGCGCCTTCGGCGTCGCCGTCGCGGCGCTGCTGGTCGCGCCGGCGATCTACAGCTTCAGCGTCTGGCTCGCGCCCGTCGATGGCACCTTCCCGACGGCCGGTCCCTACAACCACGCCGGATGGGGAGGACTGGATCAACCGCCGGACGATGTCGTCGCCTACCGCGGCCTGGTCCGATACGTCGAGAGCAACCAGCCGGCCGACCGCTATCCGCTGCTGACCCAATCCTCCGACCAGGCGGCGCCGCTGATCCTGTTGGGCCTGCGCGCGTCAGCCGAGGGCGGCTACGGCGCGAGTGACCCGGCGCTCAGCAACACTCGGCTGGCTGCGCTCGTGGCGGCCGGCGAGGCCCGCTACTTCCTCATCAGCGGCCCCTACTCCGACCGCGGCGGCAACAGCGGCGAGACGGCGGCCCGCCTCGTCTGCGCCGAGATACCGGAGGTCGTCTGGGCGCCGGCGCACAGTCCGAACCTCGGGGGCTCCTACCTGGTCGACTGCGCTGGACGGGCGGCGGAGCTGCGCCACCCCTACGCGAGCGCGCGGGCGTTCCTGCGAGCGCACCCGAATGTGCACTACAAGCTGTAGCCACCCCATGATCAGGGTGTTGCTGCGGTGAGACCGACCCGCGCGGTGCCCGCAGTCGGTGCGCCGGCACGCATCCGCCACTTCGGTGGCGAGGCCGAGCCGGTCACGATCGTCGAGCTGCGCGACGGGGGGAGGGCGATCGTCGTCGCGGGCGCCGCCGGCCAGCGGCGCGAGTTCACGTTGCGCCGCGCCACGGCCGCGTTCGTCGCCCGCGGTGAGCAGCATTCACCGCGACTGGAGTTCTAGCTGGACCGCCGCGCGGTCGCCGGCAGCACGACCGCGGCTGAGCTTCCGAGCGCGGCGCCGGCCGCGTCGAGCGCTCGAGCCTGCACGAATCGCTCGCCTGGACGCACGGCGAGCGACACGGTGGTCTCGAAGCCGGCGCGAGCGACGAGCGCCGCGCGAGTGAGCCGCCGCGCCGAGGGCCCCGCCAGCAGCTCCCACGCGGCAACCTGCGTTGCGCCGTTCCAGCTCATGTACGCGGCCACGCGGCCGCCTGCGGCGGGCCGCAGCGCAAGCGCCGGCGGACCGGGCGGGGTGCCGCTCCACGGGAAGCGAAACGCGCGGTAGGACTCGTAGCCGGCGGGTAGGCCGGCGTCGAACAGCAGGCGCCCGCTCGCGCTGAACTCGGAGAGCTCCGGTACCTGGCCCCAGCCGATGAACCAGTCCCCGTTGGGGAGCAGTTGCATGTTGCCCTGGCTCTCGGCGAGCAACGGCACGCCGGGATGCAGGAACTGGCTCTGCACCGTCACGGTCTGGGTCTGCGGGTCGACCGCCAGCACGACACCCCGCGACTGCGCGTGAATCTGCGGGGCGGCACCGTCGTCGAAGACGGAATAGGCGCCCGGCCCGGCCGGGCGCGCGTCGTGCTGCCACGCGGTTGCGGCGCCCGGACCCTCGGTGAAACTGCTCTGCTTGCCGCCGATTGTCCACAGCAGTTGCCCGGTCTGCGAGTCGATGTCATCGACGGCCCAGGTGTTGCGGCTGGAGATGAGCAGCGTTCCGTCGGGATCGAGGTTGATCGAGTTCAGGTGGAAGAAGTCGAACGGCGCCTGCGGCGTGCTCTTCGCCGGGGACACGTAGGAGTCGGCGAGCGCAACGTGGTCGAGCGACGTCCATTCGAACATCACGAGCCCCGTCTTGATGTCGATCTCCTGCAGCAGCGGGTCGATCACGCCGCTCACGGCGGGCCCTCCGAGCGGCGCGAGATCGCACAGCACCGCGTGGTAGGAGGTGATCAGCGCCGTGCCGGCGGGCGTGATCTGGAATTCGTGCAGGTCGGCCTGGTAGCCGTTGCCGGCCCTGACCTCGGCGATCGTCCGGTAGTTGGCGCCGGCGATCATGTCGGCGCCGAGGCCGAACCCGTGCACTGTGATCCGGCCCTGCCACCAGGTCAGCACGGGGGCGCCGTCGAACTCCTGCACGCTCAGGTTGGTCGCCACGGTCGGCGCCGGCAGCGGGCGGAACCAGACCAGCTTCCCGTCCGGGTCGAGGATCATCGGGCCCGCTTGGGCCCGAACGCCGTAGGGCGCGAGGAACTCGTCCCCGGGCGCGTCGGCGGAGGAGTCCGCGTGCACGGTCACGATCGGCGGTCGCAGGGCGGGTGCCGAGACGAAGGTCTGGCTCGTCTCGCGTCCCAGTTGGTGGAGCTTCTCGGTGGTGTTCGTGAGCGGGTCCTCCTGCGCGACGGTGAACTGGAAGCTCAGGGGCTGCGTGGTTCCCGCCAGCGTCAGCTCCGCGTTGACGGTCACGGTCTCCCCCGGGGTGAACGGCTCCAGCGGGAGGAAGCTGCCGCCGTCGCCCTGCGAATAGGACTCGAGCGTCCCGCTGTGCAGGCCGCTGCGCGAGCCGAGCACCGTGACGGCGCTCAGCGCGCCGGCCGGGACTCCGAGGAAGCTGATCTGGGTCTGCGGGGACGCGTCGGCAGCCCCCGGCATCGGCGAGACGGTGACGGCGCCGTCAAGCTCTGCGGAGGCGTCGAGGGTCTGCGGCGTACAGGTCGGCCCGGCGAGTGCTGCGCGCCGGCGCTGGCGGGCCGGTGGTGGCTTCGCGGAACGCCTCGGCGCCGTGGCGGCGCCGGCGAGCGCGCCGGAGGGCACGAGAATGGCGAGCGCGCACAGCGAAATGCTGAGGCCCGGGCGGCGGATCGAACGCAAGGCGCCAGGCAACATATGGCAGGCGGTGGTCGTGTAGTGAGCGCCGGAATCCTGAGCAGCCGCTCAAAAAGCGCCAACAGAGCTTAATCCGACCTTGCAGCCAGACAAGGTTCGCTCTTCTACGCTGTGTAGCCTGCGCCAGCCGCCACACCATGACCGACTCCCAACGACAGGACAACCATCCAGCCGATCCCGCCGCGCGCGGCTCGGGACGCGTTGACCGTCGCACATTCCTGGCCGGGGGGTTGCGGGTCGGCGGGGCGATCACGGTCGCCGCGGTCGGCGTCGAGGCGCTCGTCGGCGCCGACAACGCGCCGGCGCACCGGCGCAACCCGGGGCCCTACAGGCGCACCCGCCAGCCCAACATCCTTGTGATCATGGTCGACCAGCTGCGCGCGCCGCGCTGGTTTGATCCCGGCGCCGCCGGCGCGGCGCTGCCTCCCAACATCGCGGCGCTCGCGCGCTCGGGTGTCAGCTTTGCCCGCCACTACACGGCATCCAACGACTGCACGCCGGCACGCTCGGCGATGCTCACCGGGCTGCACACCCACCAGACCGGCTGCATGATCACCGGCGCGAGCACGCTCGAGCCCGGCTTCCCAACCTGGGGAACGATGCTGCGCGACCAGGGCTACGCCACCTACTGGTACGGCAAGTGGCACCTGACCCACCGCGATCGCCACTGGACCGATCAAACGGGCCCGCCGGCGCTCGCGCGCTATGGCTTCGACGGCGGCACCTTCCCCTCGCCCAACGGCGCGCCCGGACAGGGCTGGCGCGTCGATCCACATATCGCGCGTCAGTTCGAGGACTGGTTCAAGGAGGCCGGCGGTGACGGGCCGTGGTGCACGACCGTGTCGTTCGTGAACCCCCACGACATCGCCTGGTGGTGGCGCTGGACCAGCCGCTCCAAGCACGAGGCCACTGCCCCCAGCGTGGTCACCGCGCTGCCGCCCAACTTCGAGACACCCGAGCAGCTCGCCGCACGGCGCAAGCCGCTGGTGCAGCGATCGCTGCAGCTGACGGCCGCCCAGTCGTTCGGCGAGGTCCCCTTCAGCGGCCCCGGGTTCGAGGACGCCTGGCTTCCGTTCCTGGACCTCTATGTGAAGCTCCAGCTCGAGGTAGACCGTCGCGTGGGTCAGGTGATGGCGACACTGGCGCGCCGGCCCAAGGTGATGGAGAACACGATCGTCGTGTTCACCTCCGACCACGGCGAGTACGGCGCCTCACACGGCCTGCGCGGCAAGGGCGCCGGCATGTACGAGGAGGCGATCAGGGTGCCGCTGATCGTCAGCGACCGCACGGGCAGCCTGGGCGCCGTCCCGAACACCGTGCGCCAGCAGCTCACGTCGAGTGTCGACCTCGCTCCGATGCTGCTGACGCTGGCCGATCCCTCAGGGAGCTGGCGCCATGACAGACGCTACTGGCACCTCGCCACGCGCGCCGACCTTGCGCGGATCGTCCGCGATCCGGCCGCGGCCGGGCGGGCCTATGCGCTGCACGCGACCGACGAGGTGCTGACCGAGTTCGCGCTGCTGCCGCATGACGCGGAGGCGCCGCTGCACGTCAAGGGGATCATCACGCCGACCGCGAAGTACGCGACCTACAGCCACTGGCGCGCGAACACGCTCGAGCCGCTGGCGCGGGGCGAGCAGGCCGAGCTCTACGACTACACGACCCGCTCCGGCTACCACGAGATCGACAACCTCGCGGGCGCCAGCCCGCTCGAGGAGCAGCTCGCCGCAAAGCTGCTCGAGGCGACGGCGGAGGAGCTGCACGCGGAGCTGCCCGCGCCGCTGCTGGAGGCCCAGCGTCGCGGACTCGCCGGCTACGACGCGCTCGCGACACAGGCGCGCCGGGGGTCGGAGCTGCATCGCCTGCGCGCCGTCGAGCAGATCGTGCGCGAGATCGAGCAGAAGCTCCCCTGACGGCGCGCGGCCGGCGCGATCGTCAGCTGCCGGGGGAGATCGCGGGCGAGGTGGCGAGCGTCGCGCCGGATGGGCCGAGTGCGGCCACGGCGACGTAGGGCTCGCTCGTGTGGAGCGAGATCGTGGTCTCGAAGCCGCTGCGCGGCGCGCTGGTGACCGGGGCGAGCGACGTCGGGCTCGCGCCGGCGAGAACCCGCCAGCTGGACACGGTCGTGGCGCCGTTCCAGCTCGCCTCGACCGTCACCTGACCGCCGCCGGCCGACTGTGCGGCGATTGCGGGCAGCGTGTTCGGCTGCGCGCTCCAGGGCGCGAGGAAGGTGCGGAAGTCCTGTACGTTGGTGCCCAGGGTGGCGTCGAAGAGGACCTGGCCCGAGGAGTTGAACTCCGTGAAGTTGGGCAGGCCGCCGTAGCCCATCAGCCAGTTGCCGCCGGGCAGGTTCAGCAGGTCGCCCTGGCTCGAGGTCAGCAGCGTCGCGTTCGGGTTGATGAACTGCTTGACGAGCGTGACCGTGTTCGTCGCCGTGTTCGGGTCCAGCAGCAGGCCGCGCGACTGCTTCTCCTCGGCGGGGGACGAACCGTTGTCGAAGACCGACACCAGGCCGCCGGCCTGCCAGCGGGCGTCGTGCTGCCAGTGGAAGCTCGTGCCCGCTCCGCGCTTGAAGCTCGGGTAGCGGCCGCCGATCCGCCAGATGAAGGCGCCGGTGTGGATGTCGAGGTCATAGACGGTCCAGGTGTTGCGCGCCGAGATGAGGATGTTGCCGTCCGTGCCCGGGTCGATCGAGTTGACGTGAACGTAGTCCCAGTTGAGGCTGGTGTGGGGCATCGGTGCGTAGGAGTCACGCAGCGGGATGTGACCGAGCGCGTGCCACTCCCACATCACCAGACCGGTCTTGATGTCGATCTCCTGCACGATCGAGTCGTTGACCACGGCGTCAGCCGGGCCGCCCATGCTCGTCAGGTTCATCTCGACCGGGTCGAACGCGTCGATCCACGCGGTCCCCTGGGGGGTGATTGTGAACTGGTGCAGGTCGGCCTCGTAGCCGTTGCCGGCGTGGACCTGCGCGAGCGGCTGGTAGTCGGCGCTGTAGATCTCATCCACGCCCTGGCCGAAGCCGAGTGCGAGGATGCGGCCCTGCCACCAGGTCAGCACGGTGTGTCCCTCGTAGGTCTGGGGATGGAAGTTGGTCGCCGAGTCCTCGGGCGGCGCCGGGTGAAACCAGATCAGGTTGCCGGCCTGATCGACGATCATCTCGCCCGCCGTGCCCATCCCCTGGTAGGGCGCGAGGAAGAAGTCGCCCGGCGTCGCGCCTGGCGCCGCGGGCGTCGTGACGCGCACGGACGAGGGCGTGATCGCCGGCGCCGAGAGGTAGTGCTGGACGTCGGCCGCGCTGCCTGGGTTGATCGGGAACTGCTTCTGGCTGACCGGCGCCTGGAAGGCGATGGTGAAGCTCGTCTGCACGGTCGCCGCGCTCGCCCCCTCGCGCACCCGGGCGCTGACCCGCACGTGCTCGCCGGACTCGAACGGATGGGCGGGAATGAAGCTCTCGCCCGTCCCGGTCGAGTACGCCTCGATCCTGCCGCCGTGGCTGCCGCTGGCGGAGCCCACCACCGAGACATCCGACACGGTCGTTCCCGGTCCGCCGAGAAAGCTGATCTGGGTGCTCGGCGACGCGTCGGCGGTGCCGGGCAGCGGCGACACCGTGATCGGGTTGGTGGCGGCGGCCGCATAGTCGGCGACGCGCACGGTCCTGGGCGGGGATCCGACGCTCGAGGAGCCGCAAGCGGCGAGCGCGCCGGCGGCGAGGGCCGCGAGGAGCCCGGACGCGATCAGTCGGGCGGGCTGGCGTTCTGATGTCGGGGAGGGCATCGGCGTCGAGGTCTGGCAGCGGCTATTTGAGCGTGCGCCGTTCGCGTCGGAGCTCGGCCCTCTCTTCGCGCGTGGCGCGCGGCGTGAGCGGCTCCTTGAGCGAGCGGCGCAGTCTGATGAAGCCGAAGGTTCCCCAGATCGCGGGGATCCACAGCGCAATCGCATGGTAAACGACCGACGCGGCGGCCGCCGGGGTGGCCTTCACGCCGTAGAGCACCAGCATGCCGACGAAGCTGCCCTCGAGCGTGCCGATGTTGCCCGGGATCGGCAGCACGTTCGCGAGATAGCCGATCTGGTAGGCGAGCACGATCACGGCGATCGGCGGCGTGTGGCCCGTGGCCTGGAAGCATGCCCAGAGCACGCCGATGTCGCACCACAGATAGGCGATCGCTCCGAGCAGTCGCCAGTCGGGGCGCAGCAGCGTGCCCCGCGTGGCTCTGATCGTGCTGGCCGTAGCGTGCAGCGCGGTCGCGAGGCGCCCGTTGCCGCGTGTCCGCGCTCCCAGATCGCTGAGCCGCGGTAGCACGAGGAAGAAGAGGAAGATGGCGACGCAGATGCCGCCGGGTAGGAACGTCAGCAGCGGGTTGCGCGGCCCCGGCAGGATCCCGAGACCGAGTGCGAGCCCGGTGCCGGCCAGCGTCAGCAGGTTGATCGCGCTGGTCAGCAGGAAGAGCACGGCCGAGCGCTCCGCGATCCGCCCGGTCGGGACCCCCCGCTCATGCAGCAGCCAGGCGCCGACCGCGATGCTGCCGGCGCCGCCCAGCGAGACCGCTGCGCCGAAGGCCATCTCCGTCAGCGCCACGCGCGCGCCGAAGACGATCGGCGCGCGGTCGAAGACGGTCAGGAAGATCAGCACGTAACCGAGGCACGAGAGGATCTCCAGTGCCGCGCCGGCGGCGAGCCAGCCGACCGACATGTGGGCGACGAGGTGGCCGACTCCGTGCAGGCCCGGGACCGCGAGGAGCAGACCAACCACCAGCACGCCGACGACCACAAGCGACACCAGCCCGTTGCGCAGTCGCCGGGCCTGGTCTGACTCGGAGACGCCTTGCGGTTCTCTGAGGTCGGGTGTGCTCATCGTGGGCCCGCGGTGGCCTGCGCAGGCGCCGGCCTCCAGGCGGGATCGTATGCGCTGCGGCCGTCGCGCCCTGCGCGCATTCACCGCGCGCGCCCTGCGCGCACCACCGCGCGCGCCCTGCGCGCGCTCAGTGCAGCGTGTCGATGAAGGTGTAGATCACCATCAGGCTGACCACGACGGCGAACACACGCAACCCCCACAGCGCGATGCGGGCGCCCCGCGTCAGCCGCGCGCGGGGCACCGGGCGCGAGGTCTCGGCGACGAACTGGTCGCGCTCGAGGTGCATGATCAGCTCCTCTTCCTCCTCCGCGGCACCCTCCACCGGCGCGAGCGACGGGTCCACGAGCGGGCGCGCGCCGGCCGTCTCGGGGCTTCTCACGCTTCCCCTCATCAGCCGATCACGTGGGTCACGAGCAGGAACGAGTCGATGCCGTAAGCGGCGCCGCAGATCCCGACGAACGCGATCACGCCGATGCCGATCACGTTCGTCGAGCGCCTGTTCGCGAAGCGCCCCATCAGCCCCCGGTCGTTGGCGAGCATCACCATGAAGACGAGGCTGACCGGGAGCAGCACGGTGGCCAGCACATTGGCGTTCAGCGCGATCGACAGCAGCGGCGCTCCCGGGATCAGGATGACGAGCGCCGCGACCAGCGCGATGCCAAAGTTCGCCGCGTAGAAGAGCGCCGCCTCGCGCGGGAAAGCGTTGAAGCTGTGCGTGACGCCGACGCATTCGGCCGCTGCGTAGGCCGTGCTCGCCGAGATCGTCAGGATCGCCACCGCGCCGGCCTCGATCAGCCCGAGTGCGAACACCGCCCCGGCGCCAGCGCCCGCAACCCGGCGCAGCGCCTCCGGGTAGCCGGCCCCAGCGAATCCCTGGATGCCATTGCCGCCGTGGCTCAGCAGCGCCGCTCCGGCGACCAGCGCCCCGACGCCGAAGATCGACGCGAGCACGGCGCCGGCCGCGGTGTCGTAGCGGCCGTGCACGATGTCGCGCGGCGTCATGCCCTTGTCGGCCGAGGCTCCCTGTTGGAAGAAGATCATCCACGGCGTCACCGTCGCGCCGATCGTCGAGGCCAGCAGCAGCAAAAGCGTGTTGAAGCTGCCGCCGGGAAAGGGGCTGAAGTCCAGCGAGCCGGCGATCGCGCCGACCCGCGGCTTGACCAGGATCGCCGCGACGAGGAACAGCCCGTTGAACAGCGCCATCCCGAGCACGATGCGCTCCCAGCGCCAGTAGCGCCCGCCGCTGAAGGTGAACACGACCAGCGTCAGTCCGAGCGCGACGGCGACGCCCGAGCCCAGGCCGAAGTAGGCGAGCCCGACGCGGATCGAGACGAACTCGGCGACCAGCGTGATCAGGTTCGTCAGCGTCAGGTCGGCGGCGGCGAACCAGCCCCAGACCGAGCCGAAGCGCTGCAGGACGAGCTCGCCGTAGCCGCGATGGGTCACGGCGCCGACGCGCATGCACATCTCCTGGCAGACGTACGCCATCGCGAACAGCGCCGGGATGAACGGGACGAAGAACCCCAACCCGTACTGCGCGCCGTCGGAGGCGTAGGCGATCATGCTCGGCCCGTCGTTCTCGCCGAGCATCGCGAGGATGCCGGGCCCGACGAGCAGCCAGAGCAACGACCAGCGCCGCCCGTTCGCCCGCGCGCTCTGTACGCGTGAGCGATCCGACGAGCGGGCGGCATCCTCCTCGGTGACCGGAGGCGGAGCGAAGATCGGCGGGTCGTGGGTCTCGGTCGCCGCCATCGCTCAGCCGCTCGCGCCCTCACCGCCGCCGGTGGGCCTCGCATCGCCCGCCAGCTCGACCCGCATCGCGCCGGCGAGCCGCCCGCCGATCGCGTGCTCGCGCGCGCCGAAGCGGACGAACAACGGGCCGCCGAAGGGCTGGTGGTCGCGCACCTCGAAGTGATCGCCCGGCGAGATGCCGCAGCTCGCCAGGTAGCGGAGCATCTCGGGGTCGGAGTCCGAGACGCGCACGAAGACACCACGGTCCCCGCGTGCGAGCGTCTCCATGCTGCGAGTCGATCGCTCCGCCAGCTGCAGGTCGGCGCTCGGGATCGGATCGCCGTGGGGGTCGGAGTCGGGATTGCCGAGCTTCGTCGCGATCAGCTCCTCGAGCTCCTCGGAGAGCACGTGCTCGAGCACCTCGGCCTCCGCGTGCACCCGGTCCCACGGCATCCCCAGCGCGTCGGCGAGAAACCGCTCGAGCAGCCGGTGGTGGCGGATCACCTCGAGCGCGACGCGCCGCCCGTCGTCGGTGAGCCGCACACCGCGGTAGGGCTCGTGTGTGACCAGGCCCAGCTCGTCGAGCTTGCGCAGCATCGCCGAGACCGAGCCCGGCGTGATGCCGAGCCGCTCGGCCAGCGCGCTGGTGCTGACGGGCTCCTCGCCGCGCGACTGCAGCGCGAAGATCGCCTTCGCGTAATCATCGATCGCCGGCGAGCGGTGGAGGGCGGAGGATGCCACTGACCAAGATTATGGCATGCCAAGAATATGGTCAAGCTGGGACGGCGATTTGTCTTATGGGACGTACAGGTTGGTGCATGCACCAACCTGGGGATCGGCGCATGCGCCGATCCCGGGGTCGGTGCATGCACCGACCCCCAAAACCCCTCGCCAGGATCCCCTCAGCTGCGGTGCTCGAGTGCTTCGAGGTAGGGCGCGAGGTAGCGCGCGACGATCTTCGTCGGCGGTGACCAGGTCGGCTCCAGCGTGAACTCCGAGCTGAATCCGCGCCCGCCGGTGAACCGCGCGCTGAGGTAGCGCGGTGCTTCGCCGGTCAGCAGGATGCCGTGGATGACCGGGTGAAACGGGGCCGGCTCGACCGGCAGGCCGGCCAGCGCGGCGATCGACTCGGCGGCCGCGTCGGCCTGCGCGGCGGCGATCCCGCCGTGCTTCAGCTCGAAGTCGGTGGCGTCGCCGGCGGCGTAGACGGCCTGCGCTCCGGCCACGGCGCTGTGGACGTCGACCGGGATGAAGCCGTGCGCGCCGGCGATCAGGCCGCGAACGGCCGGGCCGTAGAGCTCGGGCAGGGCGATCACGCGGTCGGCGTCGATGGCGCGGTCGCCCGGGTTGATCGCGACATGGCGCGAGTCGGGCACCTCGCAATGGGCGGAGGTGATGACGGTGATGCCGCGCTGGTCCAGCAGCGCCGAGACGCCGCTCGAGGCGCCCTCGCCGAAGATCGCCAGCGGCGCCTGCTCGGGCGTCGCGATCGTGATCGCCACCTCGACGTTCATCTCGTGCGCACGCGTCGCGGTCATCAGCGCAAGCTCGTAGATCGGCAACGGCCAGGCGACGCGCGCCGGGATCACGAACGCGAGCTGGTGGATGTAGCCCCCGTCGACATCCTCGAGCAGCCCTCCCATCAGCTCGTCCAGCCGCGTGTCGTCAACCGTCACGGCGGCCGGGAAGCGGGCGTGCGGCCGCGCGCCGAGCGCGAGCAGCAGCGCGTCGTAGGGGATGTCGGCGCCGGACTCGGTGCGCGCGAGTCGCTCCGCGGCGTTCAGCGACGCGAAGGCGTCGACGATCAGCTCGGCGCCGACGTCGGCCGCGATCTCGGCGATCGGGTGGCGCTGGGCGCGGCTGTAGGCGAACGGCTCGCGCACCGCCATCGGCCGGTAGACAAAATCCGCGTTCGGTGCGATCAGGGTCGTGCGCAGGCGCTCGCCGCCGAGATCGCGTAGCGCCAGCGCCGCCTCGAGCGCCGCGACGCCGCCGCCTGCGATCACGACGCTGAAGGGGTCTGAGGGCTTGCTGGCGCTGTTCATCGAGCTGCTCCTGTGTCGAGGCGAGCGTACGGTCCTTGGGGCGTCCTGTCAGGCGAGTCGGCCCACATCTTGGCGCATCAAACTACGGAAATCGGTCGCTGGCGGAAACCTCCGGGATTCCCGTCCGCCGCCCGGCGGACACGGTACCGTTCCAGCGATGGCCGAGCCTCCAGCCCGCCCGGACGATGACGCGCCGGCGGCCGCGCCGATCCGCGTCGTTCTCGCCGATGACCATCCGGTCGTACGCCGCGGGCTGCGCCTGCTGCTGGACGAGGAGCTCGACTTCGAGGTCGTGGCGGAGGCGGGCGACGTCGACGAGGCGCGCCGCTACGTGCGCGGGCATCACCCCAACGTCCTCGTGCTCGACCTGAACATGCCCGGCGGCTCGAGCCTCGAGGCGATCCCGTTGCTGCGCGCGGAGTTCCCCGAGACCCACATCGTCGTGCTGACGATGCAGCAGGAGCCCGCCTTCGCGCGGGAGGCGATCGCTGCCGGCGCCGACGGCTACGTGCTCAAGCAGGCCGCCGACGGTGAGCTGGTGGAGGCCGTGCGCCTGGCGGCGGCGGGGCAGAGCTATCTCAACCCCCGCCTAGGCGCGCGACTGGCGGCCGAGCCGCCGCCGGGTCCGCCGGACAACCTGTCCGAGCGTGAGGTCGACGTGCTGCGGCTGATCGCGCTCGGTCACACCAACACCGAGATCGCGCAGCAGCTGTACATCTCCGTGCGGACCGTCGAGACCCACCGCGGCCACATCTCCCAGAAGCTGCTGCTCTCATCGCGCGCCGAGCTGGTCCGCTACGCGCTCGACCGCAAGCTGGTCGACACCTGAGCGCCCGCCGGGCCCGGCGCTCGCAGCCGTGCGCGGCAGCACCAGCAGCGCGCAGCGGGCGTGACGGGCGAGGGCGCTCGAGGTGCTGCCGAACAGGAGACGCCGCAGCGGGCCGTAGCTGCGCGAACCGACGACCAGCAGGTCGACGCGGTCGCCGAACGCCGCCAGTTCCTCGCTCGCCACCCCGTACACCGCCGTCGCGTCCACACCCTCGAGCGCGCTCAGCTTGGTCTCCGCCGCCCTGCGGTCGTTCTCGACAATGTCTCCCCAGTTTGCCGGCAGCGGCGCGAGGACACCCCACGCGGCCACCGACATGACATGGAGGGCACGTAGTTTGGCGGCGTCGCGGGCGGCCAGCGCACGCGCAACGGCCAGCGCTGCGCGACTCTCCGGCGAGAAGTCGTAGCCGACGCCGATGCGAAGGAAGCCGCCTGATCGCGCCACATAGCCGCTCGGCGCGACCGCCACCGCACACGGGGCCCCGTTCAGCGAGGCCCGGGTGTTCTCGCCGACCAGTACGCGCCCCGCGAGGCCGCGGCGGTGGGAGCCGACGACCAGCAGGTCGCCACCCTCGCGCTCGGCCAGCGTGTGCAGACCGCGCCCGACCGAGGACGCGCACCAGCTGATCAACTCGGCATCGACGCCGGTGGCGTCGCGTTCACCCTGGAGCAGCAGCTGGGAGCGCTCGCGAGCGCCTTCGCGTGTGGAGCGCCGCTGGGTGCCCTCGCCGGGCAGCTGCGCGCCGCCGTAGACGTGGGCGAGCGTGATCCTGCCACCCTCCGGGGCGAGCGCGAAAGCGAGCTTGACCGCCTCGCGCCCGCTCTGGCTGCCATCCACTCCGACGATCACGTTGGCGAACATCGCGACCCTCCTTTCGACCCTTCCGAGCCTACGACGGGGCGCTGCGCGCGACATCCGTGCGGGCGAGCGGCGGGATGCGGCTTTTTACGGACGCATGCCTGGTCATGATGTGGGTAGATGAACAGCGTGAGCTCCGCCGAAGCGACGCCCGCGAAGCCGCTTTCCGAGCGCGAGGCGGAACTGATCGACGCCTACTGGCGGGCCGCCAACTATCTCTCCGTCGGCCAGATCTACCTGCTTGCCAATCCGCTCCTGCGCGAGCCGCTGAGCATCGAGCACGTCAAGCCGCGGCTGCTCGGGCACTGGGGGACGACGCCGGGCCTGAATTTCGTCTACGCGCACATGAACCGCGCGATCCGGGCTCGCGATCTGAACGCGATCTTCGTGACCGGCCCGGGCCACGGGGGGCCCGGCGTGGTGGCCAACACCTATCTCGAGGGCACCTACAGCGAGGTCTACACGCGGATCGGGCGCGACGAGGAGGGAATGCGGCGGCTGTTTCGCCAGTTCTCATTCCCGGGCGGCATCCCCAGCCACGTTGCGCCCGAGACGCCGGGGTCGATCCACGAGGGCGGCGAGCTCGGCTACTCGCTGCTGCACGCGTTCGGCGCCGTGTTCGACAACCCGGACCTGCTGGCGCTCTGTGTCGTGGGCGACGGCGAGGCGGAGACCGGTCCGCTCGCGGCGAGCTGGCACTCGAACAAGTTCCTCAACCCGGCGCTGGACGGCGCGGTGCTGCCGGTGCTGCATCTGAACGGCTACAAGATCGCCAACCCGACGGTGCTGGCGCGGATCTCCCACGAGGAGCTCGAGGCGCTGCTGGTCGGCTACGGCTACGCGCCGCGCTTCGTGGAGGGCGACGACCCGGCCACGATGCACCAGCTGATGGCGTCGACGCTCGATCAGGTGCTGGAGGAGATTGGCGCGATCCAGCAACGCGCGCGCGAGCAGGGCGACAGCGTGCGCCCGCGCTGGCCGATGATCGTGCTGCGCTCGCCGAAGGGGTGGAGCGGTCCGAAGATGGTCGACGGCCTGCCTGCCGAGGGCTCCTTCCGCTCCCATCAGGTCCCGCTCGCCGAGCTTCGCACCAATCCCGAGCACCTCAGGCAGCTGGAGGAGTGGATGCGCTCCTACCGTCCGGGTGAGCTGTTCGACGCAGCAGGCGCGCTGCGCGCTGAGCTGGCAGCGCTCGCGCCCGACGGCGAGCGGCGGATGAGCGCCAACCCGAACGCCAACGGCGGCCTGCTGCTGCGCGACCTCGAGCTGCCGGACTTCCGCGACTACGCCGTCGCGGTGGGCTCGCCGGGGACGAGCACGAGCGAGGCGACAAGGGTCCTCGGGACGTATCTGCGCGACGTGATCGCCGCCAACGGCGAGAACTTCCGCATCATGGGCCCCGACGAGACGGCCTCGAACCGGCTCGGCGCGGTGTTCGAGACGACCAACCGTCGCTGGGAGGCGCAGACGCTCGAGACCGACGACCACCTTGCGCCCGACGGGCGCGTCATGGAGGTCTTGAGCGAGCACCTCTGCCAGGGCTGGCTGGAGGGCTACCTGCTGACGGGACGCCACGGGCTCTTCAACTGCTACGAGGCGTTCATCCACATCGTCGACTCGATGTTCAACCAGCACGCCAAGTGGTTGAAGGTGACCAACGAGATCCCCTGGCGGCGGCCGATCGCCTCCCTGAACTACCTGCTCTCATCGCACGTCTGGCGCCAGGATCACAACGGCTTCTCCCACCAGGACCCGGGCTTCATTGACCACGTCGTCAACAAGAAGGCCGAGATCGTCCGCGTCTACCTGCCGCCCGACGCCAACTGCCTGCTGTCGGTCGCCGACCATGCATTGCGCTCGCGGCAGTACGTCAACGTGATCGTTGCGGGCAAGCAGCCGGCGCTCGACTACCTGACGATCGAGGAGGCGGTGCTGCATTGCACGCGCGGCCTCGGCGTCTGGGACTGGGCTTCAACCGACGGCGGGGTGGAGCCCGACGTCGTGCTGGCCTGCGCCGGCGACGTGCCGACGCTCGAGACGCTCGCGGCGGCCGCGATCCTGCGCCACAACCTGCCGGATCTGCGCGTGCGGGTGATCAACGTCGTCGACCTGATGCGCCTGCAGCCCACCAGCGAGCATCCGCACGGCCTCTCCGAGCTCGAGTTCGACGCGCTGTTCACCACCAGCCGCCCGGTGATCTTCGCCTACCACGGTTACCCGCTGCTGATCCACCGCCTGACCTACCGGCGCGCCAACCACGACAACATCCACGTGCGCGGCTACAAGGAGGAGGGCACGACGACGACCCCGTTTGACATGGTGATGCTCAACGACCTCGACCGCTACCACCTCGTGATCGACGTGATCGACCGTGTCGAGGGTCTGGAGGAGCGGGCGGCCCACCTGCGTCAGACGATGGTCGACGAGCGCCTGCGTCATCGTGCCTACACGCGCGAGGTCGGCGACGACCCGCCCGAGCTGCGCGACTGGACCTGGCCCGGCGGCCAGGGCTCCTAGCAAGCGGGTCGGGTGGGACGCCCCCTGGAGGCTTGGCGGTGAGGGTCCTCGTCGCCAACGCCGGCTCGAGCAGCCTGAAGCTCTCGCTGCTTGACGAGGACGACCGCACGCTGGCGGCGCGCGAGCTCGAGGCTCCGGGGGAGGGCGTCGATGCCGACGAGCTGCGCGCGGCGCTCGATCGCGGTCTCGCAGACGCCGACGTCGTCGGTCACCGCATCGTTCACGGCGGCGAGCGCTTCCGTGCCGCGGTCCCGATCGACGCCGGTGTGGAGTCGCAGCTGCGGGCGCTCGCCGATCTCGCGCCGCTGCACCAGGCGAAGTCGCTCGCCGCCCTGGACGCGCTCACGGCCGCGCTGCCGGCGCTGCCGGCCGTGGCCTGCTTCGACACGGCCTTCCACGCCACACTTCCCCCCGCCGCCGCGACCTACGCCCTGCCGCTGGCCTGGCGCGAGCGCTACGGCATCCGCCGCTACGGCTTTCACGGCCTCTCGCACGCGTGGGTCGCCCGTCGCGCGCCAGTCCTGCTCGGACGCGACGGCGCCGGCCTGCGACTCGTCAGCGCGCATCTGGGCGCCGGTGCGTCGCTCTGCGCGATCTCGGGCGGGCGCTCGATCGACACAACGATGGGCTTCACGCCCCTGGAGGGGCTCGTGATGGCGACGCGCTCCGGCAGCGTCGACCCCGGTCTGCTGCTCTGGCTGCTCGAACACGAGGCGCTCTCGGAAGCCGAGATGGCCCACGCGCTCGAGCACGAGTCCGGTCTGCTCGGCCTGGCTGGGACGGCCGATATGCGGGTTCTGCTCTCGCGGGCCCAGGCGCACGAGCCCTCGGCAGCGCTCGGGCTTGACGTCTACATCCACCGCCTGCGAGCGGCGATCGCGGCGATGGTCGCCTCACTGCACGGCATCGACGCGCTGATCTTCACCGGCGGCGTCGGCTCCCGAGCGCCGCTCGTGCGCGAGCTGGCGGTTGACGGGCTGGACTTCCTCGGACTGGCGATCGATCGCGACGCAAACGCCGAGGCGGCCGATGACGCCGACGTGTCGCTCGCCGGCGCGGGCGCGAGGACCCTCGTGATCACCGCGCGCGAGGACCTCGAAATCGCACGTCAGTGCCGCGCGGTCATGCGCGGCTGAGGACTTCACGGCGCCGCACGGCGCCGGGCGCGGGCGTGGCCGGGGGCTGGCCGTCGGGGCCGGCGGCGGGGCCGGCTGAGCGGCGCGGTCGCCTCAGGCGGCCGGCGCCGCGCTGGGCTCGGGTGGTCCGCCGCCGCCGGTGGGGCCGCCGACCGGCTCGCGGCGCGCCCGTGTCAGGCGGCCGGCGCCGCGCTGGGCTCGGGTGGTCCGCCGCCGCCGCCGCCACCGGCGCCGCCGGCCGGCGGCCGGCTTGCGGCGAGGCGGGCATCGCGGTAGTGGTCGCGCCAGATCAGGCGGTACAGCGGCAGCCAGCGGGGGATGTCGCGCACGCCCGGGATGAACGGGATCAGGACGAGCGCGATGCTCAGCACGCCCATCACGAGGAAGACGAGCAGGTCGCCGTTGGCCGAGGTCGACCACGGCGGGATCTGGTACCAGAAGGTGTACAGCCACAGCCAGACCTGGCCGGGGTAGCTGCCCGTCTCGTTCATCATTCCCCACTGTCCGCCGAGCAGATGCTGCGCCTGGGCGCGGTCGGCGAGCAGGCTGCCGTCGGCCATGAACAGCAGCGGCTTGGTGTAGTCGGTCTGATAGAACTGACTGCTGGTCAGCAGGGCGCCGTCGAGGCCGCCGCTCTGCGCGAGCGCCAGCAGCGCGTTCATCATTGTCGGCACCGGACCGTAGTTTCCGGTGGCCACCTTCAGCGTGTCGCCAGGGCCGACCGTCGCCTTCGCGAGCGCGTTGGTGTAGTTCGTCGTCCAGGTCGTCTGGCTCTTCGACGACGCCGCCTTGTACGCCGCGGTCGCCGCGCGCAGCGGCGGGTCGCCGGGGATGCTGGCCAGCGGCTCGTACACGTAGTCCTCCGCCGTGTTGATCGGGTGGCTGACGCCGAGCCATGCCTGCGGGTGGAGGATCCAGGCGAATTGCGCGTTGGGACCGTTGTTGTAGGGCGGGCCGTACTGCGCGGTCTCGCTCGTGCCGTCCAGCTCGCTGACGGCGGTCGTGACGAAGTCGGCCGGCAGCTGATGCGCCCACTGCGCGATCGTGCTCGGCGGCTCGTCGGGCGAGGAGAAGAAGATCGTCAGCAGCAGCGCCAGCGCGCCGACGACGACGACCGCTATGCACAGCTCCTTGACGAGATCGTAGGGCTTGTAGGGCCCTTCGTAATTGCGCGCCGCGGCGTTCAGCTCGGCGGTCGACAGGCGCTTGCGCTTCATGCCGCCGAGCCTGTCGCGCCGGTGCCCCCGGCCTCGCCGATGCCGAGCTCCGAGAGCGGGATCGGCGGAACGATCCCGCTGCGACGGACGAGCAGGATGTGCGCTGCCACGAGCGCGACGACGATCACCGGCAAAAGCAGGACGTGGTAGGTGTACATCTGGCCGAAGTTCAGGACGTTGAAGAAGGCTCCGATGCCGGTCGAGTTCAGGCCGTCCTTCGCCTGCGTCGCGATCCACTGGGAGTCGAAGTTCTGCTGCGAGATGTAGCCGGTGAACGCGCACGGGATCGCGATCAGGAAGGCGATCGCGCCGCTCATCCAGGTCCGGGCACGCCCCCCGCGCCAGGCGACCATGAAGAACTTGCCCCACAGGTGGATCACCATGAAGAAGAAGAACAGCTCGACCGCCCACAGGTGGACGCTGTTGAAGAAGTGCCCGATGCCCGTGTAGTGCCACCAGGCCGGGCCCTTCAGGCCGAGGATCACGCCGGAGCCGATGATGATGACCAGCGCCGCGATCGTCAGCACGCCGAACAGGTAGATCCACGACGACATGTAGACCGGCTGGCCGTCGGGCAGCAGCTTCTCCGGCGGCATCGCGCGGACGCCGGCTTCGCGCAGGCGCACCGTCCAGTTCCGCCCGCCGCCGCTCACGACTGGCTCCGGCGCCGGCGTCCCGGGAAGGGCAGCAGGATCGCGGCGAAGAAGACGATGATCATCAAAACGATCACGACGATGTTGGCCACCGACATGTCGAAGAAGTGCCAGTGCACGTAGGTCGCCGGGTGGTTGAGGTTGACGATGGCGGCCAGAGACACGATCGGCTCAGGCTATCCCCTGTGCCCGCGTCGCCATCAGCAGCCCCCACTGGCTCTCACTACGTAGTTTCCCGCTGTCCCTGCGCCGCGTGCTGGCTTCGCTGGGCGCAATCGCTCGGCCGATCAGGCTCGAGGCACCCGGCTGGCCGATCTTGCGCTCGCCGCCTGCGCGCATGGGCTTCGAGCCGGGGCGAGGCCGGCCCGACCCTTAGGGCACAATGGCGTTCGTGCCCGCCAACGAGGACGCGCCGGACCGCGCGGTCGACGTGGCGCTGCGGGACGGCTCGACCCTGCGCGTGCGGCCGGTCGCCCCCGGCGATGCGCCGGCGATGCGCGCGTTCTTCGAGGCGCTGTCGCTGGAGTCGATCGGACTGCGCTTCTTCGGCGCGCCCAACGTCGAGTGGGTCACGAGGTGGGCGGTCGACGTCGACTACGCGAATCGCTACGCGCTGGTCGCGACCAGCGGGCCCGGACAGGCGATCGTCGGTCATGGCGCCTACATCCGGATCGATGCGCAGCGCGCCGAGGTCGCGTTCGTCGTTGCCGACCAGTGGCAGGGCTACGGCATCGCGACGATCATGCTCGGCCAGCTTGCGGCGGCCGCGCAGGAACACGGCATCAGCGTCTTCACCGCCGAGGTGCTGCCCCGCAATCACCGCATGATCGACGTGTTCCGCAACAGCGGCTTCCCGGTCGAGCTGCACAGCCGCGGCGAGGTGATCGATGTCGAATTCCCGACCTCGCTTTCGGAGGAGGCCCTGACAGCCTTCGAGGCGCGCGAGCGGACCGCCGCCGTGGCGGCCGTCCACAGCCTGCTGACGCCGGCGGCGGTGGCGGTGATCGGCGCCTCGCGCCGGCGCGGGACGGTCGGGGGAGAGCTGCTGCACAACCTGCTGAGCGCCGGCTTCGCGGGCGCCGTGTACCCGGTCAACCTGCACGCTTCGAGCGTCGCGGGCGTGCGCGCCTACCGATCGATCGCAGAGGTGCCGGAGCCGGTCGAGCTGGCGCTCGTTGCGGTCCCCGCGGCGGGCGTGGCGGACGTCGCCCGCGAGTGCGGCGCCGCCGGTGTACGGGCGATGGTGGTGCTCTCGGCCGGGTTCGCCGACGCCGGCCCGCACGGCGCGCAAAGCCAGCGGGAGCTGCTCGCGATCTGCCGCGAGACCGGCATGCGCCTGGTCGGTCCCGACTGCCTGGGGCTCCTCAACACCGACCCCGACGTGCGGCTGCACGCGACCGTCGCGGGAGCAATGCCGCCGAGCGGCAACGTCGGCTTCCTCTCCCAGAGCGGCGCGCTGGGAATAGCCATGCTCGAGCTGGCGGGACGTCTCGGCCTGGGCATGTCGTCGTTCATATCGGTGGGCAACAAGGCCGACATCTCCGGCAACGACCTCCTGCAGTACTGGGAGGAGGATCCGGCCACCGACGTGGTGCTGCTGTACCTCGAGTCGTTCGGGAACCCGCGCCGCTTCTCCCGCATCGCGCGGCGCGTCGGCCGCGTCAAGCCGATCGTCGCCGTCAAGGGCGGTCGCTCGGCCGCGGGCGCGCGGGCGACGAGCTCGCACACCGGCGCGCTGCTCTCCTCATCGGAGGTGACGGTTGACGCGCTGTTCGCGCAGGCCGGCGTGATCCGCGCCGACACCATCCATGAGCTGTTCGACGTGGCCGCGCTGCTCTCCGCCGAGCCCGTCCCGGGCGGCGCTCGCGTGGCGATCGTCTCAAACGCCGGTGGCCCGGCGATCCTGTGCGCCGACGCCTGCGCCACCGACGGGCTCGAGGTCGTCTCGCTGCCGGCCGACCTGCGCCGGCGCCTGCGTGGCGTGCTGCCCGCGGACGCCTCGCTGGCCAACCCGATCGACATGCTCGCCGGCGCCTCGGGCGAGGATTACCGGGCGACGATCGAGCTGCTGGCGAGCTCGGGGGCCTGCGACGCAGTCCTGACGATCTTCGTCCCGCCACTGGGCTCGGCCGCCGGCGACGTCGAGCGGGCGATTCAGAAGGCCGCGAGCGCGGCGCCGGCGCTGACCGTGGCGTCGGTGTTCATGGGCTCCGACGGGTTGGCGGAGCGGCCACCGGCACCGCGGTCACGGGTGCCGCGCTTCGGCTTCCCCGAGGACGCCGTGCGCGCGCTGGCCCACGCGGCGCGCTACGGCAGTTGGCGCAAGCGTCCACCCGGACGGGTGCTCGAGTGCCGGGACGCTCGCCCCGACGAGGCGGCGGCCATCATCGCCCGTGCCCTCGGTGGTGATGAGCAGTGGCTTGGACCGGACGCCGTGGCGGGCCTGCTGGACTGCTACGGGCTGCCGCTGCTCGGAGCGCGCGTGGTGCGCAGCGCCGGCGAGGCAACCGCGGCGGCCGGCGAGTTCGCCGGCCCGGTGGCGCTGAAGGCGCTGGTCGGCGGCCTCGTGCACCGCAGCGACGTCGGCGCGGTGCGTCTCGGCCTGCAGAGCGGTGCCGACGTCCGGCGCGCAGCGAGTGAGATCCGCGCCGCGGTCACCGCCTTCGGCCATCAGCTCGACGGCTTCGTTGTCCAGCCGATGGCCCCGCCGGGCGTCGAGCTGCTGGTCGGCGTGGCCCACGACCCGAGCTTCGGCCCGGTGATCGTCTGCGGGTCCGCGGGCGCGACGGCGGAGCTGATGGGGGACGTGTCCGCGCGCATCACCCCGCTGACCGACGCCGACGCGCGCGAGATGCTGCAGGCGCTTCGGACCTTCCCGCTGCTCAGCGGCTACCGCGGCGCGACTCCCTGCGACCTCGCGGCGATCGAGGACGTGCTGCTACGTCTGAGCGCGCTCGTCGAGGCGCACTCCGAGGTGGCCGAGCTCGATCTCGACCCGCTGGTCGCCTCGCCGCACGGCGCCGTCGTGGTCGACGCGCGCGTACGGCTCGAAGCGCCGCCGCCGCCGCGGCCGCTATCGGCGCTGCGGGGGTAGGCGACGAACCGCCGGCGTTGCGTGCACGCGCGCCCGCGGGCGCGCGTGCACGCAAGCGGACACGCACCGGCGTGCGCGTCGCGAGCGCCCGCGGGCGCGCGTGCACGCAAGCGGACACGCACCGGCGTGCGCGTCGCGAGCGCCCGCGGGCGCGCGTGCACGCAAGCGGACACGCACCGGCGGTAGGTGCTTTGCCGCGGCGGATCGTCGCGTTTAAGCGGTGGTCGAGAGCCGGCGCCCGATCTAGCTTCATACGATGGCGACGCATCTCCAACTGGCGCAGGATCAAGACGCGTCCGAGCTGCCGGAGGCCGGGACGCGGACGATCCGCGTGGTGCTCGCCGACGACCACGAGGCGATGCGGCGCGGCCTGCGGCGGGTGCTCGACGCCGAGCACGACATCGAGGTCGTCGCGGAGGGGGAGGACCTCGGGGCCACGATTCGGTGCGTCCACGCGCAGCGGCCGAACGTCCTCGTGCTCGACCTGAGCATGAGGAGCGGCTCGAGCATCGAGGCGATCCGCCGTCTGCGCGAGGGCGTGCCGGCAACCGAGATCGTCGTCCTGAAGATGGACGAGAGCGCCGCCTTCGCGCAGCACGCGATCGACGCCGGCGCGATCGGCTACGTGTTGAAGGACACCGCCGACGAGGAGCTGCCCGAGGCGGTCCGCCTCGCCGCACGCCGGCGCGAATATGTCAGTCCTCGCGTGGCCGCCAGGCTACGCGCACGCCGCCTGGCGACCGGCGACGCCCTGCACGTGCGCTGAACCCCTGCACCTGCGCTGAACAGCGCTAGGAGGCGGCCGGCTCCACCGATGAGCCGGCCGCGGCGGCGTTCAGGGGCAGCTCGGCGCGCACCAGCGTGCCACTCTCGCCGGAGTCGAACGTGAGCGTCCCGCCGACCAGATAGACCCGCTCGCGCATGCCCTCGAGGCCGAAGCCGGAGGTCCGCGCCTGCGGGCTGAAGCCCACACCGTCGTCCTGGATCTCGATCGACACGATCCCCTCCGAGGCCCTCACGGCGATGCGCGCACTGCTCGCGCGCGCGTGGCGCAAGACGTTCGTCAGGCCCTCCTGCACGAGCCGGTAGACGGTCGACTCGATCTGGGGTGGCAGCCGCCGGTCGGCTTCCGTCCCCTCGGGCACCTCGAGGTCCGCGACGATCTCGAGCGTGCCGTGGTCCCGCCGGCGCGCCAGCAGGGCCTCCAGCGCCGGGCGCAGGCCGAGTTCGTCGAGCGACGCCGGACGCAGGTCGCTGATGATCGCGTGAAGGTTGTCGATCTCCTGTTCGACCTGGGCGATCGCCTCGTCCACGACCGCCGCGGTGCGCTCCGCCTCGCCGCTGCGGCGCGCGGAGGAGAGCAGCAGCCGCAGCGCCCCGAGGCCCTGCAGCGTCTCGTCGTGGAGCTCGCGCGCCCAACGCGTCCGCTCCGCATCGGCTGCGGCGATCGAGCTGCGCACGCGGTCGGACTCGACGCTGCGGCGCATCAGGACCGCGTTGGCGGCGCTCGCCGCGAAGGCCGTGAGCAGGAGCTCGTCCTCGTCGCTGAATCTGGCGGCGTCGGCGCGGTCGAACGCGGCCAGCACCCCGACGGCCTCCCCGCGCGCCACCATCGGCACGAGCAGGGCTGTATGGGCTGCGTGCACGCCCAGCTCGCTCGGAGCGATGCGCAGCCGCGCCGCCACGTCGGCGATCCGCTCCGGCTGGCGGCGCTCGAGCACCTCGCCCGAGGTGGAATCCGCGATCGGCACGCGGTGTCCGCGCACGTCTGTCGTCTCACCAGCGCTCGCGGTCACGACGAGGTCGGGGCCGTCGCACAGCATGATCACGACGCTGCGCGCGTCGATCAGCGCGCGGCCTCGCTTGACGACCAGCTCGAGCACGCGCTCGAGGCCGGTCTCGCTGCCGACCGCGATCGATATGTCGCGGGCTGCCTCGAGCCCGCGCAGTGCCTGCGCCTGCTCGGCCCGGCGGCGCTCGGACACCTGGTAGAGCCGGGCGTTCTCGATCGCGGTGGCGGCCCAGTCGGCGAGGATCATCGCGGCCTCCTGGTCCGCCGGCGTGAAATCGCCCTCGTCCTTCTCGGTCAGGTAGAGGTTCCCCCAAACCGCTCCGCGGATCAGGATCGGGACGCCGAGAAAGGTTCGCATCGGCGGGTGGCCTTCGGGGAACCCGTAGCTCCGCGGGTGCCGGCTCACATCGCTCAGGCGCAGCGGCTGGGGATCGGAGATCAGCGCGCCCAGCACACCCCGTCCACGGGGCAGATCGCCGATCGCCGCGCGCGTGGGCTCGTCGATGCCGGCGGTCAGGAACTGCTCGAGCGATGCGCGCCGCTCGTCGAGGATGCCGAGCGCCGCGTAGCGGGCCCCGGTGATCTCGCGGGCGGTCACGAGGATGCGGTCGAGGACGGCCGCCGAGTCGAGCTCTGCGAGGAGCGTTCTCCCCGCATCGAGCAGGCGACTCAGATCACGTGAGTCGAGAGATCCGCTCATCTACAGACCGCTATCCAGGATAGCCGTGCGCCGAGTTCTGCGAGCCCTGAGTGCCCGCCCGCGGTCCGCTGCCGGGCGCCGCGGCCCGCCCGGTGAGGCGGCCCCGAGTTGACGCGCTCTAGGCCGCGACGGGCGCGGCGTCGGCGTCGAGGATCGGTGCGAGCCATCGGCGCGCCTCCGTCGCGCTCCAGCCCTTGCGCGCCGCGTAGTCCTCGAGCTGGTCGGATCCGATGTGGCCGACGCCGAAGTAGCGCGAGCCTGGGTGCGAAAGGAACATGCCGCAGACGGCGGAGCCCGGGTTCATCGCAAAGCTGTCGGTCAGCGTGATGCCGGCCCGCGCGGGGGCGTCCAGCAGCGCGAATAGCGTCGCCTTCTCGGTGTGGTCGGGCTGGCAGCCATAGCCGGGAGCGGGCCGGATGCCGCGGTAGCGCTCGGCGATCAGTTCCTCGCGCGACAGCGACTCCGCCGGCTCATACCCCCACGCCTCGCGGCGCACCCACGCGTGCACCCGCTCGGCGAAGGCCTCGGCCAGCCGGTCGCAGAGCGCCTTGAAGAGGATCCCGTTGTAGTCGTCGTTGGCGGCCGCGAACTCGGCGCTGCGCTCCGGCTCGCGGTGCCCCGTCGTCACGGCGAAGGCGCCCACGTAGTCGGCCACGCCGGCCTCGCGCGGCGCGAGGAAGTCCGCGAGCGCGAGGTTGGGATGGGCGGCGTCGCGGACCATCTGCTGGCGCAGCGTGTACAGCGTCGCGAGCTGCTCATCGCGCTGCTCGCCGGCGTAGACGACGATGTCGTCGCCGACCGAGTTTGCCGGCCACAGTCCGACGACGGCGTCGGCGCGCACCCAGCGCTCGGCGACGATCCGCTCGAGCATCGCTTCGGCATCGCGGTGAAGGCTCCGTGCAACCTCGCCGACGGCTGGGTCCTCGAAGATCCGCGGGAAGCTGCCCTTCAGCTCCCAGGTGCGAAAGAGGGGCGTCCAGTCGATGTAGTCGACCAGCTCATCGAGGGCGTAGTCACCGAGCGTCTGCAGACCGAGCGCCGCCGGCGTCGGCGGGTTGTAGGCGTTCCAGTCGGTTACGAAGCGGTTCGCGCGCGCCTGGGCGAGGGTCGAGCGGCGCGACGAGCGCTGCTCGGACGCGCGTCGCTCCGCGATCGCGGCGTACTCGGCGGCGACCTCGGCCACCAGCGCCGGCCGCTGCTCGGCGCTGAGCAGCGCGCTCGCCACACCGACGGCGCGGGAGGCGTCCGGGACGTAGACCGCCTGACCCAGGTTGTAGGCGGGGTCGATCTTGACAGCGGTGTGGGCCTTGCTGGTCGTCGCTCCGCCGATCAGCAGCGGCAGGCTCATCCCGCGGCGCTCCATCTCCGCGGCGACGTTGCACATCTCATCGAGCGACGGCGTGATCAGACCCGACAGGCCCACGAGGTCGGCGTCGCGCTCGACCGCGGTGTCGAGGATTCGGTGGGCCGGCACCATCACGCCGAGGTCGATCACGTCGAACCCGTTGCAGGCCAGCACGACGCCGACGATGTTCTTGCCGATGTCGTGCACGTCGCCCTTGACGGTCGCCATCACAATCCGCCCGGCGCCGCGGGATTCGCGCCGGCTGGCCTCCATGTAGGGCTCGAGGTGGGCGACCGCCTGCTTCATCACGCGCGCCGACTTGACGACCTGGGGCAGGAACATCTTGCCGGCGCCGAACAGGTCGCCGACGACGTTCATGCCCTCCATCAGCGGCCCCTCGATGATCTCGAGCGGCGCCCCGGCCTCCTGGCGGGCGGCCTCCGTGTCCTCCACGATGAATTCGTTGATGCCGTTGACCAGCGCGTGCACCAGCCGTTCGCGCACCGGGCGCTCGCGCCAGCTCAGGTCCGGTTCCGCACGCTGCGCGCCCTCCTCGCCGCGGTAGCGCTCGGCGGTCTGCAGCAACCGCTCGGTCGCGTCCGGCCGGCGGTTGAGGATCACGTCCTCGACGCGCTGCCGCAGTTCCGGGTCGATCTCCTCGTAGATCGCGAGCTGCCCGGCGTTGACGATCGCCATGTCGAGCCCGGCAGCGATCGCGTGGTAGAGGAACACCGAGTGCATCGCCTGGCGCACCGGCTCGTTGCCGCGAAACGCGAACGAGACGTTCGAGAGACCGCCGGAGACGTGCGTGCCGGGCAGGCGCGCCTTGATCAGCCGCGTGGCCTCGATGAACGCGTTGGCGTAATCGTCGTGCTCGGACATGCCGGTGGCGATCGCGAAGATGTTTGGATCAAAGATCAGGTCGGTCGCCTCGAAGCCGGCCTGCTGCGTCAGCAGCGCGTACGCGCGCTCGCAGATCGCGATCTTGCGCTCAACGGTGTCGGCCTGGCCCTGCTCGTCGAAGGCCATCACGACGACGGCGGCGCCGTAGCGGCGAATCGCTCGCGCCTGCGCCAGGAACGGCTCCTCGCCCTCCTTCAGGCTGATCGAGTTGACGATCGCCTTGCCCTGCACGCACTTCAGGCCGGCCTCGATCACGCTCCAGCGCGAGGAGTCGATCATGATCGGGACGCGCGCGATGTCGGGCTCCGAGGCGATCAGGCGCAGGAACGTCGTCATCGCCTGCTCGCCGTCGAGCATGCCGTCGTCCATGTTGACGTCGATGATCTGGGCCCCGCCGGCGATCTGCTGGCGCGCCACCTCCAGCGCCGCTGCGTAGTCACCGCCGAGCACCAGCCGCTTGAAGTGCGCGGAGCCGGTCACGTTCGTACGCTCGCCGATGTTGATGAAGCTCGCGACCGCGCCCGTCATGGGAGACCCGCGCTCACGCGGCCACGAACGGCTCGAGGCCGGACAGCCGGAGCGCCGCCACCGGCTCGACGACGATCCGCGGCGGCAGCCCGCGCACGGCATCGGCGATCGCCGCGATGTGCGCTGGCGTCGTGCCGCAGCAGCCGCCGACGATGTTGACCAGGCCGCTGCGCGCCCATTCACCGACGTGTGCGCATGTCTCCACCGGGCCCTCGTCGTAGGCGCCGAACTCGTTCGGCAGGCCGGCGTTGGGGTGGGCGGCGACCAGCGTGTCGGCCACCGCGGCCAGCTCGGCCAGGTAGGGGCGCATCAGCTCGGCGCCCAGCGCGCAGTTCAGCCCGACGGCGAAGGGCTCCGCGTGGCGCACCGAGGTCCAGAAGGCCTCGACCGTCTGTCCTGAAAGGGTTCGACCGGAGAGGTCGGTGATCGTGCCGGAGATCCAGATCGGCAGGTCGGCGAGGTTCTCGTCGCGCAGATCGAGGATCGCCTTCAGCGCCGCCTTGGCGTTCAGCGTGTCGAACACGGTCTCGATCAGGAAGATGTCGGCGCCGCCCTCGTGCAGCGCGAGCGCCTGCTCGCGGTATGCGTCGTAGACCTCGTCGAAGTCGACGGCGCGCGCTCCCGGGTCGTTGACGTCGGGCGAGATCGACAGCGTCCGGTTGGTCGGGCCGATCGAGCCGGCCACCCAGCGGGGCCGGCTGGGGTCCTCGGCCTCGAAGCGGTCGGCCACGTCGCGCGACAGCCTCGCCCCGGCGACGTTGATCTCGGTCACGTGCGCCTGCATGTCGTAGTCGGCCTGGGCGATCGAGGTCGCCGTGAAGGTGTTGGTCGTGATGATGTCCGCGCCGGCGGCGAGGTACTCGCCGGCCAGCTGCCTCACGACCTCCGGCGCCGTCAGGCACAGCACGTCGGTGTCGCCGCGCAGCGACGTTGAATGCGCCGCGAAGCGCTCGCCGCGGAAGTCCTCCTCGCTCAGCGACAGCTCCTGGATCTTCGCGCCCCAGGAGCCGTCGAGCACGAGGATGCGCTCGGCTGCCGCCGCCCGCAGCGCGGCGGTCCGCGCTGCGCTCTTCGAAGTGGAGTCGCTCATGCCGGCTGGCGCTCCCGCGCCCGCGTCCGCGGCGTCAGGTCGGCCAGGCGGCACACCGCCCCCACGACCTCGGCCTGGTTGAGCGTGTACAGGTGGAACTCCTCGAAGCCCTCGCGCCGCAGCTCCTCGATCTGGCGCACCGCCAGCATTCCGGTGACGAGCCGTCGAGCGTTCAGGTCGTCGTCGAGCCCCTCGAAGCGCTCCGCGTAGGAGGATGGGATCTTCGTCCCACATCGCTCGGCCATCCGCGACAGGCCGGCGAAGTTGGTCGCGAACATGATGCCGGGCACGACGGGGATGCCGATTCCAGCGCTTGCGACGCGGTCGCGCAGCGCCACGATGCGCTCGTTGATGAAGCAGAACTGGGTGATCGCGCGAGTCGCGCCGGCCTCGGCCTTACGCGCGAGCATCTCCAGGTCCTTGGCCGCGGAGCGCGAGTCCGGGTGCGGTTCCGGGTAGGCGGCGACCGACACCTCGAAGGGCGCGATCGCGCGGATCGCGCGAACCAGCTCCACCGATCCCTCGTAGCCCTTGGGGTGGGCGACAAACGCCGATCCCAGCTCCGGCATGTCGCCGCGCAACGCCACGATGTGGGCGATGCCCGCGTCCCAGTAGTCGTGGATCGTCGCGTCGACCTCCTCGCGCGGGCAGCCGACGCAGGTCAGATGCCCCGCGCGCGGGATCTTCGTTCGGACGCCGATCTCGCGCAGCGTCTCGAGCGTCGATTCACGCGTGCTCCCACCGGCGCCGTAGGTGACCGACACGAACGCCGGCTCCAGCGGTGCAAGGCGTTCGAGGGCAGCCCAGAAGTGCTGCTGCGCCTCCGGCGTGCGCGGAGGGGAAAACTCGAAGGAGACCGTGACGCTCACGCGACCGCCGCCCTTGGCGTGCTCTCGCGGGCCTGGGAGCGAAGCAGCCAGAGCGCCACGGCGAGCCGCTGGGGCCCGGGCGCGCGCAGGGTCCGCTCGCCCTCGATCTCCAGACCGCACCGCGCAGCCCACGCGCGCAGGTCGCGGTCGTCGATCCCGAGGTGGCGATGGCCGTGCTGCTCGCGCAGCAGCTCGAGCTGATGGGGGGCGAAGTCCGCGACCAGCAGCCGGCCGCCGGGGCGCAGCAGGCGCGCCGCGTCGGCGACGGCCTCGCCGGGGTCGTCGAGCAGATGCAGCACGTGATGCATCACGGCGACGTCGAAGCTGGCTGCCTCAAACGGCGGACGGTGCAGATCCCCGTGGCGCACGGAGGCGCGCGAGAGCCTGGCTTCGCCGAGCTTCGCACGTGCCGCGGCGACCATGTCGCGACTGACGTCCAGACCGACGCTGCGCTCGCTCACCGGCGCCAGCAGCTCGAGGATGCGTCCCGTCCCGGTGCCGATGTCAAGCAGCCGCTCGATCGGCTCGCTCGCGCCGATCAGCTCGAGCATCGCGTGCTCGACGTCGGCCTCGGCGACCTGCAGCGAGCGCAGCGCGGCCACCTCGTCGTCGTGGCTGCGCAGGCAGATCGCGGCCGCCTGGACGCGCGCCGCCAGGACATGTTCGAGCGCCGCCGCGTCGGCGGCGACGAGCGGATCGCCGGCCGGCACGCGGGCGGCGAGCTGGCGGACCAGATCGGCGCGGTCGCCGCCGTCGCAGACGCGGTAGAACACGTGTGCCCCCTCGGGCGAGCGCTCGAGGATGTCGGCGTCCAGCAGCAACCGCAGGTGGCGGCTGGTGCGCGGCTGGCTCTGCCCGATCACGTGACTTATCTCCGTCACGGTCAGCTCCGCCGCGCAGAGCAGCAGCGCGAGTCGAAGTCGCGTCGGCTCGGCGAGCGCGCGGAGCGTGCCGAGGAAGCCGTCGATGCTCGGCGGCGCGGCAGTGGATCGTGGGTATTCGGACATTGGCCTTGGCGGAGTCTACCAGTACGCACCCGCATGGATATCAAGATATATGCATGTCTTGATAGATCGCGAGACGCGCCCGCGCCCGGGCCGGCAGCGCCGGCCACGCCTACAGCGCCGGCACGCACGAGGAGGTGCCACGTTCGAGGCGCCACGCCGCTCGCGCCACCGCCGCTCGCGCCACGCCGCTCGTCGAAGCCGGGCGCGCGCGAAGCGCGCGCCCCTCAGGCCGGCGCCGGACGCGCCTCGTGCCAGGTCTGGAGGGTTCCGA
>JBEKNK010000008.1:0-46525 GCA_049522915.1 Solirubrobacteraceae bacterium | reverse complement strand
TGACCGGCGGGCTGAAGTGAACGTCGTCCTTGATGTGCACCGTGACGGTCTTGCCGCCGTCGGTGACAATCGGCATACCGGAGGCGAGCATCGGCGAAAGCGTCGTGCTCGTGTTGGGCAGATACTCATACAGCGGCATCTGCGTCGCGTACATGATCTCGTAATCCAGCGCGAAGTAGGCCTCGCCCGGATCGAGATGCTCGAAGTCCTCGCTGTCATAAACGGTCAGCGTGCCGCCACGCTTGCCGTTGTAGAGGTTCTCCCCCGAGCCGGTCTGCGCAGGCGCGAGACCCGCTCCGTTCGCCACCGTCGTCGAATGGCTCGACGCGTAGGCAAACAGCGCTGCGGCGGCGGCAAACAGCACCAGCACCGTCGCCAGCGCGCGCCGTCGTATTGATGTGTTCATCATGCTCCCATCGATGGGTTGGTTACGTTGAAAATCAGTCAGCCTTGGGATTCAGCGCGTCCTGCAGCCCGTCGCCGAGCAGGTTGAACGCGAGCACGGTCAAGAGCAGCGCGGCGCCGGGGAAGACCATCCACCACCACGCGATGTTGAAGATCGGCGTGGCCTGGGCGATCATCTGCCCCCAGCTGGCGGTCGGCGGCTGCACGCCGACGCCGAGGAACGAGAGCGCCGCCTCAAACAGGATGTTGACCGGGATCAGCAGGCTCGCGTAGACGATCACCGGCGCCGCGAGGTTCGGCAGGATTTCGCGGAACATGATCCGCGCGTCGGAGGCGCCGAGCGAGCGCGCCGCTTCGACGAACTCCTTCTCTCGTAGCGAGAGCACGAGCCCTCTGACGATGCGCGCGATGTAGGTCCAGCCGAAGATCACGACGATCGCGATGATCACCGGCACGCCCGGCTGGATGATCCCGTAGAAGCAGCCGTTCAGCGCGCAGGCGGAGGCCAGGCCGATGCCGAACAGCAGCGTCGGGAAGCACAGAACAAGGTCGGTCAGGCGCGAGAGGACCGTGTCCACCCAGCCGCGGTAGAAGCCCGCGAGCAGGCCGACGATGACGCCGATCACGGTCGCGATGCCGGTGCCGATGACGCCGACCTCGAGCGACACGCGCGAGCCGTAGATCACGCGCGAGGCGATGTCCTCGCCCAAGCCGTCAACGCCGAAGGGATGCGCGGCGCTCGGGCCGAGCGGCTCGCCGAAGGCGTTGGTCAGGTTGAGGTTCTGGACGTAGGGGCCCGGCAGCCCAAGCAGCTTCACGACCAGCGGCGCGGCGACCGCGATGATGATCAGCACGACGATGAAGATCAGCGACGCGACCGCGACGCGATCCTCGCGAAAGCGTCGCCAGAACAGGGCCGTCGGAGAGCGCGCGACGATATCGCCGGCGTCCTCACCTGCGATGCCGAGCGTAACGTCGGGCCCTGCTAGCGAAATCTGGGCGCTCATCTACCCCACGCTCGGTTTGGCGACATGGTCGGCTTTTCCTGCCTCCCGCACGAATATCCGCAGGCTCTCGTATCTCGCAAACGCGTTTTTCCGCCTTTGACCGCTGTGGGGTGCCTCCCCAGGCCCCCTGAGCGTAGCGCTTTGGCGCCCTTCAGCGCGCTGGTTGCAAGCTTCACGCCAGCCGCTGCATTGGCCGCCGCCAGGGGCGCGATACTCGCTCGGCCAACCGAAAGGAGCAGAACCGTGGAGAGCAGCGGCTCAAGCGAAGCCGGCGCGATCGGGACCGCAGCGAGTGCGGCGGGCGCCGCGAACGCCACCCCCGACCCGATGCGCCACCACAAGCACTACGTCGGCCGGGGCGAGAAGGGCTCACCCTACGCAGGGGGCTCGAGCTTCATGGAGCGCGTCGCCGAAGGCGTCGCGAGCGGCATGGGGACGGTCGCCTTCGTCGTGATCGGCTCGACGATCATCCTCGGCTGGGTGCTGATCAACGGCGCGATCCCCTACGTGGAGGACACCTTCCGCAACCTCGCCCACGGCAAGCAGTTCGACCCCGAGCCGTGGATCCTGCTGAACCTGATCTTCTCCGGCGTGGCCTTCTACACCGGCGCGCTGGTGATCATCGCCCAGAAGGCGCAGACGCGCACCGACAAGGCCAACGAGGAGGCCTCCGCGCGCCACCGCGACGAGCTCTCGCAGGCCCAGACCGACCTGCTGACGCAGAACACGGAGTTGACCCAGCAGATCCACGAGATGGCGGCGCAGCTGAAGACGCTGACCGAACAGGTCCACAACACGATCTGCACAAAGGGGCCCGCGCGCGCCTGAGGCGGCTGTTCAGCCGCGCGCGGCCCTGCGCGCCGTGCGCGCGCGGACGCTCAACCAGATCGTCAGAGCGAAGACGAGCATCGCCAGCGGGACGTGGATGACCAGCAGGCCGTTGTCGTTGTCGGCGGTGATCGCGTGGCCGATGATCGTCTGCACGATCAGCAGCAGCGCGAGCACGCTCGATCCGATCGCGAGCGCGGGGGCGGATCGGCGCAGCGCCGTGAGCGCGTAGATCGCGGTGATCGCCGCGAGCGCGATCGCGACGTAGGCGTTGGCGTTGTGCGCGGTGAGCCACCCGCGGGAGCTGTGTGGAGCGATCACCTCGCCGGCAAACACGGCCTGCAGCAGGATCGCGAGCGCCGTCAGGCCGGTGAGCGCGGCGAAGATCGGGCCCGAGCGCGCGAGCGGTCCGCCGCCGGGTTGCTCGGTGGGCGCCGTCGCGTCCTGCTCGCTCACGCCCTCGACTCTACCGGTCGATGTGGGGCTGCGCCTGCTCGGGGCGCGGGGTGGTCGCCGGTTCGGGGGTCCGGCGGCGGGTGGGGACGCCGCGGGCGGGGCTTCGCCGCGGGCGTCGCTCAGGCCGGCGGCTGCTTCAGCGCGGGCGCGAGCTGGTCGAGCCGGTCGAGAATCGCCTTCAGACCGCCCTCCGTGTGGATGTCCAGACGGTCGAGGATCGCGACCGCATCCTCGTAGGTGTGCTGCGAGCGCGCGTCCGAGGCGACGCTCTGGACGTTCTGGCCGACCATGATGATCGACAGCAGGACCAGCTGGATGAAGGTCTGCGCGATCCAGGCGACGATCAGGATCAGCCCGGGCTTGGTGAGAAAGGAGGGCACGTCGCCCTTCGTCAGCGCGCCCGCCTCGATCAGGATCGCCGGCAGGCTGACCAGTGCGATCACGCAGAACAGATAGGCGCAGGCCATCGTGCCCACGCCTCGCGTGATGAGCACGGCGAACTTGGCGTTGAAGCCCTCGGCCCTGCCGACCGCCTGCCTGATCGAGCGCAGGTTGAACTTCGCGACTCCGAAATGCTGCTCGACGCTCATTTGGCTCCTCGCGGTCCGCGTGTGGTGGGGGTTGCGCGAGCGACAGTAGCGCCCGGTCGCGACGCTTCCGCGTGGGCACGGCAGCCGGCTCGGGGCGCAGCGGGCGGCGCGCGCGGCGCCGCGGCGCCGTTGAGATCCGGGCGCCACGGCATACTCCGCCCTGCGGGCGCCGGCGCGGGGACACCCGGCGCCGCGCAACCGGTCCAGCGTCATAATCCGTGGCGGAGGGTCTCACCTCCCCAGAAACCCAAAGGGGCTCGCGATGCGTCTACCCACACCTCATTCCAAGCGTCTGATCGGCGTGACCTCAATGGCCTGCGCAGGCCTGGTCGCGGCAGCCATCAGTCTCGGCCTCACAACCTTCCCCGCCGCGGCGGCGGCGCCCCCGGCGTGCACGTCCTCGCAGCTCGTCCCCTGGCTCAACTCGACGGGCAGCGGTACCGCGGGCGCGATCTTCTACGCAATCCAGTTCACCAACATCACCGCGAAGAGCTGCACGCTGTCCGGCTATCCGGGCGTCTCCGGCGTCACGATCACCGGCTCCCAGCTGGGCAGCGCGGCGGTGCGCAACGACACGCACAAGTCCTTCGTGATCACGCTCGCCAGCGGCGCGACCGCCAGCACGCTGAACACCACAGGGATCTCCGTGCTGAAGATCACCGATGTTTCGAACTACCCCCCCGCGACCTGCAAGCCGGTCACGGCCGGCGGGCTGCGCGTCTACATCCCGGGCCAGAAGGCCTCCACGGTCATCCCGTTCCCCTTCCGCGCGTGTTCGAAGAGCGGGCCCACCTATCTGAGCGTCGAGCCGATCGAGGGCGGCGTGTCCGCAGCCGGCTGAGCAGCACGCCTGCAGGACCTTGAGCCCCGGGGCCGCAGGACGGCTTCCGGGGCTCAACCTAATCGTCGTTGCGGCCGATTAATCGGGCGTGATCGACATCGACAAGGCTCTGCGCGCGCTCGTCGCGCGCGATGGGTCCGATCTGCACCTGAAGGCCGGCTCCGTGCCGATGGCTCGCGTCGCCGGCGAGCTGACCGCGCTCGGCGGCGAGGAGTGGCCCCTGCTGGCGCCAGGTGAGACGGAGAAGATCCTCCAGGAGATGCTCGGCGACGGCGTGCGGCTTGACGAGTTCGAGCAGCGCCACGAGATCGACGTCTCCCGCGAGATCCCCGACGTCGCCCGCTTTCGCATCAACGCCCGTCGCCAGCGCGGGGGGATCGCGCTCGTGGCCCGTGCGATCCCGCACCGCATTCGCACGATCGAAGACCTCTGCCTGCCGCCGGTCGTGGCTCGTATGGCTGAGGAGCAGCGCGGCATCATCCTGGTGACGGGGACGACCGGCTCGGGCAAGTCGACGACGCTCGCCGCGATGATCCATCACATCAACCTGCACCGCGCGGCGAACATCCTCACGATCGAGGATCCGATCGAGTTCGTCCACGAGGACGTGCGCTCGATCATCGGCCAGCGCGAGGTCGGTGTCGACACCGTCTCCTTCAAGGACGCGCTGCGGCGCGTGCTGCGGCAGGACCCCGACGTGATCCTGATCGGCGAGATGCGCGACGAGGAGACCGTCCAGACCGCGATGTCGGCGGCCGAGACCGGCCACCTGGTCCTCTCGACGATCCACACGCTGGACGCCGCCGAGACGATCAACCGGATGCTCGAGTTCTTTCCTCCCAACCACCACCAGCAGGTGCGCTCGATGCTCGCCAGCACGCTGCGCGGGGTGATCTCCCAGCGCCTCGTGCGCGCCGCCGACGGTGGCCGCGTTCCGGTCTGCGAGATCCTGCGCACAACCGGCCGCGTCCAGGACAAGATCGTCAAGCCCGACGAGACCTCCGACCTGACGGATGTGATCACCGAGGGCGGCTACGACGGGATGCAGACCTTCGACCAGGCGCTGTACGCGCATGTTTCCGCGGGGCGGGTGAACTTCGAGGACGCACTGAGCGCGGCGACCAGCCCGCACGATTTCAAGCTGCTGCTCGAGGCCGAGGGTCGCCGCGGCACGACGATGGCCGACGTCGTCGAGGTGCCGGAGCCCGCGCCGGCGGTTCACGCCGGCTACTGATCGCGGCGCTTCGGGTCGCCCGCTGACAGCGCGCGGCTACGAGTGAGGCGCTTGGGGTCGCCCGCTGACGGCGCGCGGCGACGAGTGAGGCGCTTGGGGTCGCCCGCTGACGGCGCGGCTACGAGTGAGGCGCTTGGGGTCGCGCCCCGTGCGCACCCTCGCGGCTGGGGCGTGGCGTCGCGCTTCTACGCGCGCTTTAGGTTGAGGTCGAACTCCATCGTCGCCATGTCGGTCACGCTGACGAAGCCGCCCACGCTCGGGGCGATCATGTTGAACTCGCCCCACGGGAAGGTGAGCGAGCCGACCGCCTGGATGCGGGTGGTCGCGAGGCGCATCTGCAGTGGGATCGCCAGGCGCCGCGAGGCGCCGTGGATCGTGACGACGCCGGTCACCGACACATCGACGACGCCGCCCTGGAGCGCGCTCGCCGGCAGGCGCAGCGGCGTCGAGAGGACGAAGGTCGCCTTCGGATAGGTGGCGCTCTGCAGGCCGATCGTCTGGATGTGCTCGTCGCGGAGCTGCTCGTTGCTCTTCAGCGTCTCCACGTCGATCACGAACGACGCGGCGGTGACGGTCAGCGTCCCGCCAGAGTCGGCGAAGGTGGCGGCGCCCGTTATCGCCGACGTGCGCCCCACCGCGTCGCTCAGCGCCGGCAGGAACGCGAGCTTCTCGCGCACCCGGTAACCGGCCTGCGAGCCCGAGGCGATCGTCCAGTCTCCCGCGAGCGCCGAGGCCGAGCCGACCGGCGTGCTGATCGTGGCGGTGGACAGCGCGAACGGCGGCGCGGAGGAGGTCGGGAAGATCACGAAGTAGATCAGCGCGGCCCCGGCGAGCGCGAGCGTGACGATCGCGCCGGCGACCGCGGCCAACAGCCCGCGCTTGGTCTTCGGACGTCTGGGCAGACGGGACATTGGGCGCGGTCCTTTCCGCTCGTGAGGTGAGCCGGCCGCGGCGGACCGGTGAACGCGGCCAATCATGGCCCGCGCGCCTCAGCGAGAGCCTAGGGCTTCCTGAGCGCCGGCTGAGAGCGTCGGGCACGGACCGCGGCGCGATCGGCGCCCGCCGGGCTCACTGCGGCGGCGCGTCACTTCGACGGCTGCGGTCGGCCTCGTTCTCAGCCGCCTGCTGGCGGGCCGACGCATCGGAGGCCACACGATGGGCCTCGTTGGCGCTCGTCTGGGCTCGCGCCCGCTCATCGGACGCCCGGCGGGCGGCCTCGTTGGCCACCCCCTGTGCTCGCGCCCGCTCATCGGAGGCCCGGCGGGCGGCCTCGTTGGCCACCCCCTGTGCTCGCGCCCGCTCATCGGAGGCCCGGCGGTAGGCCTCGTTGGCGCTCGCCTGACGCGACTGGCCCTGCTCGCGTTCGCTCGCGGCGCCCACCTCGTCCGCGGCCGCGGCCGCGCGCTTTTGCCGCTTGAAGAAGCTCGCCATGATCCGACGATTCTAGTCCTGGCCCGCTTCGCCGCGTCCACGCCCCGGGAGTAGTGTCAGGCGCGTCGCAGCGGGCACTCAACGAGGGAGGCAGCATGGCCAGGTATGTCACGTTGATCAGCTGGACCGAGCAGGGCGTCAAGAACTTCAAGGAGAGCGTGGATCGCTACGAAGCGGCGGAGGCCGCGCTCGCCAAGCTCGGCGTGCGCTTTCTCGACATCCACTGGACCGTCGGGACCTACGACCTCGTCGGCGTGATCGAGGCCGACGACGAGGAAACCGCCGCGGCCGGTCTTCTGGCGATCGCTGCGCAGGGCGGCATTCGAACCACGACGATGCGGGCCTTCACCGCCACCGAGATGCGCAGCATCATCGCCAAGGCCGGCTGAGCGGACGGGTGTCGCGCGCCTTCATCGCGCGCAGGCAGCCGGGTTCCAGTTGTTGCCGTCGAAGCACGCGATCGTGACGACGACGCCATATTGGCCTGGTTGCAGCGGCGGGCCGGTCAGCCCTCGCGAGGCCGTGGACAGGCCGTTGAGGTTGTAGGTCTGGTTCACACACGGTGTCTGCCAGCCGCCGAGTGAGAAGCCGGACGCGTGGACGTTGTCCGAGTTGACGAGATCGCGATCGATCACGACCGCCGTGCCCACGTCGCCGTCCTGGCAGAGACCGGTGTTCGTGGTGCCGTTGACCTTGACCGTGAGCGTGAGCGTGCGCTGCATCGGCGGCGTTCGCCAGGCGTGCCACCTCGACGACGTTGTCAGCTGGGTGACCGAGAACGTCCAGGACTCGATCTCGAGCTTGATGCCCGGCGAGCAGGTCCGCACCTGGGGCGTCCCGCACGCGGAGTCAACGACCGCGCCGATGAACCCGGGCGCGTTTGGAACGCAGTGGTCGCCGACCACCCGACAGCTGACCCCTTCGCCGTGGCCGCTGAAGAGGTTGTTCGCATTCCCAAAGTTGAGTCCCATCTTCCAGCCGCCATTGCAGTAGCCGGGGCCGGTCCCGGACCAGGTCACACCATCCGCGGTCGGATTGCCGGGCACGCCGGCCGAGCCGTGCACGACGAGCTGGCCGGAGGTCGTGCTCGCCGAGATCGTGCCGACGTACTCGCCCTTGACCACGACGCCCGTGGACTTCGGCGGCGTCGTCACGATGATGTCGATCGTGGTGCCGTGGATCGTGCCGACGAGGGTCGAGGTCGTCCCCGTGTAGTCCCCGCGCGCCTCGTCCTGCGTGCTCAACACCTCGGTGCCGGTGATCTTCGTCCCGTTCTGCTCGAGGTTGAAGGTCGGCGAGTAGTCGTTTGTCTGCGTCACCTGCCAGGCACCGCTGACGTGGTAGTCGAGGCAGTCCTGGCCGGTCGTGGCGGTTGGGGTGGTCGTCGGTGTGGTGGTGCTCGGCGCCGTGCGGCCGCTGCCGGAGGAGTCGCTCGTGAAGGTGCCGTCGTAAGCGCCGCCGGTACCGTCGGAGGTCTGATCGTAGGTGCCGCTGAACGAAAGGTCGTTCGACGCGACCGTGATGCTGACGGTGCCGACGTTGGAGCTGATGGCGCTCCGGTACCAGGCCATCAGGTGGGTTCCCGATGAGTCGGTGCAGCCGGCGAAGTAGCCGTTGTCGTTTGACACCCGGAAGTCGCCGGCGTAGTAGGTGGCGTTGGTGGGGCAGTCGGCGGTGCCGTTGCTGTAGTACGCGGTCGATGCCTCGCCAGCGCTGGCGGTCTGCGCGTCGAGCGTCAGCGTGCCCGTGCCGCCGAAGGTGCTCCAGTTGCCCGCGAAGGGGTGCACCACCGTATCGGCCGACAGCACACTCGCTCCCTGCCACATGAACAGCAGCGCAAGAGTGCCAAGGAGCGCCAGCTCCCACCCAAGACGTCTACCCCACACGCTCCGCCCCTTAACCCCCATGCCCCCAAACCAGCCGACGACACCGTCGATCGAACGTGTCAACTGTAGCGCCGGATGCCGGCAGTGTCCAGATCCCTTTGCGCGGTGATCACCGCCTGCGATCGCCCGCCCGAAGAGGTGATTTTTCACCTCTTCGGACGTTGCTCCGGGGCCGACCTGCGGGTCTCAGCTACCTCTCAGCGCGTTCGCGCAGGTCACCCAAGACCTGAGCGGACACTGAAGCGGTCAGCTGCCCAATTCGAACGGAAGGGCCCCAAATGACCACCGCACCGCTGATCGCTGCCAACTTCACACTCGCCGCCACAGTCGTAGCAGTGCTCGTCTTCGTGATGCGCTCCGCCACGACCTTGCGGGCGAACGCCTGACTCAAGGTTCCGTCAGTGCCTCGCGGTGCGGTCGGTCGCGTCGGCGAGTGTCATTGCGCAACTCGCCGCCGCGAGGTGCTCAGGCGCCCAGCGCGTCAGCCGACAACTCGTCACCGTCGAGAAGGTCGGTCGGGGCGAGGATGAAGACCTCACACATGAGGTCGGGGTCCTGCTGGTTACCGCTCATGAACCCGATCACACGGCGGCCGGTCGCGGTTTCGATGACATTCTCGAAGCGATGTCGCATCACGTCCTGGAACTCCATCCTCTGTTGGATCACCGCGGGCCCGCGTCCGCCGTCAAGCAGCGTCTGCTCGACCCGTGAGAAGCCGCCCCGCAAAACGCACACGACGAGATCGTCCGCATAGTAGGACTTCGCTCGCGTCGGACCGTGTCCGTAGAACTCCTTCAGCAGCGCGACCATGCCGTCCGAGATCGCGGACAGCACCTCTCCATGGCTTCGGCGGGCGCTCGCAGCGGCTGCAGGCTCTGTGCTCAAGCTTCCAAACCCCGCGACGTCATCGCGCTCGAGGACCGTGGTGAGCGCGAGAGGGGGGCGCTTGCTCCCCAGCGCAACCACGCCGTGGCACGGCTCTCATGACTGTTGAATCGCGCGAGCGGCCACTTTGTGACAACTGCGTCCGGCCGCCACGCCGCTCGTGGTTGCAAGCCGGCCGAGGTCCGGGCCCTGGGCGAGCCAACGGTGGAGGCACGCCGGTAGCCCGACGGCGGGATCCCCTCGAGATGGCCGCTGTCACACGCCGGTGCCGTCGCCCGCGGCGAGAATGCGGACGTCGGCGGGTGCGGCTCGCAGGCCGACGCTCGAACCTTCGATGATGGCGGCGTCCAGGCGTTGCGACGGCTGCGTCTGGACGTTGAAGCGGGTGAGTTTGATCAGCAACCCGCCGCCCTGGGGGCGCACGCTGAGGACCCGGTCGGTCAGCGGACTCGCCTCCGGCGCTGTGACCTCGAGCTCCCACGCATGAATCGCGATCTTCACCGGCCCCTCGGCCGGGGTGCTGCTCGTCAGCTCGCCCCCGCCGTCCAGCCGGACGGTTGCGCCGCCGGGGATCTGCGCGGCGGTTCCATCGACGACGTTCGCTCCGGTGAGCGCGGCAACCGTCGCGGTCGCCGGAGCACTCAACAGCTCGGCGGGGCTACCGAGCTGCTCGAGGCGACCCTTGTCCAGCACGGCGATCCGCCGTGCAAGCGCGCAGGCGTCATCGAAGGAGTGCGTCACGAGCAGGGTCGGGAGCTGAAGTTCGTTCAGCTCCTGCGCAAGCTCGTCGCGCACCTGGGCGCGGGTCGTCGCATCGAGCGCGGCAAACGGCTCGTCGAGGAGCAGCACGCGCGGTCCGCGTGCGAGTGCGCGCGCAAGTGCTACGCGCTGGCGCTCGCCGCCGGAGAGCTGCGGCGGGCGAGCACCCGCCAGGTGCGCCACGCCGAAGCGCTCCAGCAGGTCCGGCCGGTTTCGCCGGGCGGCGAAACGCACGTTCGCGGCGACGGTGAGGTGGGGGAACAACCCGTAATCCTGCGGCACGTAGCCGACGCGGCGATCCTCCGCCTGCAGGCGGACGCCGTGCTCGGTGTCCAGCCATACCTCCTGCGCGAGCGTGATGCGACCGCGGTGAGGGCGCTCGAGCCCGGCGATCGTGCGCAGGAGCGAGCTCTTGCCGGCGCCGGACCGCCCGACGACGGCGATCGTCTCGGCGTCGAGCCCCAAGGCAACGACAAGCTCGAATGAGCGACGGCCCAGCGCTATATCGATCTCGAGCTGGGCCACGACCAGAGGAACTTTGCGGTTAGCAGGATCGTGCCGCTGAAGACGAGCAGGAGCACGCCGATCGCGACGGCCTGGTCGAGGTTGGCGTCGAACAGGCTGTAGGGGGCCGTCGCCAGCGTCTGGGTGACGCCCTGGAAGCTGCCGGCGAACAGGATCGTCGCCCCGAACTCGCCGATCCCCCGGGCGAATGACAGCGCTGCCGATGCGCCGAGTCCGGTGCGCGCGAGCGGTATCGCGACACGCAGCATCCGCCGCAGCGGACCGGCGCCGAGCGTCGCGGCGACATCGAGCAGCGTCGCGTCGATGGCTTCGAACGCCCCGATCGCGCCGCGAATATAGAACGGGCTGGCCACGAATGTGATTGCCATGACCACCGCCGTCGGCGTGAACAGCACGTCGATACCGAGCACCTGGAGCGCGTGACCGAGCAGGCCGAGGCGACCGTAGGCGACGAGCAGGGCGATGCCGGCGACCGCCGGGGGCATGGCGAGCGGCAGTTCGATCAGCGTGATCACGAATCTGCGCCCGCGAAAGCGCCGCCTGCCGATCAGATAGGCGAGCGGCGTGCCGAGCCCGATCGTCAGCAGCATCGCGGCGGCGTTGGTCTTGAGCGAAACGACGATCGCGTCGGTGGTCACCGGTTTGCCGAGCTCGTCGATCAGTCCTCCCAGAGGCTGATAGGTGACGAGCGCGACAATCGGGACGAGCAGGAAGCCCAGCACGAGCGCGACCACCAGCGCCAGCGCGACCGCTCCGACGATACGTCCGGGCGCGGAGGATGACCGCGCCCGGACGTAGTCGCCGATCACTGCCAACCTACCCCTTGCCGAAGCCCGCGGCCCTGAGAATCCTCTGGCCCTTCGCGGACAGCACGAGCTTGACGAACGCCTGCGCCGCCGCCAGATTCGGCGAGTCCTTCACCACTGCGATGAAGTCCTGCGTGTGCGGCATCGCCGCGGCCGGAAGCAGGATCGCCTTGACCTTGCCCTTTGCCGCGATGGCGTCGGTGACGTAGACGAAGCCGACGTCGCCGTCGCCCGCTGCAATCTGCGCCACTACCTGCGTCACATCGGTCTCCTCGCTGACAATGTTGTTGTCGGCGGCGGCCGTGATACCGAGGTTGGCAAAGGCCGTCGCAGCATAGTCGCCGCAGGGGACCGTGACATTGCACACGACTATCTTCACGCCGGGCTTCGTGATGTCGGCGACCGAGGTGATGTGCGCCGGATTGTCCTTCGGCACGATCATCACCAGAAGGTTGGTCGCAAACTCGACCGGCTGATCCACCAGACCCATCTGGAACAGCTGCTCGGGATCCTTGGCGTTCGCGGCGGCGTAGACGTCGGCCGGTGCGCCCTGCTCGATGTCGGTTTCCAGCGCCCCAGAGCCGTTGAACGTGTAGTTCTCGAGTGGCGCGATCTCCGGAAAGACATTTGACAGAGACGCGGCCCCGAGGATGTTCAACCTGACGTGCGCGGCGCGCGCAACAGGCGCTGCGTGCCCCGTCGCCGCCGAGCTCGCCAGCGTGGCACAGGCCCCGATCGCACCGGCCATCGCGACGGCAGCCAAGCCTCGCTTCGTGGCGATGATGCTCAATCGCATACTGCCTCCTCCTGGGTGTTTGCTGCCCGCCAAACGGGCCGTTTAGTCATGACCTGACGATACATCGCCTGCCGCGCGTCTGCGCCGGCGGGCCGCACGGGACTGACCAGCGGCGGCCGACTGGCGCTTGCGACGCCCGCGCGGTAGCGTCGAGGGATGGCCGGCGCGCAGCAGGTGTCACTCGATGGCTGGGTGATCCTCGGCCTGCTCTGCGAAGGGGACACGCACGGCTGGACGCTCGTTCGCGCCACTGCGCCGCAGGGGGAGATCGGTCGCGTCTGGTCGATCCGCCGAGCCCTCGTCTATCGCGCCGTCGGGCTGGCGATCGATGCCGGGCTGGTTGAGCGCGCCGGCGTCGAGACGGGGGCTCGCGGCTCCCCGCGCACGCTCCTGCACGTCACCACGACCGGCCGGCGCGCGTTTGGGCGCTGGCTTCGCGAACCGGTCGTCCACGTCCGCGACCTGCGCTCGGCGCTGCTGCTGAAGCTGCTCTTCGCACAGCGATCGGGAATTGACAGCACGCCGCTGCTGGAAGCTCAGCTCGCAATCCTGGCCGAGACGATCCGGGGGCTGAAGGGCGAGCCGGTCAGCGAGGAGCCCGGCGAGGTCACGCTGCGCGCCTTTCGTCTCGAGACCGCGCGCGCCGGTCAGCGGTTTGTCGACGGAGAGCTCGCACGCCTTTCGGCCTGAGGATTGTCTGGCAGAGCCAGAACCGCGTTTGAGGCTTCTCTATGCTGGCGGCAATGCTGCGCCAATCGAGACCGGGCGCGACTCGATGCGCCCGGTTGGCCTCAGGTCTGATCGGTTGCTTGGCGGTCGGGATGATCGGCGCGTGTGGGGGCAGCACGCCGACGCGGCCGCCAACTCGAGGCCGTCCGGCTCCCCGCAGAAGCCGGCGGGTAGGCTGCGCCACCAGACTCCCCGCCACAATCGCCTGAGCTCGCCATAGCTGCGCCGGATTGCTGGCGCGTTGGCCTGCTCGCAGCGACCGCGCGACCGGCGCTGGCGCCGGTCTCGCCGCGGGAGTCGTGCATGTGCCCTGAGCCGGGCCCCGCTTTCACGGGGCGATGGCCGGGCTTGTGCCGGCCTTCATTCCCTGCTGCAGATTCGCGGGGCCGCCGGCGGAGGCGTACGTGTACAGGTTGCCGGTATTCGCCTGGAACGCCGCGACGTAGCCGCCGCCCGGTGACGCCGTGATCGCGGGGCTTGTGCCCGCCATCATGCCCTGCCGTGTATTCACATTCCCGGCCGCGCCGATCGCGAGCAGATAGCCCGTGTTGGCCTGGAAGGCCACCTCGTAACCCGCGCCGGCCACGTAGGTGATCGACGGGCTCGTACCGGGCTTCATCCCCTGCATCAGGTTCACGGCCCCGCCAGGCGGCGACGCGGCCGTGTAGAGGTAGCCCGTGTTGGCCTGGAACGCATCCTTGAAGCCGCCGCTTGGCGCTGCGGCGATCGACGGGCTCGTACCGGCCATCATCCCCTGCAACGTGTCGACGTTCCCGGCCGCGCCGACATCGAGCAGGTAGCCCGTGTTGGCCTGGAACGCCTCCTCATAGCCGTCAGCGGCGGGCACGTAGGCGATCGCCGGGCTGGTGCCCGCCTTCATGCCCTGCTTGAGGTTGACAGCGCCGGCGGACCGCGAGTAGGTGTAGAGATCGCCGTTGGTCGACTGGTAGGCAACCTCAAAGGTGCCGTTCGGCGCCGCAGCGATCGCGGGACTGGTGCCCGGCATCATCGGCAGGTGGGTGTTGATGTTCCCGCCGGACCCGACGACAATCAGGGCGCCGGTGTTGGCCTGGAACGCCTCCTCATAACCCCCGGTCGGTAGCTGCGCGATCGCCGGATTCGTTCCCGCCTTCATACCCTGCAGCGTGTTTGCCTTCTCGGCCGTTCCGAACACGTACATGTACTGAGTGTTTGCCTGGAAAGCCGCCTCATACGGCTGGCCGATCGTCGGCGAAACGAACTGCGCAGGGTTGAACCACTGGAAGTAGGTGTACTGATATTGCGATTTGGGGTTGATGACCCAGTTCGTCGGGCCGTTGATCGTGATGTAGTTGTAGCCATTTGACGTGTCGTTCTCGCCGAGGATCTCGATCTTGCCGCCTCCCACCGAGGTGACGACCGCGACGTCTCCAGGCCCGCCGCTGTTGGTGTTGGCGTCGTAGGAGCTCGCCGCCTCGCTGATGATGTCGCCGACAGCCGGCAGCGATCCCGACGTCGACGAGGTGACCGTGAAGTGAAACCTGCCGGCGGCGATGTTCGCAAACGACTGCCCGGACAGATCGCCGAACGGATTGAGATCGCCGTGGGAACGGACGTAAAGGAAGCGCTGGGCGAACTCGGTGCACTGGAAGCCGCCGGCAGCGTGCGAGGAGGCCGACCCCGGCCAGAACGTGGGGATGCCCGGACCGTACTCGCCGTTGTTGAGCGGTAGCGGCCCGCACGGATACACGTCGTCGATGCTCGGGGAGCCGCGGAGCGTGAATCCGCCGGCGCCCGCACAATATCCCGGTCCAGTCCCCAGGCCGGCCACGTATGCGGCCACCCGCGCGGTGCTCGCAACCACGTTTGGCGTGACCACGAGACCGGTGAAACCGAGCGCGACGCAGGCGCCCAGCGCGAATGCCGTCCATCGCGCCCGCACACCCCGAGATCTCACTCCCAACCGCGCCACGTTGGCACCTCCCCCACCCCAGACATCCCGACACGAGAAGCGTCGCACACGTTTTTCAGCGTGTCAATCGGTAACGAGCGGCGCGCCGCGCGGGGCAAAACGCGCGCTCGTGCGCTTTAAGCGTAATGAGACTTGTGCCATGTCCGCGACCGACCCCCCTACACCCCGATCCCCACATATTTCACCGACAGGTACTCATCGATTCCCTCGGCCCCGCCCTCGCGGCCGAACCCCGACTGCTTGACCCCGCCGAAGGGCGCAGCCGTGTTTGACGGGACTCCCTGGTTGACGCCGACCATGCCGGTGTCGAGGGCCTCGGCGACGCGCAGGGCGCGGCCCAGGTCGCGGGTGAAGACGTAGCCCATCAGGCCGAACTCGGTGTCGTTGGCCTTGGCGATCGCCTCCTGCTCGGTCTCGAAGCTGACGATCGGGGCGACGGGGCCGAAGATCTCCTCGCTGAGCACACGCGATGAGTCGGCGACGTGGGTCAGCACCGTCGGGCGGTAGAAGTAGCCGGGCCCGTCGAGCGGACCGCCGCCGGTCAGGACGCTCGCGCCGCGCTCCACCGCGTCGGTGACGAGCTCGTGCACCTTGTCGCGCTGGACGGCGTCGATCAGCGGGCCGATGTCGGTGTCGGGGTCGACGCCGCGGCCGAGACGCAGCTGCTCCATCCGCGCCGCCATCCGCCGCGCGAACTCCTCGGCGACCGGCGCGGCGACGTAGATGCGGTTGGCGGACGTGCACGCCTCGCCCATGTTGCGGAGCTTCGCCATCATCGTCTGGTCGATCGCGAGCTCGAGGTCGGCGTCCTCGAAGACGAGCAGCGCGGCGTTGCCGCCGAGCTCCATCGAGACGCGCAGCACACGGTCCATCGCGCGCGCCGCGAGCCGGCGGCCGACCTCGGTCGAACCGGTGAAGGACAGCTTGCGAAGGCGCGGGTCGTCAAACAGCGGGTCGGTGACCGCGCCGGCGTGTGAGGTCGTGACGATGTTCAAAACCCCGGCCGGGAGGCCGGCCTCAGAGAAAATCGCCCCCAGCGCGAGCATCGAGAGGGGAGTCTGCTTGGCCGGTTTGACGACCATCGTGCAGCCCGCGGCGAGCGCCGGGCCGATCTTGCGCGTCCCCATTGCGAGGGGGAAGTTCCAGGGCGTGATCAGCAGGCAGGGGCCGACCGGCTGGCGCATCGTCAGCAGGCGCGCGCGGCCGTTTGGGCTGACCGAGTACGAGCCGCGGATCCGGACCGCCTCCTCGCTGAACCAGCGCAGGAAGTCGTTGGCGTAGGCGACCTCGCCGCGCGCCTCGACCAGCGACTTGCCCATCTCGAGGCTCATCAGCATCGCCAACTCGTCGGTGCGCTCGCTGATCAGCTCGAACGCGCGGCGCAGGATCTCGCCCCGCTCACGCGGCGGATGAGCGCCCCAGGCGGCCTGCGCGTCGGCGGCCGCCGAGAGCGCGTCGAGGGCGTCCTGCGTACCCGCGTCGGCGATCTCGCACAGCGCCTCGCCGGTCGCCGGGTCCTCGACCGCCAGGCGCGCACCCGAGCGCGCGGGCCGCCAGGCGCCTGCAATAAACAATTCCTTTGGGGCTCTGCCTATCACTTCGGACTCGATCATGGGCTACCTTGGGAATGGTGGGTTGGCGTCATGCCGCAACAACCCTCGCCCTCGCCGGCGCGCTGGCGGGAGCGCAGGGAGCGCACGCTGCTGCGCCCGTTCTCGTAATCGACGGGGCGGGTGACGGTCATGGCGTGGGAATGAGTCAAACCGGGGCGGCTGGTCTCGCGCTGCATGGCTACAGCGCGCGGGAGATCCTTGCCCACTATTACACGGGGACAACCGTCGGGCGCCTCGCGAGCGAGCACTCGATCAGCGTGCTGCTGCAGTCGCGGCTGCGCAGCGTCGTCTTCTCGGGCGCGACGCGCGCCGGCACGCGCCCGCTGATCGGCGATCGCACCTACATCGCGACGAGCGCGGGCAACGGGGAGATCGCGCTGGAGAGCGACCAGGGCCGGCTGCTCAGCTACCTCCCGGCGCCGCTGCTGATCACCAGCGCGATCCCGATCAGATTCGACGGCGCCGCGTCGACCGGGGTTATCAATGGCCGCTACCGCGGCAGTCTGGATCTCGTTCTGAGGGGCTCCCGCCTCGACGTGATCAACCACCTGGGGCTCGAGGCCTACCTGCGCGGGGTCGTGCCGGCCGAGAGCCCTTCCAACTGGCCGGCGGCGGAGCTTGAGGCGCAGGCGATCGCCGCCCGCACCTACGCCGTCGCAAGCCCGCCGCAGCAGGGCTTCGACCTCTACGCCGACACGCGCTCGCAGGAGTACGGCGGCTACGACGCCGAGGCGCCCTCGACCGACGCCGCCGTCGTGGCGACCACCGGCGAGGTCGTGACCTACGGCGGGCGGCCGGTCGTGACCTACTACTTCGCGAGCTCGGGCGGGGCGACCGAGGACGTCCAGAACGTCTTCGCCGGCGTGGCGCCCGAGCCCTACCTGACCGCCGTCCTGGACCCCTACGACGCGACCCGCTTCGGCCCGATCACGATGTCGGTCGGCGAGGCCGACCACCGGCTGCGCGGCCTGGTTCAGGGGACCCTCGAAGCGATCGACGTGACGCGGCGCGGCGTCTCGCCGCGGATCGTCTCCGCGCAGCTGGTCGGCAGCGCAGGCACGACGACGGTGAGCGGCACGACGCTCGAGACCGCGCTCGGCCTGCAGAGCAGCTGGGCCTGCTTCACGATCAGCTCCTCACTCGCGACCGTCGCCTCCGGCTGGGACCGCGCCTGCGCGCGGCCGACCTCGCTCTCGCACGCGACGACGAGCACGCCGGCGGCGACCGTGGGCTCGACGGGCGGCGGCGCGGTCGCGCCGGCCGCCAACCCCGGACCGACCGGCTTGACGGGCGCGACGGGCACGACCACGAGCACCGGACCGACGGGCTCAACCGACGGCGGGGCGGTCGGGCCGAGCGGATGAGCGGCCCGCTGCTCGCGCTCGATGTCCCCTGGCTGCTCTACCGCTCGCACTTCGGCCTGCCCAGCTCGATCCGCGGCGCCGGCGGGGAGCGCGTCGGCGCGCTGCTCGGCACGCTGAACACGATCCTCGCGCTCGTCGACTGGTGTGATCCGCGCGCCGTGGCCTGCTGCCTGGGCGCCGAGGAGGCCGCCTACCGCGTCGCGCTCTACCCGCCCTACCACGCCCGCCGCGAGCCGATGCCCGCCGAGCTGCGCGCGCAGTGGGATCGCGCGCCGGCGCTGCTCGACGCCTTCGGCTGGAGCGTGCGCGCGCACGAGGAGCTCGAGGCCGACGACCTGATGTGGTCCTTCTCGCGCGCCGAGGGCGCCGCCGGCGGGCGCACGCTGATCTGCTCTGGCGACCGCGACCTCTTCCAGGCCGTGGACGATGCAACGCAGGTGGTCGAGCTGCGCCGCGACGGACCGCCAGGGGTGATTGACGCCGCCGAGGTGCTGGCGCGCTCGGGCGTCGCGCCCGAGCAGATCCCCGACCTGATCGCGCTGCGCGGCGACCCCTCCGACGGGCTGCCGGGAGCGCGTGGAGTGGGCGCAAAGACGGCGGCGACGCTGCTTGCGCAGTACGGAACGCTCGAGGGTGTGCTCGCCGCGGCGGGTGAGCTGCGCCCGCGGATCGCGGAGGCGCTGATCGAGCAGGCCGAGCAGCTGCGGGCGTTTCGCGAGATCGCGGTGCTCCAGGACGTGGCCGTGGAGCGTCCGGCGGACGGGGCGACCGACCGGGGCGGTGGCGCGGTGGCGGCGCGAGCGCTCGGGATGAACGCGCTGGCGAAGCGGCTCGAGCAGGACTGAGGCGGCCGCAGGGGAAACCAGGCGCAGCCGGCAGGCGGAGCCCCTGAACCTAGAGGACCTTCGAGAGGAACAGCCTCGTGCGCTCGTGCTGGGGGTTTGCGAGCACCTCGCGGGGATCGCCGGCTTCGACGATGACGCCGCCGTCCATGAAGACGAGCTTGTCGGCGACCTCGCGGGCGAAGCCCATCTCGTGCGTCACGACGACCATCGTCATGCCCTCGCGCGCGAGGTCGCGCATCACGTCGAGCACGTCGCCGACCAGTTCGGGGTCAAGCGCCGAGGTCGGCTCGTCAAACAGCATCAGCTTCGGCTTCATCGCCAGCGCGCGGGCGATCGCGACGCGCTGCTGCTGGCCGCCGGAGAGCTGGGAGGGGTAGCTCGCGAGCTTGTCGGAGAGGCCGACGCGCTCAAGCAGGGCCGTCGCGTCCTCCACCGCCTGGGACTTGGAAACGCCACGAACCATGCGCGGCGCCTCGATCACGTTCTCGAGCGCCGTCTTGTGCGGGAAGAGGTTGAAGCGCTGGAAGACCATGCCGATCTCTGCGCGGCGGGTCGCGACCTCCTTGTCGGGCAGCTCGTGCAGCCGGTCGCCACGCTGGACGTAGCCGACCAGCGAGCCGTCGACCCACAGCCGGCCGCGGTTGATCTTCTCGAGATGGTTGATCGTGCGAAGAAAGGTCGACTTGCCTGAGCCGGACGGGCCGATGATGCACATCACCTCGCCGCGGGCGACCTCGAGCGTGATGCCGCGCAGCACCTCGAGACGCCCGAAGCTCTTGTGCACGCCCTCGGCTTTGACCATCGGCTCGGCCATCACGGCAGGAACGGTTTGCTTTCGTGGCGGGGAGCGCCAAGCTCGCCGAGCGCGACCGGGTCGTGGCCGAAGGAGAACACGCCGCGGCGGATCTTCTGCCACGGCGTCGGCGGCAGCTCTCGCGAGCTGCCGCGCGCGTAGTGGCGCTCGAGGTAGTACTGGCCGACGTAGAGGACAGAGGTCAGCGCGAGGTACCACAGCGACGCGACGATCAGCAGCTGGATGACCTCGAAGTTTGCGCTGGCGATGTTCTGGCTCTGCGAGAACAACTCGGTCCCGGCGGCCACGACCGCCAGCGAGGTCGTCTTCAGCATCGAGATCGTCTCGTTGCCGGTCGGCGGGATGATCACGCGCATCGCCTGGGGCAGCACAATCCGGCGCATCGTCTGCAGGCGCGTCATGCCGAGCGAATGGGCGGCCTCGGTCTGACCCTCGTCGACGGAGATGATTCCCGCGCGGACGATCTCCGACATGTAGGCGCCCTCGTTGAGGCCGAGGGCGAGCACGATCGCCGTGAAGCCGCTGATCGCGCTGTTCGCGTTGATGTGGATGAACTGCGGCCCGAACGGGATGCCGAGATTGATCGTCGGGTAGAGCGCGGAGATGCCGACGTACCAGAAGGTCAGCTGCACGATCACCGGTGTGCCGCGGAGGAACCAGATGTACAGCCAGCTGCCGAGCGAGACCAGCGGGTTCGGCGAGAGGCGCATCACGGCGAGCAGGATGCCGAGCACGACCCCGAGCGCCTGGGCCGCGATCGTCAGCTCGATCGTGGTTACGACGCCGGCCGTGATCCGGCTGTCGAACAGGAAGTGCCCGACCTGCGACCAGCCGAAGTTCTTGTTGGTCGCCATCGAATGGACGATCGAGACCGCAATAAGGACGACGATCGCAGCCGCGACCCAGCGCCCCGGATGGCGCACGGGGACGGCCTTTATGTCCTCTGCGGTGGGCTGGCGAGCGCTGGGCGGCCCCGTGGCCACGCGAGCGGCCTATCTAACTCAGGAGATCGCCCCGTTGAGCGCCGGGTGGGTGTCGGACCCCGACTGCAGGCCCCACTTCTTCATGATCGCCGCGTACTGGCCGTTCGCGACCAATTGCTTGAGCGCCACCAGGATCGCCTTGTCGAGCGTGCCGTCCGCCTTGGGTACCGCGATCCCGTACGGCGAGACGCCGTAGCTCTGACCGACGAGCTTGAAGGCGCCGTGGGACTGCGCGACCTGATAGCCCGCGACCGGGGAGTCGGCCATGCTGATCTGCGCGCGGCCGCTATGCAGCGCCAGGTTGGCCTCGGTCTGGGTGTTGAAGCTGAGGACGGTGTCCGGCTTCTTGCCGGCCTTCGTGCACTTTGTCGCCTGGCCGAGCGCGTCGGTGCGCTCGGTCGTTCCGGTTTCAACCGACACGGTCAGCCCGCAGATGCTGGCGAGATTGGTGACCGCCGGCCCGCCCGAGGACTTCTCGAAGAACGAGGTGCCGGCCTCGAAGTAGTCGACGAAGTTGACCTGCTTCTCGCGCGCCTTGGTGTCGGTGAACGACGACATGCCGATGTCGTACTTGCCGCCGAGCATACCGGCGATGATCGTGCCGAAGGTGGCGTTGACGATCTTCACCTTCAGGCCGAGCAGCGGGAACAGCGCGTTCGCGAGGTCGGGGTCCATGCCGACGACGGTGTGCCCGTCGGAGCCGATGAACTCGTTGGGCGCGTAGCTCGCGTCGGCTGCCACGATCAGCGTGCCCTTCGCCTTGATGTTCGCGGGGACCAAGGCGGCCGCAGCTTTGTCGACCGACGTGGCGGCCGATGAGCTCGTCGCGAAGACCGCGACGGCGGCCAGCGCCGCGAGCACGACGATGCGGGCGAACGTTGAGCGAAAGACGGTGGTGTTCACGACGAACCCTCCCAGGCTGTCAGGTGACGCAAGCGCGGCTAGCCTACTTGACCGCCGACAGGCGCGCGCCGTCAGAGCCGCTCACTCGCCCTCCGCCACCACCCGCACGGTGCGCAGCAGACGATCGCTCGCGCCGCGCACGCTGCCGCCGAGCTTCAGCGTCCGCTGGATGTAGTCGAGCGTCTCGGCGGTCAGACGCTCGCCGGGCAGCACGTTGGGGATCCCGGGCGGGTAGGTGGCGAGCGACTCGGCGGCGACGCGGCCGACGGCGTCGGCGGCCGGCACGCTCTCCTGGCGCCCGAGGAAGGCCTCGCGCGGTGTCATCACGAGCTCTCCCCACGGTGGCGCGGGCGCGAAGGTGGCGGCCTTGCCGCCCTCGTCCAGCCCCACGCGCTCAGCCACAACGCGAAGACCGGCGACGAAGCGCTCCGCCAACGCCGACGAGGGATCGCCCATGCCGAACACGCCGACGACGACGTTCTCGCCGGCCAGTTCGAGATGGATGTCGCCGATCTCGCGCAGCATCCGCGCGACCTCGTGGCCGTCGACGGCCAGCCCGCGCACGTCGACGGCGAGGCGCAGGGGGTCGTAGGCGAACACGCCGGCGCGGCCGATGAAGCGATCGTCGAGGACGTCGAGGCCGGGGATCGCGCGGATCTGCTCGCGGGCTTCATTGGCGACACGGGCGCTTTCGGCGATCAGCTCGTGCCCGCGCGTCGCGACCAGCCGGCGCTGGGCGTCAAGCGACGCGAACAGCAGCGAGCTCGGGCTCGTCGACTCGGTCAGCGTCACGGTGCGGTCGACGACGTCGGCGTCCAGGCGCGAGCCCTTGCCCAGGTGCAGCATCGCCGACTGGCCGAGGCTGCCGACGATCTTGTGGGTGCTCGAGATGACGAGGTCGGCGCCGGCGGCGAGCGCGTGCTCGGGCAGGTCCTCGTGGAAGGCCATGTGCGCTCCCCAGGCCTCATCGACGACCAGCGGCACGCCGTGGCCGTGGGCGACCGCCACCAGTCCGCGCACGTCGGCGGCCGAGCCGAAGTAGGTCGGTGAGACGATCCAGGCGCCGACCGCCCGTGGGGTCTCGCGCAGCGCGCAGTCGAGCGTCTCGGGTGTGATCACGTGGGCGATCCCGAGCTCCGGGTCGATCTCCGGCGCGACGAACGTCGGGCGCAGGCCGGAGAGCACGAGTGAGTCGATCGTGCTCGAGTGGCCGTTGCGCTGCAGCACGACCTCGTCGCCGTAATGCGCGAGCGCGATCCCGGCGGCGAGGTTGCCCTGCGAGGCGCCGCTGACCAGAAACCAGGCGCGCGCCGCGCCCCAGGCCTCAGCGGCCAGGCGCTGCGCCTGCTCGAACGGCGTCGGCGAAGGGCCGATGTCGATCCCCCAGGTGAGTCCGGGGATGTCGTGTGCCAGCGCGGCGAGCCCGATCACCTCGACCAGGCCCGGGTCCGCGCCCGCGCCCCCCTTGTGTCCGGGGATGTGCATCCGCGCCGTGTTGCGCGCGGCGTAGTCGCGGATCGCGTCCAGGTAGGGAGCGTCGTGCTGGGTCGGCTCAGCGGCGATCGGACAGTCCTACCACGGCGAGCGCGGCCGCGCTCGCGGCGCGAGCGTGGCGGGGCTCGCGGGCACGGCGCGATCTCCCGCACTCACGGCGCGATCTCCCACGCTCACGGCGTGAACTTGACTGTGATCACGTCGCCGTCGCGCATCACGTAGTCGCGGCCCTCCAGGCGCAGCGTGCCGCGATCGCGCGCGCCGGCGTAGCCGCCCGCCTCGATCAGCGCCGCCCAGTCGACGACTTCGGCGCGGACGAAGCCGTGCTGGATGTCGGAGTGGATCTCCCCCGCGGCGTGCCAGGCGCTCAGGCCGCGGCGCAGGTGCCAGGACTGCGCCGGCTTGGCCTCCCCGACGGTGAAGAAGGCGATCAGCTCGAGCAGCTCGAAGGCGCCGCGGACCACGCGCTGCAGGCCCGCCTCGCCGCCCCCCATCTCCGCGCGCATCCCGGCCGCCTCATCCGCCTCGAGCTCGGCGAGCTCTGACTCCAGGCGCGCCGAGACCGCCACGGCGCCCGCGCCCTGGTCCTGCGCGTAGGTGGCGATCGCCTCGGGGACGACGTCCGAGCCCTCGTCGATGTTGGCGACGAACAGCACCGGCTTGGCGGTGATCAGGCCGAGCGAGCGCGGGCCATCACCGGCGTCGGGGGGCGGCGGGACGCTGCGGGCGGGCCGCCCGGCGGCGAGCGCCGCGACGACGCGCTCCAGCCATTCGAGCTCGGCGATCGCGGCGCGGTCGCCGCCGCGGGCGACGCGCGTCACGCGCCCGACGCGGCGCTCGGCCTGCTCGAGGTCGGCGAGCATCAGCTCGGTCTCGATCGTCTCGATGTCGGCGAGCGGGTCGACGCGGCCCTGCGGATGCACGACGCTCGAGTCCTCGTGGGCGCGCACGACGTGGACGATCGCGTCGGTCTCGCGGATGTTGGCGAGGAAGCGGTTGCCGAGCCCCTCGCCCCTGTGCGCACCGGCGACCAGGCCCGCGATGTCGTGGAAGTAGATCGTGTCGTGCACGACCTCGCTCGCGTGCAGCAGCTCCGCGAGGCGCTCGAGCCGCTCGTCGGCGACCGCGACAACGGCGACGTTGGGCTCGATCGTCGTGAACGGGTAGTTGGCGGCCGGGACGCCGGCGCGCGTCAGGGCGTTGAAGAGCGAGGACTTGCCGGCATTCGGCATGCCGACGATGCCGATCCTCATCGGGAGCCGGCGGTGTGGTCCCCCGCCGCCGCCGCGTCCGCGGGCTCGTCGCCCGCGACCGCCGCGAGGCACCCGATCAGGCTGCCGAGCGCCACGCCGGCGATCACGTCGGAGGGGTAGTGCACGCCGAGATAGACGCGGGAGGCGGCCAGGCCGGCGGCCAGCAGGTAGAGCGGCAGCGCCGGCGCGCCGGCGGCCGAGTACACGCGCGCCGCGGCGAAGGAGCTGGTCGCGTGGGCGCTCGGGAAGCTCAGCTGCGTCGGCGTCGCAATCAGCGGCGGCAGGTCTTCGAGCTGGGGGCGCGGGCGACGCACGGCGAACTTGAGCGCCGTGTTGAAGGCGTAGGAACCGGCGACCGTCGCGGTCGCGAGGCGCCAGGCGCGGCGCTCGGCGGGCGCCGCGAAGACCGACGCGCCGGCGCCGAAGGCGAGCCAGATTGCCGCGTGCTGGCCGAGCGCGGAGAAGGCCGCGACGGCGCGGTCGCATTCGGGCGTGTGGGCGCTGCCGCGCGCGGCGCGCAGCAGGGCGAGGTCGGCGGACTGCATCCGGCGCCCGCCGCTGCGGCGCTCAGGCACCGAAGCCGACGCGCGGCTCGTCGGAATCGACGCGCACGTAGGCGACCTGGGCAAGATCGATGCTGACCGAGCCGTCCTCCAGCGCCAGCTCGACCCATTTCGTATCGCCGCCGAGTCCGTCGGTCAGTCCCTTGAGGGCGTCGGGGGCGACGCGCACCGCCAGCACCTGGCCGCCCGCGAAGCCGATCGAGACCTTGTGGTGGCGGGGCGCGCTCACTCCGGCTCCATCTGCACCAGCTCGGTCAGCACGCCGCCCGTCGCCCGCGGATGCACGAAGGCGACGCGCGTGTCGGCCAGGCCCCGGCGCGCCGCCGCGTCGATCAGCTCGACGTCGCGCCCCGCGAGCGTCTCGAGCGTCGCGTCGATGTCGGCGACGGCATAGGCGACGTGGTGTATCCCGGGCCCGCGGCGGGCCAGGAAGCGCCCGAGCGGCGTGTCCGCCTCGAGCGGGGCGAGCAGCTCGATGCGCCCCGTTCCCGAGCCCATCAGCGCCGCCTCAACGCGGTCGTGCGCGAGCACCTCGCGGTGCAGCAGCTCCATCTCGAAACTGTCTCGGTAGCGCTCGACGGCGCCGTCGAGCTCCTCGACGGCGATCCCGATGTGGTCCACGCGCTCGAACACCACGCAGGATTCTACGCGGCGGCGTGGGCGTGGGCCGGCCTGGTCAGGCGTCCGTCGGCTCGCCCTGCCGGCTGGCGGCGGCGAGGCGCGGGCGAGGCGGCACGGCGTGGGCGACGATGCGCTCGATCGCGGCGCGCTCGAGCACCTCCTGCTCCTGCAGCTCCGCGGCGAGCTCGTCGAGCGTCGCGCGGTTGGCGCTCAGCAGGCGCATCGCCGCGGCGCGGGCGGAGTGCAGCAGCTCCTCGCGTTCCTCATCGCGCAGGCGCAGCGTCTGCTCGGAGACGCGCTCGTCCATCGGCGAGCCGCGTCCGGTGACGGCGACCGTCGTGCCCATCGCGTAGTCGGTGATCATCGCCCCGGCGACCTCGGAGGCGCGACGCAGGTCGTCGGCGGCGCCGGTCGAGACCGCCCCGAACACGAGCTGCTCGGCGGCGCGGCCGCCCAGCAGCATCGTCATCTGGTCGAGCAGCTCCTCGCGGGTCTTCAGGTAGCGGTCCTCGTCGGGCAGGTTCAGCGTGTAGCCGAGCGCGCGCCCGCGCGGCACGATCGAGACGCGGTGCACGCGGTCCACGGCCGGCAGCATCTCGGCGACCAGCGCATGACCGGCCTCGTGGTAGGCGACGACCTCCTTCTCGTGCTCGTTGAGCACGCGGCGCGACTGCGTCCCGGCGATCACCCGCTCGAGCGCATGGTCGAAGTCCTCGTTCGCAAGCTCGTGCCCGGCGCGCCGCGCGGCGAAGATCGCCGCCTCGTTGCAGATGTTCGCCAGGTCGGCGCCGGTCAGCCCGGCGGTCTGGCGCGCGACCATCTCGAAGTCGACGTCGCCGATCGGCTTGTTGCGCACGTGCACGCGCAGGATCGCTTCGCGCGCATGGACGTCGGGTGGCGAAACGTAGATCTGGCGGTCAAAGCGCCCGGGTCGCAGCAGCGCAAGGTCGAGCTTGTCGAGCAGGTTCGACGCCGCGATCACGACAAGGCGGTCCTGCGAGCGGAAGCCGTCCATCTCGATCAGCAGCTGGTTGAGCGTCTGGTCCTTTTCGCCGGTGACGCCGAAGCCGCGGTGGCCGCCGACCGCGTCGAGCTCGTCGATGAAGATGATCGAAGGCTGGTTCTTGCGCGCGATCCGAAACAGCCGCCGCACGCGCGCCGCGCCGAGGCCGGCGAACATCTCGACGAACCCGGACGCCGACTGGGCGTAGAAGCGGGCGCCGGATTCGTGCGCCACGGCCTTCGCCAGCAGCGTCTTGCCGGTCCCCGGCGGTCCGTGCAGCAGCACGCCGCGCGGGACGCGCGCACCCAGCTTCGCGAAGCGCTCGGGGGCGGAGAGGAACTCGACGATCTCCTGCAGCTCGGCGCGGGCGTCCTCGACGCCGGCGATGTCCTCCCAGCCGACCGAGCTGTCGGACTCGGGTTTGATCTCCTGCGGCTTGGTGCGGGGCATCTGGCGCAGCAGCAGCACCAGGATCGCCACGATCGCGAAGACGAAGAAGATCTCGAAGACCGGCGCCGCGTTGTACGCCCACGCCTCGAAGTTGGCCCACCAGCTCGCGATCAGCACGGACGAACCTTATCGGCGCCGCTGGCGCCCGACTGGAGTAGCGCAGCACCACCCGGAGGTGACAAAACTCCCTTCGCCCGGGGAGCGGATTGCCCCCTCCTCAGGCGGGCGAGCCGAGCAACTCGAGCGCCAGATCGCCGAAGAAGGCGGTCGCGAACTCGAGGTCGCGCACGTCGATGCGTTCGTCGGCGCCGTGGATCAGGTGATCGGTGTCGAACTTGGTGGTGAAGCGGTGGGGGAAGAAGCCGTAGGCGGCGAGGTCGGGGAAGGCGTCGCGGAAGGTGCGCGAGTCGGTGAAGCCCGGCAGCACCGTCGGCACGCAGATTGCCGTCGGGTCCTGCTCGGCGATCCAGCGGCGGATGAAGCCGGTCAGCGGCGAGTCGATCGGCGAGCGGTTGCCCATCACCCGCTCGGTCCATTCCAGGCGGTAGGGGCCGGGCGGACCGAGGACCTCCTCGATCGCCTCGAGCGCCGCCTCCTCCCCCAGTCCCGGCGGCACGCGGCAGTCGACCGCGAGACGCGCGTGCGAGGGGATCACGTTGATCTTCTCCGAGGCGAAGATGCGCGTCGGCGCGAGCGACACGCCAAGCCACGGCTCGATCAGCGGAACCAGGCGCGGCTCGACCTCGCCGACCCGCGCCAGTGCCGCCGCGGCGTCGTCGTCCTCGAGCACGCCGATCGCCTGCAGGAACGCGCGCGGCTCGGCGGTCAGCCGGTAGGAGGGCTGCGCGCCGGCCAGGCGCTGCAGGATCGGCGCGAGCTTCAGCAGGGCGTTGTCGCCGAGACGCGGCATCGAAGCGTGCGCGGCCGCGCCGTCGGTGTGCACGACGAAGCGGAAGATGCCCTTCTCCGCGCAGCCCAGGCAGTACAGCCGCCGCCCGGCGTATTCGAAGATGCCGCCGCCGCCCTCGTTGACGAGGTAGTCGCAGCGAACCTTGTCGGGATGGTTCGCGGTCAGCCACTGCGCGCCCTCGGCGCCGCCGGTCTCCTCGTCGACGAGCACGACGACCAGCAGCGAGCCGGCCGCCGGGCGCCAGCCGCTGCGCGCCAGCGAACAGGCCGCCGCGACCTCGGCGGCGGTCTGGGACTTCATGTCGAGCGCACCGCGACCCCAGACGAACCCGTCGGCGAGATCTCCCGACCAGGGGTCGTGCGACCACTCAGACGCCGTCGCGAGCACCGTGTCGACATGCGAGAGCAGGCAAAGCACGGGGCCGTCGGCGGGCCCGTCCAGGCGGGCGATCAGGTTCGGGCGCTCGGGTGTTCGCCCGAGCAGTTCGCAGGCGAAGCCGGCCGCCGTGAGGTGCGCGGCGAGGTGCTCCTGGGCGGCGCGCTCGTTGCCCGGCGGGTTGACCGTGTCAAAGCGGATCAGCGCCGACAGCAGCTCGACGGACTCGCTGGGCGCCTGCGTGCTCACCGCTTGCATCCTAGGGTGATACTGGAGTGCGTGGAACGCCTGTTCGAGGATCCGCGCGCCGCGCGCCCGCCGGCCCCGCTCGCCGTGCGCATGCGCCCGGCCACGCTGGATGAGCTGGTCGGCCAGCCGGCGCTGCTGGGCGCCGGGGCGCCGCTGGCGCGCGCGCTGGAGCACGGGCGGCTTCACTCGATGATCCTGCACGGCCCGCCCGGGTCGGGCAAGACGACGCTCGCGCGGATCATCGCCTCGGCGGCCGGCGCGCAGTTCGAGGAGCACAGCGCGGTCGACACCGGGCGCGCCGAGGTCCGCGCCGTGATCGAGCGCGCCCGCCACCGTGGCGGCCTGACGGTCTTCTTCCTCGACGAGATCCACCGCTTCAACAAGGCGCAGCAGGACGCGCTGCTGCCGGCCGTCGAGGAGGGCCTCGTCACGCTGATCGGCGCGACGACGGAGAACCCGCGCTTCGAGGTCAACAGCGCGCTGCTCTCGCGCGTCACGGTCTACGAGCTCGAGGCGCTGCGCGCCGAGGATGTCGCGACGCTGCTGCGCCGCGCGCTGGAGCGCGGCGAGCTGGGCGATGGCGTGACGCTCGACGAGGACGCCGTCGAGCTGCTGGCGGCGCGCTCCGGCGGCGACGCGCGGATCGCGCTCGGCGCGCTCGAGCGCGCCGCCGCGACGAGCCCGCGGATCGACCTCGCCGCCGCCCGCGACGCGCTCGCCGGCGGCCTGGTCCGCTACGACCGCGCCGGCGACCAGCACTACGACACGATCTCCGCCTGGATCAAGGCGACGCGCGGCAGCGATCCGGACGCCTCGCTCTACTACCTCGCGACGATGCTCGAGGGCGGCGAGGACCCGCGCTTCATCGTCCGCCGGATGGTCATCCTGGCCTCCGAGGACATCGGCAACGCCGACCCCCAGGCGCTCGTCGTCGCGACCGCCGCGGCCGCGGCGGTCGAGCACGTCGGCCTGCCGGAATGCAGCTACGCGCTGGCCCAGGCCGCGATCTACCTCTCGCTCGCGCCGAAGTCAAACGCCGCCGGCACGGCGCTCGGCGCCGCACGCGAACTGATCCGCACCGACGGGGCGCGGCGGGCGCCGCCCGCGCTGCGCGGCGCCGGCGACTACGACTACCCCCACTCCCACCCCGGCCACACGAGCCCACAGGAACTGATGCCCGAAGGGCTCGAGGGCACGCGCTTCTATGCGCCGGACGAGGCCGAGGCCGCACTCGCCAAGGCGCTCGCAGCGGTGCGCGCCGCGCGCGGGCGGGCGGGCAGCGGACCCGGCCCGTGAGCGCGGCGGCGCTGAAGGGCGAGCAGGCGGCTGCTTGGGGATTGCGGACGCCGCGCCAACCGCGCCACCCCCAAAGGATCGACGCTCGTCATCGTAAGCTGTGGAAATGCCAGCCCAGGCTTACGCCGGCAAGGAGTGCGTGTGCCAGTACCGGCGCGGGATCTGCGACCAGTCGTGCGTGCGCGACATGCTCGCGGTGCCGTTCTACATCGCGTGTCTGAGGCTTGACGGCCGTCGCTGCCTGGTCGTCGGCGGCGGCGAGGTCGGCCTCGAGAAGGTCGAGGGGCTGTTGACCTGCGGCGCGGCCGTGACGCTCGTCGCGCCGGTCGCCCACGAGGAGCTTCGGGCGCTCGCCGCGGAGGGCTCGATCGCCTGGGAGCAGCGGCGCTATGAGCCGGGCGACCTCGAGGGCTCGTTCCTGGTGATCGCCTCGACCGACGACAGCGAGGTCAACATCGCCGTGCACGAGGACGCCGAGGCGCGCGCGATGCTGGTCAACGTCGTCGACGTGCCGCCGCTGTGCAACTTCATCCTGCCGGCGATCGTGCGCAGCGGGCCGCTGGCGATCGCGATCTCCACCGCGGGCGCCTCGCCCGCGCTGGCCAAGCGGATGAAGCGCGAGATCGCCGAGCAGTTCGGCGAGGACTACGCACGCCTCGCCGTGATCCTCAACGACGCGCGCGGCTGGGCGAAGGCGACACTGCCGACCTTCCAGGAACGCCGCGCGTTCTTCGACTCGATCGTGGGCGGCCAGCCGGACCCGATCGCGCTGCTGCGCGACGGCGACGAGGGCGGCGTGCTGGCGCTGATCGAGGACGCCAAGCGCGCGGCCGCCGGCGGCTGAGCGGCGCACGGCCACGCGGCCGCCGGCGGCTGAGCGGCGCGCGGGGAATTAATTCCCCCACGTTGCGGTAAATCGCGCCGGCGAGCCTGACTTCGGGCGCGCGGGCCGGTCTATCCTGGCCGCGATGGCGCTGCGCGCGAAGGATCGCGGAGCAAGCCGGACTCGCTCGCTCGGACGTCTGCTTAGTCTGTGCCCAGTCTTTGCGGCGAAGCGGTCTGCCCGGTCGATGGGAGGAGCGTGAGGCAATTCGCTCTTCACCGTTTCTTGCCGTTGCTCGCGCTTGCGCTGGTGGGTGCTTCGCTCGCCTCAGCAGCGCCCGCAGGCGCCACCGCGGTCGGCATCAACATCACGACCAACGCCGAGATGACCTCGCCGAAGATCGCCGCGTTGATCCGTGCCAGCCACCCGGCCTGGGTGCGCGTGTTCCTCGTCTGGAGCGATGTCGAGCCGACCCAGGGCGCGTACAGCGCGGGTTGGATCCAGCTCTACCAGAACTTCTTCGCCTCGCTCCCGGCCGCCACGAGTGTCGACGTCGACGTCGTCGGAGCGCCCGCCTGGGCCAACGGCGGTTCGACCTCGCTCTCGGCGCCGCCGGTCGACCCCTCCCAATACGCCGGCTTCCTGAATTACCTCGTCAACACCTTCCACGGCCGCGTCGCGGCTTGGGAGATCTGGAACGAGGAGGCCTCGTCGAACTGGTGGACCGGCACGCCCGCCCAGTACGCGGACCTGCTGAAGGCGACCTACCCGGCGATCAAGTCCGCCGACCCCGCTGCGACGGTGATCGTCGGCGCCAATGACCCGGCCTTCCTGACCGAGCTCTACGCCGACGGCGCCGAGGGCTACTTCGATGCTGTCGCGGTGCACACCGACACCGCCTGCAACATCACCTCGCCCTACGTCTACGAATACAACAAGAACACGACGACGATCAACCAGTACTTCTTCCTCGGCTTCAACGCCATCCACCAGCTGATGGTCGCCAACGGCGACGGCGCGAAGCCGATCTACATGACCGAGATCGGCTGGGCATCGACGAGCGCCGAATGCGACACCGGCGCCTGGGCCGGACAGAAGCTCGGCGGTGTCAGCGAGGCCACGCAGGCGACCTATCTGCAGGAGGCCTACCACTGCCTCGCGCAGCCGCAGTACTCCTACGTCAAGGCGGCGATGTGGTTCGAGATGGCCAACGGCGCCGACTCAACCTCACCGATCGACAACTACGGCCTGCTGAACACCGATTTCTCGCCCAAGCCGGCGTGGACCGCGTGGGAGCAGGAGTCGCTGAACGGCGACCAGCTGACCGGGGCCTGCGGCGACTTCAACGGGCCCGCGATCAAGATCCTGCGTCCGACCCCGGGACAGCACTACAGCGGCGCGCTGCGCATCGCCGTCTCCGCGAGCAGCCCGGCCAACGGCGTGCGCGAGATCACGATCCAGCTGAACAGGCAGACGCGCGTGCACTTCGTCGCCAAGAACTTCCCGGCGAGCTTCAGCGGCTCGGTCTCCTGGAAGTCGGCGGCAAAGCTGGCGCTCGGGCCGCACACGATCAAGGTGACGGTCATCGACAAGCTCGGCAACACCAGCACGGCGACGATCAACGTCGTCCACATGCGCGCACCGCTCCACGGCCGCCGCCACCGCTGAGGCACGCGGGGAGCGCGCGCGGCGCGCCTGAGCACTACCGTGCAGCGCGTGCGTGCGGCCGTTTCATTGATCGCACCGGCGGAGCGCGGCGGCCCGGGCGGCGAGCGCCCCCGGCAGACGCCCTGGGGTGGCGACCCTGGCGGCGCTTGAGCTGCGCGGACTGACGCGGCGCTACGGCGAGCGCCTCGCGCTGGCCGATGTGACGCTCAGCCTGCCGGCCGGCCAGACGCTCGCCGTGCTCGGGCCAAACGGCGCCGGCAAGACCACCCTGCTGCGGCTGCTCGCGACGCTGCTTCGACCTCACGGCGGCGAGGTCCGCGTGCTCGGCCACGCGCTGCCCGCCGAGGGCTGGGCGGTCCGCGGGCGGATCGGGCTGCTCGGCCACGAGCCGCTGCTCTACCGCGAGCTGAGCGCGCGGGAGAACCTCAGGCTGCACGCCGCGCTGCATGGCCTGACGGGCGAGGAGCGCGCGCAGGAGCTGCTTGGCGCCGTCGCGATGGAGCGCCGCGCCGATGAGCCGCTGCGGACGCTCTCGCGCGGCATGGTCCAGCGCGTCGCGGTCTGCCGCGCGCTGCTGCACGACCCGGAACTGCTGCTGCTCGATGAGCCGCGGGCCAACCTCGATCCGGCCGCGACCGAGCTGGTCGAGCCGCTGATCGGCCGCGCGTCGGGGCGCACCCGCGTGATCGTCAGCCACGACCCCGCCGGGGTGCTGGCCGAGTCCGACCTCGTGCTGGGGCTCGTGCGCGGGCGTGCCGCGATGCTGGCGCCGGCGGGCGAACTGGACGGCGCGGCGCTCGCGGAGCTCTACCGATGAGCGACGACGTCGTGCCGCGGCCTCCGGCCCCACGCGCGCGCGCCGTGCTGCTCGCCCTGTTGCGCAAGGAGCTGCGGGTCGAGCTGCGCAGCTTCGAGGCGGTCCCGGCGATGTCGCTGTTCAGCGTCACGACCTTTGTGCTGTTTCACTTCGCGTTGCAGCGCAACGCGCTGAGCGGCGATCTGGCGAGCGGCGTGCTGTGGGTCACGCTGCTGTTCGCCGCGATGCTCGGGATCAACCGGCTGTTCGTCGCCGACGCCGAGCAGGGCGGCTTCGACGGCTTCCTGCTCTCCCCGGCCGACCGCAGCGTGCTGCTGTACTCCAAGGCGCTCACGCTGCTCGCCTATCTCCTCGTGCTCGAGCTGGTGGCGGTACCCGCGTTCGCGCTGCTGCTGCTCGGGCCCGGGCTGTGGCCGGCGCTGCCGAGCCTGCTGGCCGTGCTCGCGCTCGGGGACCTCGGCGTCGTCGTGGTCGGCACGCTGGTCGGAGCCCTCGCGGTGCGAACCAGCGTGCGCGACCTGCTCGGCCCGATGATCTCGCTGCCACTGCTGGTGCCGGTGCTGCTGTGCGCCGCGCGCGCAACCTCACCGGTGCTCGGGGCCGCCGGCGTGGGGGCGTTGCCGCTGCGCTGGCTTTTGACTCTGGCTCTCTATGATCTCGTCTTCGCCCTGATCACCTTCGCGGTCTTTGACTTCCTCCTGGAGGACTGAACCGATGTACGGCAAGCGACTGCGGCCACTCGCGCTGACCACGTTCGCAGCGCTCACGCTGACGCTCGTGCTCGCCTTCTTCTGGGCTCCCGACGACGCCAACCAGGGCTTCCTGCAGAAGATCTTCTACCTGCACGTGCCGCTCGCGATCGTGACGCTGTGCGGATTCGTGTACGCCGGCCTGGCCGCGATCGCGCATCTGCGCACGCGCGACTCGCGCTGGGACATGCGTTCCTACGTCGCGATCCACCTCTCGCTGGTGTTCGGCGTCGGCGTCCTGGTCAGCGGGTCGATCTGGGCCAAGGGGTCGTGGGGTGTGTGGTGGGATTGGAGCGAGCCGACGCTCGTCTCGTTCCTGCTGATCATGCTGCTCTACGCGACCTACCAGCCGCTGCGCTTCGCGATCGAGGATCCCGAGCGCCAGGCGCGCTACGCGTCGGTGTTCGCGATCACCGCGGGTGCGTTCGTGCCGATCAACTTCGTCATCGTGCGGCTCTCGACCGCCTACCTGCACCCGCGCGTGCTCGGCGACATCAGCGCGAACCTGCCCGGGCGCTTTCAGGTCGTCTTCTACCTGTCGCTGATCAGCATGGCCCTGCTGTGGATCACGCTGTGGCGCTACGAGATGACCTCCAAGCACGCCGGCGCCCAGCTGCGGGCGCTGCGGCGTGCGCTCACCGGCGATGAGGACGAGTCGATGCCGCGCCGCAGCGCCGTGCCGACGCTGAACGTCGGCTCAGGCGCCGCCGGCGGGACCCGCAGCGGCGGCGACAGCGTGGGGGCCGCGCGATGATCGTGCCGGGCCTGCTCGAGATCCCGCTGCACGAGGCCGTGCCCTACGTCGCCGGCGCCTACACCGCCTTCGTCGCGCTGATCCTGATCTACCTCGCGATCATGGCCACCAAGCTCAGCCGGATGGAGCGCGAGCTGGGCGAGCTGACCGAGCTGGCGGAGAGCCGGCGACGGGCCGGCGAGGAGCGGGAGGAGCTGTGACCGAGCTGCTGCTGCTGGGAATCTCGCACCGCATCGCGCCGGTGGCGCTGCGAGAGCGCGTTGCCCTGACCGAGCGCCAGGCGGCGCGCTTCGTCGCCGGGCTATGCGTCGAGCCGGCGATCAGCGAGGCCGTCGCGATCTCGACCTGCAACCGCACCGAGCTCTACGTCGTGCTGGCCGACGGCGGCAGCGCCGCGGAGAGCATGCTGCTCGCACGCCTCGCGGCGCACGCCGAGATCGCCGTCGATGAGCTGGCGGCCGTGACCTACACGCTGCGCAACTGCGACGCTGCGCGGCACCTGTTCCGCGTGTCCGCCGGCCTTGAGTCGATGATCGTCGGCGAGCACGAGATCCAGGGGCAGGTCCGGCGCGCCCACGAGAGCGCGCGTGAGAGCGGCACGAGCGGGCCGCTGACCAACCGCCTGTTCGGCGCGGCGCTGCACACCGGCCGCCGGGTGCGCGCGGAGACCGCGATCGCGCGGCGCCAGGTCAGCCTCTCCTCGGTGGCGGTCGAGCTCGCCGAGCGGCTGCTCGGGGTGCTCGGCGGGCGCCCGGTAGTGGTGATCGGCGCCGGTGAAACGGCCGAGCTGACCGCCCAGGCGCTCGCGGGGCGCGGCGTCGCCACGATCTTCATCGCCAACCGCCACGCCGACCGCGCGCGCTCGGTCGCGGAGCGCTTCGGCGGCTCGGTGGTCGGGCTGGACCGTCTGCCGGAAACGCTCGAGGCGGCCGACATCGTGCTCGCATCGACCTCCTCGCCGCATCCGATCGTCGGCAAAGAGGAGCTGGAGCTCGTGATGCGCGCCCGCGCGGGCCGGCCGCTGCTGCTGATCGACATCGCCGTTCCGCGCGACATTGACCCGCTCTGTGCCGAGCTGGAGGGCGTCACGCTGCGCGACATCGACGACCTGCAGGCGGCCGTCACCCACAACCTGTCAAGCCGCGCCGCCGACGTCCCGGCCGCGGAGGAGATCATCGCGCAGGAGATCGTCCGCTTCGCGCAGTGGCTCGGCGAGCTGGACGTGCGCCCGACGATCGCCGCGCTGCACGAGCGCGGCGAGGACATCGTCGAGGCCGTGCTCGAGGAGAACGCGGGGCGCTGGGAGTCGGCGTCGGCACGCGATCTGGCGCGCGTCGAGGCGCTGGCGCGGGCGGTCGTGGGGCGGCTGCTGCACGAACCTACGATCCGCCTGCGAAGCCTCGACGCCGAGCGTGCGCACGGCAGCATCGAGCTGCTGCGCGACCTCTTCGCCCTCCGCGGCGACGCCGCCTCGCGGGATCGCGCCGGCGCCGACGGGCGCGCCGCCGCCGCAGCCGACGAGGCGCACGACAACGTGCGGGAGCTGCGCAGCGGCAAGCCGTGAGCGAGCCCGGGGAGCAGCCGGCGGCCGCGCCCGACACGCCGGGCGCGCACGGGCGCCCACCGCTGCTTCGCCTGGGCACGCGCGGCAGCCCGCTGGCGCTGCGCCAGGCGGAACTGGTCGCCGGTGCGCTCGCAGGGGAGGTCGAGATCATCGTGCTGCGCACCGGGGGCGACCGCGGGGAGAGCGGCGACAAGCGACGCTGGGTCGACACGATCGAGACTGCGCTCTGCGATCAAAGCGTCGACCTCGCCGTGCACTCGGCGAAGGACCTGCCGGCCGCGCTCGCCCGCGGCCTCGTGATCGCAGGCTCACCGGCCCGCGAGGATCCGCGCGATGCCCTGTGCGGTGCCGCCTCGATCGCCGCCCTGCCCCCGGGGGCGCGGGTCGGCACGAGCAGCCTGCGCCGGCGGGCGCAGCTGCTCGCGCTGCGCGAGGACCTCGAGGTGGCCGACCTGCACGGCAACCTCGACACCCGGCTCGGGCGTCTGGCGGCCGGCGACTTCGACGCGATCGTGCTCGCCGCCGCCGGGCTGCGACGCCTGGGGCGCTTCGGCTGGCGGGCCAGCGACGACCTCGTGCCGGCCGCCGGACAGGGCACGCTCGCGATCGAGGCCCGCGAGGGCGATCAGCGGGTCGCCGCGGCGATCGCGGCGCTGCGCCACGAACCAACGGAGCGCGCGCTCGCGGCGGAGCGGGCGCTCGTGCGTGCGATGGGCGCCGGCTGCGACACGCCGGTCGGAGCGCACGCGCGCCAGCAGCGCGACGGCGTGCTCGAGCTGACGGCGTTCGTCGGCGCGCCCGACGGGACCGAGTGGATCCGCGACCGGCTCTCGGGCGAGGCGGAGCCCGTGGCGCTCGGCGAAGCGGTCGCGGAGCGGCTTCTGTCGTGCGGTGCCGGAGCGTTGCTCGGATGAGTGGCCAGGGCGGCGACGGCGATCGGGGCCGCGGCGCGAGTGGCGGCCGCGTCGCGTTCGTCGGGGCCGGGCCGGGCGACCCGGGCCTCCTGACCGCTCGCGCGCTGCAGCTGATCGCGCTCGCCGACGTGATCCTCTACGACCGCCTGATCCCCGCCGAGGCGCTGGCCGGCGCGCGCGCGGACGCCGAGTGCCGCTACGTCGGCAAGCAGGGCGGCGGGCCGTTCGTGCCCCAGGAGGAGACCGAGGCGCTGATGCTCGAGCGCGCGCGCGCCGGCGCGCTCGTCGTGCGGTTGAAGGGCGGCGACCCGTTCGTCTTCGGGCGCGGCGGCGAGGAGGCGCTCGCGCTGCGCGCCGCCGGGATCGCCTTCGAGGTGGTGCCGGGGATCACGGCCGGCATCGCGGCCGCCGGCTACGCCGGCATCCCGGTCACCCATCGCACCCTGGCCAGCGCCGTGGCGTTGGTCACCGCCCACGAGGACCCCGAGAAGGCGGAGGGCGCACTGGACTGGCAGGCGCTCGCCGCGTTTCCCGGCACGCTCGTCTTCTACATGGGCGTGCGGACCCTGCCGGCGCTGTGCGCGCGGCTGATCGACGCGGGGCGCCCGGAGCACCAGCCGGCCGCGGTGGTCTCCCACGGCACACTCCCCCAGCAGCGCACGGTGCTCGGCACGCTCGCGACGATCGCCGCCGACGCCTCCACCGCCGGCCTGCAGGCGCCCGCGATCACGGTGATCGGCGAGGTCGCCGCGCTGCACGCGCAACTGGAGTGGCGGGCGCCCGGTCCGCTGGCCGGCGCCACGGTCGCCGTCACACGGGCCCGCGCCCAGGCCTCATCGCTCGCGGCGGCGCTGCGCGCGCTCGGGGCGCAGGTGATCGAGGCGCCCACGATCGCGATCGTCGCGACGTCCGACGAGCTGCCTGCGCTCGAGCCCTTCGACCTGATCTGCCTGACCAGCGCCAACGGCGTCGAGCTGCTGTTCGAGCGCCTGGCCGCGCGCGGGCAGGACGCACGCGCGCTGGCCGGCAGCGTGGTCGCGGCGATCGGACCGGGCACCGCTCGCGCGCTGCGCGAGCGCGGCGTGATCGCCGACGTCGTGCCCGAGCGCTTCGTCGCCGAGGGCCTGGTCGAGGCGCTCGCCGGGATCGAGTTCTCGCGCGCGCTGATCGCCCGCGCCGCGGGCGCCCGCGACGTGCTGCCCGACGCGCTGCGCGGGCGGGGGGCGAGCGTCGAGATCGTCAGCCTCTACGAGACCGTGGTCGAACCGCTCGAGCCGGCGCTCCTGCCCGCGATCGCCGCGGCCGACTACCTGACCTTCACCTCGTCCTCCACGGTTCGCAACTTCCTCGCCTCCGCGGCGGTCGGGCCGCAGACGCGAATCGTGTCGATCGGCCCGGTGACCAGCGCGACGCTTCGCGAGCATGGCCTTCACGTCAGCGTCGAGGCGGCCCGCCACGACATCGGTGGCCTGCTCGAGGCGATCGTCGCCGACCGCGCCGCGCACGACGACGGCGGCTCGTGAAACGGCGGGGCTTCGACGTCCGCGTGGCGGGCGCTCGCGAAGGCGGGGCCCGGTGAGCGCGGCGGTCGTCACGTTCCTGTCCGATTACGGTCGGCAGGACGAGTTCGTCGGGGTCTGCCACGCGGTGATCGCCCGGAGGGCGCCGAGCGCGCGAATCATCGATCTAGGCCATGGCGTCGCCCGCCACGACGTGCGCGCCGGCGCACTGGCGCTGCGCGCGGCCCTTCCGTACGCCCCGGTGGGCGTGCACCTCGCGGTCGTCGACCCGGGTGTCGGCTCGCAGCGGCGAGCGCTGGCGCTTGCGGTCGGGTCGGAGGGCGCGACGATGGTCGGCCCGGACAACGGCCTGCTGACGCTCGCCGCGCAGAGCCTCGGCGGCGTGGTGGAAGCGGTGGACATCGGCGACTCGCCGGAGTGCCTGCGGCCGATCAGCGCCACCTTCCATGGTCGCGACGTGTTCGCGCCGGTCGCCGCCGCGCTCGCCGACGGCGCCGCGCTGCAAACACTTGGAGAGCCGATCGCGGTCGACGACCTGGTCATGCTGAGCCTGCCCCAGGCACGCCGCGAGCAGGGCGCGCTGGTCGCGCACGTCCTCAGCACCGACGTCTACGGCAACGTGTCGCTGGACGCGAGCGGCGAGCTGGCCGCCGCGGCGGGATTGCGCGCTGGAACGACGGTCGGGGTCGAGGTCGCGGCGGGGTCCGCGGAGGCGCCGCTGCGGCGAACCTTCTCCGACGCGGCGCCCGGCGAGCTGGTCGCCTACATCGACGCGCGCGGCCAGCTGGCGCTCGCGGTCAACGGCGGCTCGGCGGCGCAGGATCTCGCGCTGGCAGTCGACGACGAACTGGTGCTGCGGGCGCGATGAGCCGATCGTCGGGGCGGCGGCGATGAGGCGTGCGACGACGAGCCGCCCGGCCGGTCTCGGCGCGCCGCGGGTCGGGCTCGGCACGCCGCGCGTGCACCGCGCGGTCACGGGCTCGACGAGCCTCGATGCGCGCGAGCTGGCGTTGGCGGGCGCGCCGCACGGAACGCTCGTCACGGCGCGCGAGCAGCGCGAGGGGCGTGGCCGCCACGGCCGCCAGTGGCATGCGCCGGCGGGCAGCGCGCTGCTGTGCTCGCTCGTGCTGCGCGAACCGCCGGCGCTGCTGTCGATCATCGCCGGCGTCGCTGTCGCCGAGCTGGTCGGTCCCCAGGCGAAGCTCAAGTGGCCCAACGACGTGCTCGTGGGCGGCCGCAAGGTCAGCGGGATCCTCGTCGAGGGGCGTCCGCAGGAGGGCTGGGCGGTACTCGGGATCGGTATCAACGTGGCGCTTTCGCCCGCGGATCTGCCGGGCGAGCTGGCGCGCAGCGCCGGTACGCTCGGGCTCTCGGCCGACGCGATCGAGCCGATGCTCACGCGCCTGCTCGAGCTGCTGGAGCGCCGGCTGGCCGCGCCGCCCGCCGACCTGCTGGACGCCTGGCGCCTGCGCGACGCCCTGCTCGGCGCGGCCGTGGACTGGCGCGGCGGCGGCGGCGTCGGAGCGGGAATCGACGAGCGCGGCCACCTGCTCGTCAGACTCGCCGACGGCAGCACGCGGGCGCTCGAGGCCGGTGAGGTTCGCCTGCTCCCCCAGCGCGGGGCGTTTCACTGAAGCGGCGCGGCGGCGGACGGGCCGCAGCGGACCTGCGGCGGCGGACGGCCGCACGGGGTGGCGGCTGGGCGGCGACCAGCGGCGGCGCGCCGCGAGGCGCGCGCCAGGTTCAGTCCGGCGCGCTTTCTCCGGCCGGGGCGCCGCCGTCGCCGCCGGCGTCGCGCGAGGGCGCGTCGGCGGTCGAGACGCGCCGGCGCGAGCGCCGCTGGCCGCTCTGGCGCTCACCGCCGCTGCGGGGCGTGGCGGCAGAGTCGTCGGGAGAGTGGTTGCGTTGTGGGTCGCCGGCGCGCGGCGCGACGCCGTCGTGCGTCGCCGCGTTGTGTGGCGCGGATCCGTTGAGCGAATGCTCGAGCGAGATGCCGGGGGCGCCGTCGACGCCGTTGCCCTCGCCGCCGCGGCGACGGCGGCGTTTGCCGCGCCCGCGGCGCTTGGGGAAGTTGCGCAGCAGCTCGCGGGCCAGGGCCGGCGGCTTTCGCGCCATGCGCGTGCGCGCGCCGCGGAGCACCTCCTCGGCCTCGGGGGCGTGGGCGAGCGCCGCGGCCAGCAGCGCCGCGGCGAGGCGGCGATCCTGCTTTCGCGCGGCGTGGACCAGTCGCCGCGCGTTGCGCGCATGGGCCGCGCCGGAGGAGTTGACCAGCAGCCCCAGCAGCCGCTTGGTCTCCGGCCAGCGCTGCACGGCGTACTCCTCGTGCACGTCACGGGTGTACTCGGCGATCCGCCAGATCCACGCGTTGGCCTGATCGCGGCGGCCGATCCGCTTGTCGACCATCGCCTGCAACATGATCTTCGCGGCCTCGCGGCGCTCCTCCCGCGTCCAGGTGCCGATGATGTCGATCGCGGAGTCGAAGGCGTCGGGGTCGCGCGCCGCGGCGATCTCCGCCAGCGCCTTCAGCCGCAGCGCCGGGTTGGTGTTGCGCTGGACCGCGGTGATCAGGAAGCGCCGGCGCAGCTCGCCGTCGCGGTCGAAGTGCAGCATCGCGCGTGCGCGCCGCCAGCCGTTGGCCTGCACGCGGGCGCCGGCGAGCGCCGCCCAGACGTGCTGCTCGCCGTAGTCGAGATGCTCGACCGCGATCCGCCAAAGCTCCCGTTCGAAGACCTCGGCGCGGCGCTCGGGCTCCGGGCACACCGGCAGCACGCGCCGTTCGACCCGCACGCGCCGGCCGCGTCCCCGTCGCACCGGGCCGACGACGATCGCGCCGCCGCGGTAGACGTCGCGGTCAAGCAGCGAGTGCAGCGTGACGACCGGGTCGTCGTGCTTGGTCGCCGGATGCACGAAGTCGACGACGAGCCCCGCCTCCTTGCCGGGATGGCGTCGCGTGACGCGCCCGACCCGCTGCTGGTAGATCCGCTTGGAGGCCGTCGGCGCGAGGTGCACGCAGACGGTGGCGCGCGGCGAGTTCCAGCCCTCGGCGAGCAGCTGCGCGTTGATCAGCACGTCGATCTCGCCGCGCTCGTAGCGCGCCAGGATCGAGGCCAGCTCGCGCTTGGGCGTCTCGCCCGACACCGCCATCGCCTTGATGCCCTCGTCGCGGAAGGCCACCGCGAGGTTGTAGGCGTGGCGCACGCCGGCCGCGTAGACGACGCCGGGAACGCCGTTGAAGCGCGTCTTGTAGAGATTCGCGACAGCCAGGTTGAACGGCGCCTGATCCAGCAGCTCGGCGAGCATCTCCTGGTCGAACTCGGTGTCCACCTCGCCGCGGCGCAGCGGCACCTTGGCGATCGTGCGCACGCCCGGGCCGGGCGGGATCCGCACGCAGCGCAGGGGCGAGATGACGCCGCGCCGCGCTGCCTGCGCGAGGTCGAAGCGTGAGGTCTGGGTCGGGAAGAGGTCGGTCACGTGGCGCGCGATCAGCGCGCCCGTCGCGGTCATGCCGATGAAGATCGGGCCAGTCCAGGCGCGGATCGCGGCGCTCGTCTTCTCGCCGAGCGCCGTGTGGGCCTCGTCGCAGATGACGATCGTGTAGGCGCTCGAGATGCTGCCGGCGTTGCGCACGAACCACTGGTAGGTCTCGACGGTGACGGGGCCGTTGGGGCGGTCCTCGTGCCCGAGCAGCGCCGGCGCGATGCGCTTGCGATAGCCGCGGTCGCGCAGCTCGCCGAGGAACTGGTCGACGAGGTTGCGGCGGTGGGTCAGGATCAGCACGCCGCCGGTGCGCGATGCCTCGACGAAGCCGAGCGCGGCCACCGTCTTGCCGGCGCCGGTCGCGTGCTCGAACCAGAAGCGCTTGGCGGCGTTGGGGTCCTCGGGCTGCTCGGCGAGCTGCTCCTCGTCGGCCGGCAGCTCCGTGTCCTCCTCGTCCCAGTCGGTCAGCGGCGCCTCGGCCTCGGCCCGGTCGAGCTCCGCCTCGAGCTCCGCCGCCACGTCCTCGACGTCCTCGTCCTCGTCCTCGGCCTCCTCGGCCGGGGCTCGGTCGAAGTCCTCGTCATCCTCGTCGTCGTCGTCGAGCGCGGGCTCCTCGTCCTCGTCGTCCTCCTCCTCGAAGTCCAGCTCCTCGATCGGCTCCTGGGCATCGCTGTCGTCCTCCTCCTCCTCGACACCGAGGATCGCCGCGCCGGCGAGCACGTCGACGGACCCGTTGGCACCCGATCCGCTCGTCGCCTCGGCCAGCAGCGCGGTCAGCGTGCCGGACAGCGCGTCCACCTGGTGCGCGGAGAGCGTTGTCCCGTCGGCCAGCTTGGGCTCCTCCTCCGACAGCACCCGCTCGAGGCCGAGCAGCAGCGAGAACTCGCGTCGCCAGGCGGTCGAGGGGACCTTCAGCCCGCCGTCCAGCTCGGCCAGCGCCTGGTCGAGGGCGCGCCGGCGCGGCGTGCCGGGAGCAAGCGCGCTGGCCGGCTCCTCGCCGGGGTGCACGAAGGGCTCGCGCGTGAACGCCTCTGCGCGCGCAATGTCGGCATCGCTGGGAAGGGCCATAGCGGCCACTGTTGTGGGTTCGGCCATGGAGGCTCTGTACGGCAAGGAGGCGGAGTCGCTGGCGAGCTCGACGCGACTCGGCGGTGAGGGCCTGAGCCGGAAGTCGACTGCAGATCCCTCGCGCTACATACGGGAAGATACCAAGCATGGCACACGGAACCGCCGTTGCGCGAGTATCGGCCGTGATCGCCGTCGCGCTAACGGTCGCAGGATGCGGCGCCGTCGCGCACAACAGCGCCCCGAGCGCCGCGCAGCTGCGCACCGATCTGAAGGGCTCCCCGCCACTGCTGGCGGCGCTGCACCGCCAGGGCAACCAGCTGCTGGGCGGCGGCAGGCCCGCATTCGAGGCGCGGCTGCACGCGCTGCGCGGCTATCCGGTCGTCGTCACGCAGTGGAGCTCGACCTGCGAGCCCTGCCAGGTCGAGTTCCCCTACTTCCAGCAGCTTTCGGCGCAGCTCGGCAACCGCGTCGCCTTCATCGGCGTTGACGCCAGCGACGACAGCTCCGGCGGGGCGAAGAGCTGGCTGCGCCGCTTCCCGGTCAGCTTCCCGAGCTACCGTGACGCCGACATGGGCATCGCGCTGGCCCTCAGCGTCCCGTTCGCGAACGACACGCCGGTCACCTACCTGTTCACCAGGACCGGTACGGAGTGGTTTCACGTCGGTTACTACACGAGCGAGCACAACCTGCGCCAAGAGATCAGAGCCGACCTCGGTGTCTGAGGTTCGCGTCGACGCGCTCTCGGGCCTGCGCACGATCCTCGCCCCCGAACGGGCTCTGCGAAGCGAGGAGCAGGGCGACCCCTTCGCGGAGGGCAACGAGGCGCAGACGCCGCCGGAGCTCTACGCGGTGCGCCCCGGCGGAGGCGAGCCGAACACGCCAGGCTGGCTGGTCCGCGTATTCGCAAACCGCTACCCGGCACTGGCGGGAGAGCCCCCGGCGCTGGCGCGCGACGCCAGGACGAACCTGTTCACGGCGCTGAGCGGCAGCGGCGCGCACGAGGTGATCGTCAACTCGCCGCGCGCCGTCGAGGCGCTCTCGGAATTGCAGGCGGACGAGCTCGCGCTCGCGATGGAGGCCTGGCGCGCGCGCATGCGCGAGCACTCGCAGGCCGCCTGCCTGCACCTCTTCGTCAACGAGGGCGAGGGCGGCGGCGCCACGCGGGCGCACACCCACGCGCAACTGCTCGCACTGGACTTCGTGCCGGCGCTGATCGCACGTGAACGCGAGCGCTTCGGCGCCTACGCCGTCCAGACGATGGGCCAGCAGCTGCTCGACGACATCGTCTCCGAGGAGGTGCGCCGGCGCGAGCGGATCGTCGCGATCGACGACGAGGCGGTGCTTCTCGCGCCCTACGCCGCGACCCTGCCCTACCAGCTGATGCTCGTGCCGCGGCGCCCACGGATGCGCTTCGAAGACGACGGCCCGACCGGCGCGGCGATGCTGCACGACGCGCTGCGCCGGCTCGCGCGGCGTTTCGCGCAGGGGCCGCCGTTGAACCTCTGGATCCGCACGGCGCCCCGTGGCGCGGAGCACTTCTGCTGGCGGATCGACATCGTGCCGCGGCTTTCGGCGATCGCCGGGCTTGAGCTCGGCAGTGGGCTGCATCTGAACTGCGTCACGCCGGAGCAGGCGGCGTCGGAGCTGCGCGAGGCGTGAAGGCCGTGGTCCAGCGCGTCGCGCGGGCCGCCGTGCGCGTGCAGGGCGAGACCGTCGCGCAGATCGGCCCCGGCCTGCTGGTCCTGCTCGGCGTCGGCCACGACGACGGCGCCGACACAGCCGAGCGCCTGGCGGAGAAGGTTCGCGCGCTGCGTATCTTCGCCGACGCCGACGGCAGGATGAACGAGGCGCTCGGCGATCGCGAGGTGCTGTGCGTCAGCCAGTTCACGCTCTACGCCGACACCGCCCGCGGCAACCGGCCGAGCTTCGTCGCCGCGGCGCCGCCGGAGGCGGCCGAGGCGCTCTACGAGCGCTTCTGCGCACGCCTCGGCGCGGCCCGGGGACGCTTTGGCGCGCAGATGGAGGTCGAGCTGACCGGCGATGGGCCCGTCACGATCGTGCTGGAAGTAACCTGAAAGCGATGCAGGAGCCAATTTCAGAGCCCGCGAGCGCCGAGATCGTCGGCGGCATCGACCTCGGCGGCACGAAGATCGAGGCCGTCGTCAGCGACTCCGAGCACCGGGTGCTCGGCAGCGCGCGCCATCCGACGCCGACGACCGGCGGCCCCGCGGACGTGGCGAGCGCGATGGCGGCGGCGCTGACCGAGGCCGCGCGGGCGGCGAAGCTCGAGCCCGCGCAGCTGCGCGGTGTCGGCGTCGGCTCGCCGGGGCGGGTCGACACCGCGACGGGAACGGTGTCCCGCGCCGACAACCTGCCCGGCTGGTACGCGAGCTTCCCGCTCGCCGCGGCGCTGCAGTCGGCGCTCGGCACCCCGGTCACGGTCGGCAACGACGTCAGCGTCGCGACCGACGCCGAATTCAAGCTCGGAGCGGGCCGCCCCTACCGCTCGCTGATCGGCGTCTTCTGGGGGACCGGCATCGGCGGTGGCCTGATCCTCGACGGCGTCCCCTGGCACGGGCGCGGCGGCGCCGGGGAGATCGGGCACATGGTGATCGTGCAGGACGGGCGCCAGTGCACGTGCGGGCGCAGGGGCTGCGTGGAGGCCTACGCCGGCCGCGGTGCGCTCGAGGCCCACGCGCGCAGCCTGCACGCAAAGGGCGAGAAGACCAAGCTCTTCGAGCTGGCGGCCGAGCACGGCCGCGACCGCCTGACGAGCAGCATCTGGGCACGCGCGCTGGAGCACGGCGACAAGCTCGCGACGAAGCTGATCGACCGCGCCGTGCTCGCGCTCGGCGCCGGCATCGCCTCGGCCGTGAACCTGCTCGATGTCGAGGCCGTGATCATCGGCGGCGGCCTCGGCGTGCGGTTCGGCGAGCCCTACCGCGAGCGGATCGCCGAGGCGACGGCGCCGCACCTGTTCAACGACGCCAACCCGCCGGCGATCGCGCTCGCCGGCCTCGGCGACGTCGGCGGGGCGCTCGGGGCGACGCTGCTGGTGGAGCGTTGAGCGACTCATCGACGACGCCGCCCGCAAGCTCGCACGCCTCGGCGGACTCCGGCGACCACGAGACACAGCTGCACAAGCGCAAGACCCAGCCGCAGCTGCCGCGCGACAAGCGCGGCTGGCAGGTCGCGCCGGCGCCCGACGGCCGCGGCACGCCGCCGAGCACGGGCAGGCCGATGCACCGCACGCGCGGGTTCATCTGGTTCATCGTCGCGCTGCTGGCGATCAACTGGCTGTCGGTG
>JBEKNK010000007.1:0-74108 GCA_049522915.1 Solirubrobacteraceae bacterium | reverse complement strand
TGAAGTCATCGGCCAATGCGGCGAAGAAGCGCTCACGCAGCTCCCGCAGCGCCGTTGGGGACTCTCCGGGCACCAGGCGCCGTCCGGCCTCGCGGATCCGCGCGACTCCCGCCCGCGCGGCATCGAGCTGCTCGGCGCCGTAGACGATCGGCTGGCGGTAGTGACCGCTCGCCAGGTAGAGGATCACCGCGTCACGGCCATGGCTGTCGAGCACCTCGTGCAGCGGCGAGATGTTGCCGACCGACTTCGACATCTTCTCGCCGTCGCTGCTCGCCAGCATGCCGTTGTGCATCCAGTGGCGCGCCAGCTCCGCCCCGCGCGCGCAGCGCGTCTGCGCAGCCTCGTTCTCGTGGTGGGGGAACAGCAGGTCAAGCCCCCCGCCGTGGATGTCGAAGCCGACGCCGAGCAGGCCCTCCGCCATCGCCGAGCATTCGATGTGCCAGCCCGGGCGCCCGCGCCCCCACGGCGCGTCCCAGGCGCTGTCCTCGCCCGCCTTCTGCGCCTTCCACAGCGCGAAATCGAGCGGATCCTCCTTCAACCCGTCGCCGTCGGAGTCCTCACCCTGATCCCGCGCGTCGATCGAGTCGAGCTCGCGCCGCGAGAGCGCACCGTAGCCGCCGTCGCGGCGCACGCGGAAGTACACGTCGCCGCCCGCGACGTAGGCGACGCCCCGCTCCAGCAGCGCCTCGATCTCCTCGATGATCGCGCCGATCGACTCGCTCGCCAGCGGCTCGTGATCCGGCCGCCCGAGCTCGAGGCGATCGGTGTCGGCGATGTAGGCGGCCGTCATCGCGGCGGCCAGCTCGACGCTCGAGCGCCCGTGCGCCGCGGCGTAGATCTTGTCGTTGACGTCGGTCACGTTGATCACCAGGCAGACCGTGTAGCCGGCGTGCTCGAGGAAGCGCTTCAGCTGGCTGAAGACCACGAACGGCCGCGCGTTGCCGATGTGGATGCGCGAGTAGACGGTCGGCCCGCAGACGTAGATCCCGACACGGCCCTGATCGCGCGCCACGAACTGCACAACCGCCCGCGTGCGGGTGTCATACAGGCGCAGCTCGGTGGCCATCGCCGGCGGCCCGCTACCCGTCGAGTGACGCGATCGCGAGCGCCGCGACACCCTCGCGGCGCCCGACGAAGCCGATCGCCTCGCCGGTCGTCGCCTTCAGGTTCACGGCCGCGGGGTCCACGCCGAGCGCCTTCGCGAGGCGCCCGCGGATGCGCTCTCGCGCGGCGCCGAGCTTCGGCGTCTCGAGCGCCAGCGTGGCGTCGACATGGACGATCGTGTAGCCGGCCGCGCGGACGATCGCGACGGTGGCGCCCAGCAGCTCGATCGAGTCGGCGTCGCGGTAGCGCTCGTCGCTGTCGGGAAAGTGCATCCCGATGTCGCCGAGGCCGGCCGCCCCGAGCAGCGCGTCGATCACCGCATGGGTAAGCACGTCGGCATCCGAATGGCCCTCGAGCCCGAGCTCGCTCTCAAGCTCCACGCCGCCGAGCACGAGCCGCCGTCCGGCGACCAGCCGGTGCGAGTCATAGCCGATCCCCGAGCGGGCGCTCACGGGCCGAGTGGCTCAAGGCGCCGCCGGCGCCGTTCGAAGACCGCGAGCTCGCTCACACCGAGGCCGCCCAGCAGCTCGAGCGCCTGGTCATAGGCGTAGCCGACGTCCTGCGGGACGTGCGCGTCGCTCGAGAGAGCGATCGGCGCACCGGCCTCCAGCGCCCCGGCAAGGAACGCGGGCGCGGGATAGATCTCACCGACCGGCTTGCGCAGCCCGGCCGTCGAGACCTCGACCGCGATCCCGGAGTCGGCGATCGCCTCGAGCGCCGGCTCGTAATAGCGCCGCAGGTCCCCGGTGGGCAGCGGGCGCGCGCCGCCCCACATCTTGACGAGGTCGGGATGGGCGAGGATGTCGAACATGCCGCTGCGCGCCGCCTCGGCCAGCGTCTCGAAGTAGCGGCGCCAGACATCCTCCGGGCTGTGCGCGCTGCCCCAGATGTCAAAGCGCTCGAAGTCCACCGCGAGTGAGCCCAGGAAGTGCACCGAGCCGACGACGTAGTCCAGCTCGCAACGCTCGATCAGGCTCTGCGTGCGGTCCTCGCGCCCGGGCACGAAGTCGACCTCCAGGCCGAGCCGCAGGTCGGTGAACTCGCGCACGAACTCGCAGTAGACGTAGATGTCGTCGAGTGCCTGCTCGCGCCAGAAGGGGTGATCCCAGATCGCGAGCGACTGCTGGAAGCGGTGGATGTGCTCGGACACCCCCAGCTCGGCGATCCCGGCAGCGTCCGCGGCCGCGCGGTAGCGCTCGACGTTTGCGTCGTTGAAGGCCGCGGCGAAGGTGTCGCCGACGCCGTCGGGGCGCAGGTGCACGTGGTAGTCGGTGAGCATTGGCCGGCCGATTCAATCAACTCGCGCGGCGAGCAACTGCTCGGCGAGCGCCAGATCGCGCGGCGTGGTCACCTTCAGGTTCTCCGCCGGCGCCGTCACCAACCGCACACGCCCGCCGCCGCGCTCCACCAGCCAGGCCTCGTCGGTCGCTGCGGCGAGCACATCCGCGGACATCGCCAGCGCGCGCTCGAGCGCCCCGCGCGTGAACACCTGAGGCGTCTGCACCGACCACAGGCGTGAGCGATCCAGCGTGCGCACGACGATCCCCTCGCCGTCGGACTCCTTGATCGTGTCGGTGACCGGCGCCGCGGCGATCGCGCAGTCGGCCCCGTCGAGCGCCCCCAGCACCGCGCGGACCAACGCGGGGGTGACCAGCGGGCGCGCGCCGTCGTGCACGAGCACGACGTCCTCGCCCGCCGCGGCGGCGGCCAGCGCGGCAGCGACGGATCCGGAGCGGTGCTCGCCCCCGAGCACGCCCACGCACCCCCCCGGAACGGCCACACCGGCGGGCAGCGCGACGACGATCTCGCTGAGCGCGTCGACGGCGCGAAGCGCGTCGATGCTCCACTGCAACATCGGCCGCCCGGCGAGCTGCACAAGCGTCTTGGGCCCGGCGGACCCAAGACGCTCCCCTCGTCCGGCGGCCACGACCAGCGCGACCGCCACCTCTCAGTCTCCCCCCGGCGTGCTCAGCGCCCGCCGGCCACGGCGTCGCCGCTCGGCGAGCGCGACAGCAGCCCGTCGAGGTACTCCTCGGCCTCGGTCTCGTTCTTGTCGAGCGCGTACATCAGCTCCGAGGCGAGGATCTTCTTGGCCCGCGTGTACATCTGCTTCTCGCCGCTCGAGAGGCCCTTCTCGTTCTCGCGCAGCGCGAGGTTGCGCACCACCTCCGCAAGCTCGTAGATGTCGCCGGTCTTGATCTTGTCGCGATTGTGCTTGAACCGACGGTTCCAGTTCTTCGGCATGTCCGAGACGTCGTCACGCAGCACGTTCAGCACCTTCTCGACGGTCTCCTCGTCGATCACGCGGCGCAGACCCGCCAGTGCGGCGTTCTCCGTCGGGACCATCACGGTCATGTCGTTGTGCAGGATCTTGATCGTCAGGTACTCGCGGCGCTCGCCGAAGACCTCCTTGATCTCCTTGGCCTGCACCTGTCCGGCTCCGTGGTGCGGATATACGACGTTGTCACCGAGCTCGAATTCGATGTACTCGGCTCGTACGGTGACCGCGATGTCCACGTCGAGATCGACGTCAGGGTCGAGTTCGGCGTCGGCGTCGTCCACGTCCACGTCCACGTCAACATCCGCGTCAACAACGTCAGCCTCGGCGTCGAGTTCGGGCTCGATCTCGGAATCGGGGTCCAGTTCGTCCTCCAGCAGGCGTGCTTCGACTGTTCCGGGAATGATTTCCTCCTTGGCTTGCACGCCCGACATGCCTGGCGGGCGAGACGGTTTCAAGTTTGCAGATAACGGTCCACGAGGTTGATTTCCTGCAACCGGCGAAGGCCCTCGCGGATGTCCTTCGCACGGATCTCCCCAACCCCCTCGACGGCTTCGAGCTCGGGATCGCTCGCTGCGAGCAGATCGTCGAGCCCGCCGAAGGTGTGCACGATGCTCGTGACGATCAGCTTCGGCAGCCGCGGGATGCGACCAAGAATGCGGTAGCCGCGCGGCGCCACCGGATAGTCCAAGGTGTTCAGCTTGCGGTCGTAGCCGAGCAGCTCGGCCAGGCGCCCGAAGTCGAGCAGATCCTGATGGCCGAGGCGGCCGATCGACTCGAGCACGGCGGCGAGCTGCTCGTCGCCGTCGCCGGCGATGTAGTCGTGCACGAGCGCGGTCTTCTCGGCTGCGGTGCCGAGCATCGTCTCCTCGAGATGCATCTCGATCAGCCGGCCCTCGCTGCCCAGCTCGACGATGTGGCGCTCGATCTCGACCGCCATGCGGGTCACCAGCTCGCCGCGCTGGAGCACCGTGAGGACGTCGTGCAGAGTGCCGCCGCCCTCGAACTCGAGCGCCGTCAGGCGGGTCGAGACCTGGTCGAGTCGGGCGCGGTACTTGTCGAGCGTGGCGAGCGCCTGGTTGGCCTTCGCGAGCACGACCGGGATGTCCTCGAGGATGTAGCGGATCGCGTCGACGTAGAGCGAGATGACCTCGCGGCGCTGGGAGATCGCGATCACCAGCGCGTCGGTCTGCTTGGCGACACGCTCGGCTGTGCGATGGCGCGTGCCGGTCTCGACCGAGAGGATCGTCGGGTCGGGCATCAGCTGCACGTTGGCCATCGGGATCTTGGTCGCGTTGGCGTTCAGCGTGATCGCCCCGTCCATCTTCGCCAGCTGGTAAAGCAGCGCAGGGGAGTAGTCGATGTCGACCTTGATCCCGCCCGAGTAGAGGAACGCCAGCTCGTCCGGCTCGCCGATCACGAGCAGGCCGCCGGTGCCCGCGTGCAGGATGTTGTCGATTCCCTCCCGCAGCGCGGTCCCGGGCGCGACCATCTCGAGCGCCCGAACCAGCTTTGGCTCCCCTCGCGACTCGATGTCGTGTACGTCGTCAGATCGAGTCGCTGCCATGCTTTCGGCATTCTAGCGCGATTCGCCGGAAAGGCCCTCTGTTGGTGGGGTTTTTCTACTCGCGCCGGGGTCCGGCGCGGCCAGGATCAGCGTTTGGTGGGCTCACGCGCGAGCAGTTCGAGGCGGTTGCCGAAGGGGTCGTCGACGTAGAACCGCCGTGCGCCCGGCAGATCGCCGTCCCATCTGGGGGCGTGGCCGTGGCGCTGCAGGAGCGCCGCGAGCTCCTCCAGCGAGGCCGCCGAGTCGAGCGCGAGCGCCGGGTGAGCCCTGCGTGCGGCGCCGAAGGACGGCTCGACGCCGACGTGCAGCTGCCGGCCGTCGCGCAGTCCGAACCACACCCCGCCGCGCGCGGCGAGCACCGGCGGCTTGGGCAGCTCGCGCAGGGCGAGCAGCTCGCCGTAGAACGCGCGCGCCTGCGCCTCACAGCCTTCCGGCGCACCGACCTGCACGTGGTCGAGGCCGACGATCACGCCGGTGAGCCTCGCGCGAAGCGGGCGGGCGCCGCGATCACGCGGCGGCCGCCCGGGCGAGGGGCGGCGGCGACGCAAACGCCGTCTCGAGCGCGGCGCGCAGCGTCGCGACCTCGGTCGCCTCGGTGCCGCGCGGCGCGAGCACCGGGTCCAGGCCGAATCTGCGCGCCTCGGCGATACGCCGCTCGGGGTGCGCGACCCAGCGCAGCTCGCCCGTCAGGCCGAGCTCGCCAAAGGCGGCGATCGGCGTCGGCGCGCCCGGCGGGCCGAGCGTCACCCCGCGCGAGGCACTGGCGAGCGCAAGCGCGACCGCCAGGTCGGCCCCCGGCTCATCGACCCGGACCCCGCCGACGACGTTGACGAACACGTCCGCGCCACCGAGCGCCACGCCGCCGTGGCGGGCCAGCACGGCGAGCACCAGCGCCAGGCGGTTGCGGTCGAGCCCGTTGACGACACGCCGCGGAGGCACGATGTCCGATGGCGACACCAACGCCTGGACCTCCACCAGCAGCGGGCGGCTGCCCTCCATCGCCGCGAGCACCACGCTGCCCGGGGCCCGCGTCGCGCCCTTGACGAAGCGCGCCGAGGCGTCCAGAACCTCGACGAGACCGCCCTGGCGCATCTCGAACACGCCCGCCTCGTTGGTCGAGCCGAAGCGGTTCTTGATCGCCCGCAGCGTGCGGTAGCTGCGCTCGCGCTCGCCCTCGAACGCGAGCACGCAGTCGACGAGGTGCTCGAGCACGCGCGGCCCGGCCAGCGCGCCGTCCTTGGTGACGTGGCCGACGAGCAGCACGGCGATCCGCCGGCGCTTGGCGACGCCGACGATCCTCGCCGCGACGTGGCGCACCTGCCCGACCGAGCCGGCCGCGCTGATCAGCTCGCGCGCGTCGAGCGTCTGGACCGAGTCGATCACGCACACCTCGGGCAGCTCGCGCTCGAGGATCGCGACGACTGTTTCGAGGTCGGTCTCGGCCACGGCGGGAACGCTCAGCGCGGCGCCCGGCAGGCGCGCCGCACGGAGCGCCACCTGGGCCGTGGACTCCTCGCCCGAGACGTACAGCGTGCGCCGCCCGGCGGCCGCGAGGTTGCCGAGCACCATGTTGGTCAGCGTCGACTTGCCGATCCCGGGCGCGCCGCCGAGCAGCACAACCGACCCCGGCACGATGCCGCCGCCGAGCACCCGGTCAAGCTCGCCGATCCCGGTCTCAAAGCGCGGAACCTCCGGCGCGCTGACGTCCGCCAGCGCGATCGGCGTGACCGCGCTCGCGCCGGCCCCCTGGCGGGGCGCCGAGCGACCGCGCAGCTCCTCGACCAGCGTGTTCCACTCTCCGCAGCCCGGGCAGCGCCCGTGCCAGCGCGGCTCCTCGTGTGCGCAGACCGAACAGACGTGGACACTCGAAGCTCTCGCCATTCCGGCGACTCTACGCGCGCGCGGGGACAGGATCCGTGCTCGGCGGCCCGCCTCGCGGCGGGCCGCCTGCGCGCGGATGCGACGCTCGAGGCTCGCCGTTCCCGTCGCATCCTGCCGTGCCTCATCGACGTGGCTTCCATCGCTGGCCCGGTGTCGTGAGCGGCGCGCTCGGCTGTGGCAGCATTCGCCACATGGACCCCGTGATCGCGGAGTTCGATGGCAGGGCGCTGTACGCGGCGCTGGACGCCAAGCGCGAGGCCGAAGCACTGAGCTGGCCGGCTGCGGCGGCGGCGATCTGGGATATGGCGTCGGTGCTGAACGACGCTCGCGCCGCGCGCGGACGCACGAACCATCCGATCAGCCCCTCGACGCTCCACTACCTCGGCAAGCGCGGCGACACAAGCTGCCAGCACGCGTTGTTCTTCCTGCGCTGGCTGGACCGCACGCCCGAGAGCTTCCTGGCGGGCGCCGCGCTCGATGCCGGCGTGCCGCTGCCCCCGTGCGGGTCGGACCGCCGCCCGCGGTGGGACCTGAAGGCGCTGCACGGCGCGCTGAACGAGGCCCGGGCGAGCCGCGGCGCCACCTGGGCCCAGACCGCGCAGGTTCTGCGCTGCCAGCCGGGCCAGCTGACCGGCCTGAAGAGCGCGCGCTTCGCGACCGGCATGGGCCTCGCCATGCGCATCACGCAGTGGGTCGGCCGCCCGGCTGCCGATTTCGTGTACCTGGCGCGCTGGTGAAGGCGCCGCTGCCCCACCCGCGAGTCCGTCACGTGGCGAGCACCGCGATGATCGACAGACCGCCCGAGTGACGACGTTATCCGCCGGTGGCGGCGTAGGCTGCTGCAGGAATGGTCCTGCTTCTTCTGCTTGCTTGGCCGGTTGTCGAGATCTTTGTGCTCGTCGAGGTCGCCGACGCGATCGGTTGGCTGCTCGCCGTCGTGCTCCTGCTCGGGACGTCGGTGCTCGGCTCACAGCTGCTCCGCATTCAGGGACGTTCGGCGATCGAGCGCGTCTCGCTCGCCGTCTCCGAGCATCGGCCTCCGGCCCGCGCTGCGATCGACGGCGTGCTCGGATTCCTTGGCAGCGTGCTGCTCGTGATCCCCGGGTTCGTGACGGACGCACTCGGCGCCCTGCTCCTGCTTCCCCCCACCCGGGCACTCACGCGGCGCTGGCTGTCACGCCACTATGGCGGCGCCACCATGAGGTTCGTCGCGAGCACAGGACGCTATGCATCACGCGAACCCCGTCGACGGACCCAAGACGTCGATTCAACGGCCATCGACGACGGTCCACTCGGGCTCGACCCCTGAATCCTCGTGCGGCGCGGAGGCGCCGCACGAGATCGGGCCGTCAGTCGCCGCTTGCGTCGGTGGCGGCGTCCTCGACGGCCTCGTCGAGCTCGCCGTGCGCCGGGGCGTCTTCGTCGGCGCCGGGCTCGACCTCGGCCTCGGCGCCGCTCGCGCCGACGGCGACCGCCGTCTTGGCCTTCTTGGGCTTGACGATCGTCAGGCGGACCTCGCCCTCCTGGCCCTCCGGCATCGGATCGACCACCACCGTCGAGCCGGCCGGCAGCTGCGAGCGCAGCACGAAGTCCGCGAGCGGGTCCTCGATGTAGCGCTGGATCGCCCGCCGGAGCGGTCGCGCGCCCATCGCCGGATCCCAGCCCTTCTCGACCAGCAGGTCCTTGGCCTCCTCGGTCAGGTCGAGCACCAGTTCGCGCTCGGCCATCGAGTGGCGGATGCGCAGCAGCAGCAGTTCGACGATCTGCTTGATCTCGTCGCGCTGCAGCTTGTGGAAGACGATCACGTCGTCGATCCGGTTGAGGAACTCGGGCCGGAAGACCTTCTTCAGCTCGCCCATGATCCGGTTCTTCATGTCGTCGTAGGTGATCCCCGTCTCATCGTCGGAGACGGCGAAGCCCAGCGGCGTGTTGCGCGCGATCTCCTGCGCCCCGATGTTCGAGGTCATGATCACGATCGCGTGGCGGAAGTCGACGGTGCGCCCCTGCGAGTCGGTCAGCCGCCCGTCCTCGAGGATCTGCAGCAGGATGTTGAAGACGTCGGAGTGAGCCTTCTCGATCTCGTCGAGCAGCAGCACGCAGTAGGGCTTGCGGCGCACGGCCTCGGTCAGCTGTCCGCCCTCGTCGTAGCCGATGTAGCCAGGGGGCGAGCCGACAAGCCGCGACACGGCGTGCTTCTCCATGTACTCCGACATGTCGATGCGAACCATCGCGTCCTCGTCGCCGAAGAGGAACTCGGCAAGCGTTCGCGCCAGCTCGGTCTTGCCGACGCCGGAGGGGCCGAGGAAGACGAACGAGCCGGTCGGCCGCTTGGGGTCCTTGAGGCCCGCGCGCGAGCGGCGGATCGCCTTCGAGATGACCTCGATCGCCGGATGCTGGCCGATCACCCGCTTGTGCAGCTCATCCTCCATCCGCATCAGCTTCGCGGTCTCGGCCTCGGTCAGCTTGAACACGGGGATCCCGGTCCACATGGAGACGATGTCGGCGATCTCCTCCTCGCCGATCGACGGACGCTCGCCGCCGGTCTCGCCGGCCTCCCACTGCTCCTCGAGCTCGCGCTTGCGAGTCGTCAGCTTGCGCTCCTTGTCGCGCAGGTTGGCGGCGTTCTCGAACTCCTGCGCCTCGATCGCCGCCTCCTTGTCGCGCCGCGTGGTCTCGATCTCCTGCTCGAGCTCGCGATTCGCCGGCGGCGCCGTCATCGACTTGATCCGCATCCGCGACGCGGCCTCGTCGATCAGGTCGATCGCCTTGTCCGGCAGGAAGCGGTCGGAGATGTAGCGGTCGGCGAGCTCGCCGGCGGCGGTCAGCGCGTCGTCGGTGATCGTCACCTTGTGGTGCTGCTCGTAGCGGTCGCGCAGGCCGCGCAGAATCTCGACGGTCTGTTCGACCGTCGGCTCATCGACGCGGATCTGCTGGAAGCGGCGCTCGAGCGCGGAGTCGCGCTCCAGGTACTTGCGGTACTCGTCGAGCGTCGTCGCGCCGATCGTCTGAAGCTCGCCGCGTGCCAGCGCGGGCTTGAGAATCGAGGCCGCGTCGATCGCACCCTCGGCGGCGCCGGCGCCGACGAGGTTGTGCAGCTCGTCGATGAAAAGGATGATGTCGCCGCGCTGGGTGATCTCCTTCATCACCTTCTTCAGGCGCTCCTCGAACTCCCCGCGGTACTTGGAGCCGGCGACCAGCGCCGCGAGGTCGAGCGTGTAGATCTGCTTGTTCTTCAGCAGCTCGGGAACCTCGGAGTTGGTGATCCGCTGAGCGAGGCCCTCGACGACGGCGGTCTTGCCGACGCCGGGCTCTCCGATCAGCACGGGGTTGTTCTTCGTCCGGCGCGAGAGGATCTGCATGATCCGCTCGATCTCGGTCTCACGCCCGACGACGGGGTCGAGCTTGCCGTCGGCCGCGAGCTTGGTCAGGTTGCGACCGAACTGGTCGAGCAGCTTGGAGGACTTCTTGGCGTCCGCGACGCCGGCCGCGCCCGCGACGCCCGCCGGCCCGCCCCGCCGGCCGCTGGGGCCGGAGAGCATCCGAATGACCTCGTTGCGAATCTTCTCGGAGTCGGCGTCGAAATCGAGCAGGATGCGGGCGGCGACGCCCTCGTTCTCACGCACCAGCCCGAGCAGGATGTGCTCGGTGCCGATGTAGTTGTGGCCGAGGCTCAGCGCCTCGCGCAGTGCCAGCTCGAGCACCTTCTTGGCGCGCGGGGTGAACGGGATCTGGCCCGAGGTGACCTCTTCGCCGGAGCCGACGATGCGCACGACCTGCCCGCGCACACGCTCGACGGTGATGTCGAGGCTCTCGAGCACCCGCGCGGCTAGCCCCTCCTCCTCGCGCAGCAGCCCGAGCAGGATGTGCTCGGTGCCGATGTAGTTGTGCTTGAGCGTCCGCGCCTCTTCCTGCGCGAGAACGACCACCTGCCTGGCTCGCTCGGTAAATCGCTCGAACATCTCGCCTGCGTCCTTCCTGCTTGCATCTCTCGGTGGTGCGGTCCGGGTCTGATCATCACCCCTTGCGGGGACGCCGATGCATCTGGCTGCTCAACTATTCGGCCGCGGATGCCAAACGGTTGAGCCGTGTACCCAGATCGGCGTCCATCCAGTCTACCAATCGCTCCGGGCACGCCTCCCCGGTTGCGCGCGCTTCGCGCAGCTTGGACACGATTGACGCCCCGCGTGCGCTAAGCGTCGCGCATCGCGGGGAACAGAACGACCTCGCGGATCGAGTCGCGACCCAGCAGGAGCATCACGAGACGGTCGATCCCCAGGCCCACGCCGCCCGTCGGCGGCATGCCCTGCTCGAGCGCCGTCAGGAACGCCTCATCGAACGGCTGAGCCTCTTCGTCCCCTGCCGCGGCGGCCTCGCGCTGGGCGACGAAACGGGCGCGCTGCTCGTCGGGGTCGTTGAGCTCGCTGAACGCGTTCGCGATCTCGATCCCCCCGGCATAGGCCTCCCAGCGCTCGACGAGGCCGGGCTGCGTTCTGTGGGCCTTGGCGAACGGCGAGAGCTCGACCGGGTAGTCGAAGACGAAGGTCGGCGCGTGCAGCGTGGGCTCCAGATACTTGGAGAGCAGGTCGTCGACCAGGCCGCCCCAGGTTCGCCCGTCGGCGTCGAGGGCGAGCCCCCGCTCGGCGATCGCCGCGCCCAGCAGCTCACGGCTTCGCAGCTCGAGGATGTCGATCCCGGTCTGCTCGAGCACCCCGTCGCGCAGGGTGATCCGCCGCCACGGCGCGGCGAAGTCGATCGCCGGCGCCTGCACCGACGCGGCCGCGGCGCCGACGACCGACTCGAGTCGCGACGCCGCATCCTCGTAGTCGGCGTAGGCCTCGTACCACTCAACCATCGTGAACTCGGGGTTGTGCTTGGGTGAGATCCCCTCGTTGCGGAAGTCCTTGCCGAGCTCGTACACGCGCTCCAGGCCGCCGACGATCGCGCGCTTGAGGTACAGCTCGGTCGCGACGCGCAGGTAGAGGTCGCGGTCGAGCGTGTTGTGGTGGGTGGTGAAGGGCCGCGCGTGGCCGCCGCCGTACAGCGGCTGCAGGACCGGGGTCTCGACCTCGACGAAGCCGGCCTCGTCGAGCGCCCGTCGCACCGCGCTGATGATCCGCGCGCGCGCCACGAACAGCTCGCGCGTATCGGCGTTGGCGATCAGGTCCAGCTCGCGCCGGCGATAGCGGGTCTCGACGTCGCTGAGGCCATGGCGCTTGTCCGGCGGGGGTCGCAGCGACTTGGCGAGCAGCGTGAATGCGGTCACCCGCAGCGACAGCTCGCCTCGACGCGTGCGGATCGCCAGCCCGTCGACGCCGAGCAGGTCGCCGAGGTCCAGTGAGATCAGCCGCTCGAAGCCCGCCTCGCCCAGCTCGTCCACGCGCGCATGCAGCTGGATGCGACCGGAGCGATCGACGAGATCGAGGAAGGCGGCGCGCCCGGCGTCGCGCCGAGCCGCCAGCCGCCCCGCGACGCGGTGGGCCGCCTGCGTCTCCTCGCCGTCGGCGAGCCCAGCATGGGCCGCGAGCACCGCCGCGATCGGCTCAACGCCGTCGAACTCGTGCGGAAACGGATCGATCCCATCGGCGCGCAGGCGTTCCAGCTTCGCGCGCCGCGCCGCCAAGAGATCCGGGAGCTCCTGCTCTTCCCCGCTCACGGTGGTGAGGCTACTCGGCCGGCATCGATCCCGGCGAAGGCCGGGTCGATGCTCCTCACCTCAGGCCGACGTCGATCTTGGTGATCTTGAGCTTGCGCGCCGGCCCGCGCGGGACCTGCACGGAGACGGTCTCGTTGCGCTTGTGGCCGAGCAGCGCGCGGCCGACCGGCGACTCGTTGGAGAGCTTGTTCTCCGCCGGCTTGGCCTCGGCGGAGCCGACGATCGTGTAGCGCGCCGACTTGCCGGTCTTCTCGTCCTTGACGTGCACGACCGAGCCGACCGCGACAACGTCGGTGGACAGGCCTTCGGCCTCGATCACCGTCGCCATGCGCAGCTTCTCGGCCACGACCGCGATCCGCGACTCGAGCATCGCCTGCTCGTTCTTGGCGTCGTCGTACTCGGAGTTCTCGGCGATGTCGCCGAACTCGCGCGCCTCCTTGATCCGCTCGGCCACCTCGCGGCGCTTCTCCGTTGAGAGGTAGTCGAGCTCCGACTGGAGCTTCTCCAGCCCCTCCGGGGTAAGAATGACGTCCTTCGGCATGGCTCCCGATCCGTTTCGTGACTGCGTCCGGCCGCGCGGGCGGCTGCGCTCGCAGCGGCGGCCGGGCAGTATAGCGAGCGCGTCACACGTGTTGCGCGTCCAGCTCGTGATCGAGCAGCGCGCGCACACCGGCGAAGGATTCAACCTGCTGCAGCGCGCCGGTCAGGGCGCGCGCCCTGGCCGGTTCGAGCGCGAGCCGCTCGACGTACCACGGGTAAAAGCGGCGCAGGTAGCGGCCGGCCCGCGCCACGCCGAGGTGATCCGCCGCGCAGCCGATGATCCAGTCGAGCTCGCCCAGGACCTCGTCGCGGCTGGGCGGCTGATCGCGTTGTCCGAGCAATTCCTCGAACAGCCACGGGTTTCCCAGTGCGCCGCGGGCGAGCATCACCGCCGCCGCGCCGGTCTGTTCGTAGGCTTCGCGGACCGCGTCCGCACTCGCCAGCCCGCCGCTGAGCAGAACCGGGGCGTCCAGCGTGCGGACCAGCTCGGCGGCGAGCGCGTAGTCCGGCCTGCCGCGGTGCCCGATCGTCGCCGGCCGTGGATGCAGCGCGATCGCGGCGACGCCCGCCTCATCGACCAGGCGGTGCGCGAGCGCGATGCCGTCGGTCTCCCCGGCCCGCCAGCCCGAGCGCAGCTTGACCGTCACCGGCAGCCCCCCGCCCTCGACCGCCGCGCGCGCGAGCGCCACGGCACGGTCCGGGTCGGTGAGCAGTGCGGCGCCGGCGCCGGTCCGGCAGACCTTCGGCACCGGGCAGCCCATGTTGATGTCGATCAGGTCGGCCCCGGCCGCGGCGACCGTCCCGGCTGCCGAGCGCATCACCTGCGGATCGGCGCCGAACAGCTGGATCGACATCGCGCCGCCCTCGTGCTCGCGCGGATCGATCCGCAGCAGCTCGCGGCAGGTCTTCTCGTTGCGGTAATGCACGGCGAAGCTCGAGACCATCTCCGAGACGACGAGGCCGGCGCCGTAGCGGCGCGCCTGCAGGCGCACGAACCAGTTGCCGATCCCGGCCAGCGGCGCGAGCGCAAGGCGGTTGGGCAGCTCGACGGCGCCGATCGTGATGGGGTCGCTCAACTCGGCCACCCACCCAGGGTAGTGTCCCGGCCGATGGAGGACAGCCACCGGCTAGCGATCGCCGCGACGTTCGGCGTCGTCGTGCTCGTGCTCGCGGCGGTGTCGGATTTCCTGTTCGGCTCCTTCTGGAGCTCTCACGCGATGCTCACCTCGCTGATTGCGAGCCTGCTCGTGCTCGCCGTCACGGTGGTCGTGCTGAACGAGGCCCTCGAGCGCCGCGATCGCCGGCGCTGGAGCGTGCTCGCGCAGTACGTGCTGTTCCAGCTCGTGCAATCGGCCCGGGCGACCTGGATGGGGACGGTCGAGCTGATCACCGGCCACGAGATCGAGACGGGATCGACCGACGGCCTGCTCGTCGGCGCGCGGCTCGCGCTCGATACCCCGTCGTTCTCGGCCGCGACACGAGCGATGCTCGAGGACCGCGAGCGCCGGCGCGTGCTGCAGGAGATGTTCGTCATCCTCGCCGGCCATTCGCGCACCGTGATCGCCAACTGGGCGGCGGTGATGGTTGGTGCGGGTCCCTACACCGCGGTGTTCGACCGTCATGTCGAGCTGCAGGGGCGCCTGGACTGGGTCGCGGAGATCCTCTCCCACAACGAGCCGACCGCCACGCGGACCTTCCACGAGAGCAAGCTGGCCCGCTCGTCGGTCTCCGCCGAGTACGCGGGCAGCTTCGGCGACGACTGGATGCACGACCAGCTGGTCTCCACGACGCAGCTGGCACTGCGCCTCGACTACGAGTCCCGTGCGCTCGGCTGGAAGCTCGTGCCGCTCGAGGAATGGGGCGAGCGGATCCGCTCGTTCGTCAGCGACGTTCCCAGCTTCAGCGATTTAGCTCCCAGACCAGGCGCAGGCCCTCGAGCGTGAGCAGGTCGTCGACGGTGTCGATCGACTCCGTGAACGAGGGCACGAGGTGGTGCGCGAGACCGCCCGTCGCGATCACCGGCGCGTCGGCGCCCAGCTCGGCGCGCAGCCGCCCGACGATCCCGTCGACCTGACCGGCGAAGCCGTACACGATCCCCGAACGCACCGCGTCGGCGGTCGTCTTGCCGATCAGCGCGCGCGGCTCGCCGAGCTCGATCTCGGGCACCTTCGCGGCGCGCAGCGCCAGCGCCTCCAGCGATATCTCGATTCCGGGCGAGATGATGCCGCCGAGGTACTCGCCCCCGTCGGAGACGACGTCGTAGGTGATCGCGGTGCCGAAGTCGACGACGATGCAGGCGCGGGCGAAGCGCGTCCAGGCGGCGAGCGCGTTGACGAGGCGGTCGGCGCCGAGCTCCCGCGGGTTGTCCGTGCGGATCGGCATGCCGGTCCGCACGCCCGGGCCGACGACCAGCATCTCGTGGCCGAGGTAGCGCCGCGCCATCTCGACCCACTCGGGGGCCAGCTCGGGGACCGTCGAGGCCAGCACCGAGGCGCTGACGTGCTCGAAGCCGAGGCCGCGCAGCGCGAGCAGGTTGTGCAGCGCGGCGCCCAGCTCATCGGACGTCGAGCTGCGGTCGGTGGCAAAGCGCCAGCGCTCGAACACCTCGTCGTCGCGCACGGCGCCGAAGTGCGTCTGGGTGTTGCCGACGTCGACGACCAGGAGCACGGGCGGATTATGGGGCCATCGGCGCGACCGAGCGCGGCCGCGGCGCGCTGGGCAGCTCCAGGCGCGGGCCGGCCCAGCGCACGCCCTCGGAGAAGTCCAGCGTCACAAGGGCGTCGGCGAGGGAGTCGCCGGCCGGCGTGCGCAGCTCGAAGTCGAGCTCGAGCAGCGGGATCAGCACGAAGCGACGCGTCAGCACCTGTTCGTGGGGCAGCGCCAGACCCGCGGAGCGCCACTCCAGCTCACCGATCAGGAGCAGGTCGATGTCGATCAGCCGCGGACCGTGGCGGACACCGTCGCCGGCGCGGCCGAGGTCGCGCTCGAGCGCCTTGCAGGCCTCAAGCAGCGCCGGCGGTTGAAGCGCGGTCTCGATCGCAAGGCAGGCGTTGAGGAAGGCCGGCTGGTCGAGGATCTCGCCGACCGGGTCGGTGTCGTAGACGCTCGAGGATGCAAGCACCGCAACGCCGCGCGCGAGGAGCCCGTCGAGCGCCGCCTGCAGGTTGGCCCGCCGGTCGCCGACGTTGGAGCCCAGGCCGAGGTAGCCGACGCGTTCGCCGCTCACTCGGGCAGCTCGCGCCAGACCTCCACCGAGACCTCTTCGACCGCGAGCGCGATCGGGGGCTCGGGCTTCGCCGCCTTCACCCAGACCGCCTCGGCGCCGAAGTCCTCAATGATCCGGTCGGCCACCACGGTGCAGAGGCGCTCGAGCGTCTTGTAGTTGCGCTGCTGCGCAACGAGCGCCACGAGCTGGCAGACCTCGACGTAGTCGACGGTGTCCTCGAGGCGGTCGGTCTCGGTCGCATCCGACTCGCCGACATCGATGCGGATGTCGAACAGCAGCCGCTGGCCGACCTCGCGCTCCGCCGCGCTGATACCGACGTGCGTGTAAAGCGAGAGCCCCGAGATCTCGATCGTGACGACCGTCTGGGGGCCGCCCTCGAGATCGATCTCGTCGTCGGCGTCCAGCTCGTCGTCGGGCTCGTCGCTCATCTGCTGCTGACCGTAGCAGCCGCGACCGCCAGCGCGTCCCGCACGGCGGCCACGTCGTGCACGCGGAACACGCTGGCGCCGCGCAGCAGGCCGATCACGTTGGTGGCGATCGTCGCCGCCAGGCGGTCGTGTTCGCCCCGTCCGGTGAGCGCGCCGAGAAACGACTTGCGGGAGGTGCCGATCAGGATCGGCGCTCCCAGGAGCGCGAGCTCGTCGAGGCGGTCCAGCAGCTCGAGGTTGTGCGCCACGGTCTTGCCGAAGCCGAACCCCGGGTCCACGGCGATCCGCTCGCGTGCGATCCCGGCCTCCATCGCGAAGGCCAGGCGCTCGCGCAGGAACTCGCGGACCTCGCCGAGCACGTCGTCGTAGCGGGGCTCGTCCTGCATCGTGCGCGGCTCGCCCTGCATGTGCATCAGGCTGCATTCGGCCCCGCGTTCCGCGACCAGCGCCGCCATCTCCGGCGCCGCCCTGAACGCCGTCACGTCGTTGACGAACGTGGCACCCGCGTCGAGCGCCGCGCGCGCCACCTCGAGCTTGGACGTGTCGATCGAGATCGTCGCCTGCAGGCCGGCGTCGCGAAGCCCCTCGATCACGGGGATGACGCGCCGCAGCTCCTCGCGCAGCTCCACGCCGCCGGCTCCCGGGCGCGTCGATTCGCCGCCGACGTCGATGATCGACGCTCCCTGCGCGGCCAGCTCCAGGCCGTGCTCGATCGCGTTCGCCACCTCCAGGTAGCGCCCGCCGTCGGAGAAGGAGTCGGGCGTGACATTGAGGACCCCCATGATGCGGATGCCCGCGCTCACGCCGGCCATCGTCGCAGAGCCGGCCGGCAGCGCACGCGTCGCCGGCACGGCGGCGTGAGGTTTTGGCGTGCGGCGCGGATCAGCGGGCTGCGGGCGCTGCGGCCGCTCGCCGTGCAGGCTCAGCGAGCTGCCGGTACGGCCAACTCGCCGCGCAGGCTCAGTCGAGCTGCGGGCGCTGGGGCTGCTCGCCGTGCATCTCGGCGGCGAGGCCCGGGCGCGGCAGCGGGCGCGCCGCCTCCGGGCGGGCGCGCTCGGGTGTGGGGGTCGGACCGGGAGCTATCGCCGGCGTGTCGGGCTCGTCGGGACCGAATACGTCGGCCTCCGCTGCGCCCGCCAGCAGCTTCTCGAACTGCTCCTTCTCGATCGTCTCGCGGCGCAGCAGGATCTGGGAGATGCGGTCGAGGCGCTCACGCTGCTCGCCGAGGATCGCGCGGGCGCGCTCGTGGGCGCCCTCGATGATCTGGCGGACCTCGTCGTCGATCTCACGCGCAATCTCGTCGGAATAGTCGGGCTCAGTCGAGAACTCGCGGCCGAGGAACGGCTGACCGTGGTCGTGGCCGTAGACCCGCGGGCCGAGCTTGTCGCTCATGCCGAAGCGCATGACCATCTGCTTCGCGGTCGCCGTGACCTTCTCGAGGTCGTTGGAGGCGCCGGTCGTGATCTCGCCGAACACGACCTCCTCGGCCGCACGTCCGCCGAGCGTCATCGCCATCGTGTCGAGCAGTTCCGAGCGCGTCGTGAGGAAGCGGTCCTCCGTCGGCATCGAGATCGTGTAGCCGAGCGCGCGGCCGCGGGAGATGACCGAGATCTTGTGCACGGGGTCGGCGAACTCGAGGTAGTGGCCGACGATCGCGTGCCCCATCTCGTGGTAGGCGGTGATCATCCGTTCGCGCTCGCTCATCACGCGCGTCTTCTTCTCCGGGCCGGCGATCACCCGCAGGATGCCCTCCTCGAGCTCGATCTGGGTGATCTCGCGCTTGCCCGTGCGCGCCGCGAGCAGGGCCGCCTCGTTGATCAGGTTCGAGAGGTCGGCGCCCGTGAAGCCAGGCGTCTGGCCGGCGAGCGCGTCGATGTTGATGCCCTTGGCCAGCGGCTTGCCGCGCGTGTGGACGTCGAGGATCTTTGCGCGGCCCTTACGGTCCGGGCGATCGACGGCGATCTGGCGATCGAAGCGGCCGGGGCGCAGCAGCGCCGGGTCGAGGATGTCGGGCCGGTTGGTGGCCGCGATCATGATGATGTTGTCCTTCGCCTCGAAGCCGTCCATCTCGACGAGCAGCTGGTTGAGCGTCTGCTCGCGCTCGTCGTGTCCGCCGCCGAGGCCGGCGCCGCGGTGGCGGCCGACGGCGTCGATCTCGTCCATGAAGATGATGCAGGGGCTGTTCTGCTTGGCCTGCTCGAACAGGTCGCGCACGCGCGAGGCGCCCACGCCGACGAACATCTCGACGAAGTCCGAGCCCGAGATCGAGAAGAACGGCACACCCGCCTCGCCGGCGACGGCGCGTGCGAGCAGCGTCTTGCCGGTGCCCGGAGGGCCGTAGAGCAGAACTCCGGTGGGGATCCGCGCGCCGAGCGCCTGGAACTTCTTCGGGTTCTCGAGGAACTCCTTGATCTCGTGCAGCTCCTCGACGGCCTCGTCGACCCCGGCGACGTCGCGGAAGCTGATCTTCGGCGAGTCGGCAGAGAGCCGCTTGGCGCGCGACTTGCCGAACGACATTACCTTCGAGCCGCCGCCCTGCAGGTTGTTCATCAGCAGGAACCACAGGCCGAAGAAGAGAACGAACGGCAGCAGGTACAGCAACAGCGAGGACCAGGTGCTCGAGCTCTTGCCAAGGATGTTGTAGGGAACCCCGAGCGTGTTTGCCTTGCTGATCACGGCGCTCAGCGTCGAGGGGTCGCCCGGTTCATAGCCGACCGAGTAGCGCACGCCGCCCACGAGCGTCACGTTGATCGTGTTGCTCGAGGTGTCGACCGTGAACGACTTCACGTGATGCTGCGGCAGGTCCTGCTGGAGCAGCGAGGCGTAGTTGTGGACGACCCCGTTCGACGCGGGCGGCGACACGAGCTTCGCGACGAAGAACGCGAGCACGATGACGATCAGGATCGGAAACAGGGCGCCTCTGAAGACGCGATTCATGACTTGCTCCGCGGGGTCGGGGACGTCATGTCCAAGGTTCGCAAGCGTACCACGGAGCGTTTACGGTCAAATCCGCCTGATGGCCGCTATGCAGCGGATTCACGGGCCCGCCAGGGCCGCGACGTAGGGGAGATTGCGGTATTGCTCGCCGTGATCGAGCCCGTAGCCGATCGCGAAGCAGTCGGCGATCTCGAAGCCGACGTATCGCACCGGCAGATCGACCTTGCGACGATCGGGTTTGGTCAGCAGGGCACAGACCTCCACGCTCGCCGGGTTGCGCGCACCCAGGCTGCGAAGCAGGTACTGCAGCGTGAGGCCGGAGTCGACGATGTCCTCGACGATCAGGACGTGGCGGCCCTCGATCGGGGCGTCGAGATCCTTGAGGATGCGCACGACGCCGGAGGAGTCGGTCGCGGAGCCGTACGAGGCGACCGCCATGAAGTCCAGCTCGCAGGGCACCTCGATCTGGCGCATCAGGTCGCTGGCGAAGAAGACGGCGCCCTTCAGCACGCACACCAGGAGCAGATCGCGCCCGGCGTAGTCGCGCGAGACCTCCTGGCCGAGCTCGCGTACGCGGCGCTGCAGCGCTTCGGCTTCGACGAGTGTCTCGCCCAGCTGCGGATCGGCCATCGAGGGCGTCAGTGTAGTCGCCCGGACTCGCGACTTTCGGCTGCGGCCGGCTCCGCGCGCAGCACGGCGAGCCGCCGGGTGTCGGCCCGAACGCCGAAGGATTCGCCGGTCGCGACACGCGGGATCCAGGCGATCTCGCCCTCACACAGCACGATCGGCAGGCCGGATCGCTGGACGCGCGGGATCCGCCGGTCGGTGAAGAGGTCCGACAGCGCCCGCGAGCCGCCAAGGCCCAGTGGTCGCATGCGGTCGCCGGCGCGCCATGCGCGGACAGTCAGCGGACCGCCGCCCATCCGGTCGGCGTCGAGCAGCCCGACCTCTCCGCCGGCCTGTGCGAGCGCCGGCGTTCCCGCGGGCTCGAGCGTGACGCGCAGCGACCAGCTGCCGAAACCGACAGCGCCCGGCACGCACAGCGACTGGGTGCCGAGGACCGCGACCGGGGCCTCGCGCGTGAAGCGAAGCACCCCGTACTCGACGAGCGCGCGAGTGCGGGCGCCGACGTCGATCGAGGCGCTGCCGCCACGTCCGCCGAGCGCCAGCAGCTCCTCGAGACGCGATCCGACGCCGGCGACCGGCCCGCCCGCGGCGTCCTCGGCCAGACGGATCACCACGAGCCGCGCCAGGGCGGGCGGCAGCTCGCGCAGCCGCTTGAGCGCGATTCGCGCTCGCCCCGCCAGTGCGACGTCCACCACGTCTTCCAGGACCTCCGACTCGGCACGCAGGATCTCGACGCTGCGCAGCAGGTTCTCCTCGGCGGCGGGATGGATCGCGCGCAGCTGCGGCAGCACACCGTGACGCACACGCCCGCGCGCGAAATGACGCGAGTCGTTCGAGCTGTCATCACGCCAGGCCAGCCCGCGCGCGAGGCAATGCGCGGCGGTCTGCTCGCGCGTCAGGCGCAGCAGCGGCCGTACCAGGCGACCCTCGCGAGGGGCCATCCCGAGCAGCGCGCGACGGCCCGGTGAGGCGGCGAGCCGGTAGAGCACCCCCTCGACCTGGTCGGAGGCGGTGTGACCGGTCGCGACCAGCGCTCCCGCCGAAAGCTCGAGCGCGCGCGCGTAGCGCAGGTCGCGCGCCCAGGCCTGGAGATTTCCGCGAGCCGGCGCCGGCGGCGCGGCCTCGAATTCGCAGTGCACGCCGAGCGTCTCGCACAGCTCGCGCACGTATCGCTCGTCGGCGTCGGACTCCTGCGCGCGCAGGCCGTAGTTCACGTGCAGCGCCGTCACCTGCGCCGGCCCGCAGATGCCGACGAGCACATCCAGCAGGCAGACCGAGTCGCGCCCACCGGAAACGAGCGCGACGACCCGGTCGGACGGCGACACCGCGCCGCCGGCGCGGACCGCCTCGAGCACCGAACCGTCCATCGCCAAAGGTTCGCAGACCGCGATAATCGCCAGCCTGAGCGATCCGCCGGCCGCCATCCACCTGCATCCGACCGCAGCGCTGGCGTCGCGCGCGCTGCTCCCCGGCGACCCGGGCCGAGCGCTCGCGCTCGCCCAGGTGCTGCTGCGCGAGCCGAAGATGTTCAACCACAACCGCGGGCTGTGGGGTTACACCGGGCAGGCCGCCGACGGCGAGCCGCTGACGATCCAGAGCACCGGCATCGGCGGACCCTCGGCCGCGATCGTGCTCGAGGAGCTGATCGCGCTCGGCCTTGAGCGGGCGATCCGCGTCGGCACCGCCGGCGCGCTCGACGACACGCTCGGGTACGGCACGCTGGTCGTTGTGGAGCGCGCGATCTGCGCCGACGGGACGAGCCGCGCGCTGGGGGCGCCGGAGGAGCTGGAGGCCGATCCGGGCATCGCCGCGGCGCTGCGGCGCTGTGCGCCGGCGGCCGCACACGGCGCCGTCGTGTCGAGCGACCTCTACTACGAGGTCGGTGAGCCCCGCTTTGCCGGCTGGCGCGCGCGTGGCGCGCTCGCCGTGGAGATGGAATGCGCGACGCTGCTGGCGGTTGGAGCGCTGCGCGGCATCGCCGTCGGCTGCGCGCTGGCGATCACCGACGTGCTGCTCGACGGGCGCGAGCGGATCGAGCCCGCGGCGCTGCATGAAGTCGGCCTGGCGGTCGGGCGGCTCGGGGCGCAGGCGCTCGGAGCAGCCGCGCCAGGCTAGGTCTTGGAGGCGGGATCGCCCTCGGCGGAGCTCGCGGCGTCCTCCACCGCGAGGCGCTCCTGGTCGGGCGACACCGAGTCCGCCCGCCGCTCTGCGAGCTCCGCGAGCGCGCGGGTCACCTCCGCCAACTGCTCCTCGATCGCGTCCAGGCGTCCGGAGATCGCCGACGGCGTGCCCCGCAGCCCGTCCTCGAGGCGCGTCAGCGCATCCTCGACGGACTCGAGCCGCTGGGAGACCGAGCGCACGCGCCTGGTCAGGCGCTCCATGTGGGCAGCGGAGGGCAGGTTGAGCAGGTCCATCGCGACCTCCTGCACCTGCGTGGCCTTCCCGCGCGCCTCGAACGCCGCGGTCAGGGCCGAGTTGATCCACGGATTTTCGAGCAGATCCTGGGCGATCCGGCCGAGCGCCTCCTCGCCGCGGGCGGCGACGCGGTCTCGCAGACTCTCAGTCTGAGGTTCCTCGGCCACGGCCTGAAGGCTACTCCCAACCAGGGCCACGGGGGCGCGCCACGATCACCCGCGGGCGCGCGCGGCGAACGCGCCCAACGGACGAGCGAGCGTCAACTGCCGCCGAAGCGCGCCGGGCGCTTCGCCAGGAACGCGCTGACCCCCTCGGACGCGTCCGAGGAGGCGAAGACGCGGGCGAATGCCGCCTTCTCGGCCTCGATTCCGGTCTCCAGCTCCGGGCTGGCGGCCAGCGCCTTGATCTCCGCCACCGCAAGCGGCGGCGCCGCGGCGAGCCGCCGCGCCCAGTGCAGCGCGGTGTCGAGCAGTTCGTGGTCGGCGACCACGCGATTGACCAGGCCGTACTCCCAGGCCTCGAAGGCGTCGACCGGCTCTCCGGTCAGGTTCATCTCGAGCGCCCGGCCGGAGCCGACGAGCCGCGGCAGGCGCTGCGTCCCGCCGAAGCCGGGGACGATCCCGAGCTTGATCTCGGGCTGCGCGAAGCTCGCCGACTGCGCGGCGATCCGCAGGTCGGCCGCCATCACCAGCTCGCAGCCCCCGCCGTAGGCGAGGCCGTTGACCGCGGCGATCGTGACGATCCGCGAACGGCCCAGCTCGAGCAGCAGCGCCTGCATGCGATCGATCAGCTCGCGCTCGCCGTCGACGTCCATCGTCGCGAAGGCCTTGATGTCCGCGCCGGCGCAGAACAGCGTCGGGTTGGCGGAGGCGATCACCAGCGCGCGCACCGACCCCGCCTCGACGACGCCGCGCCACAGCGCGTCGAGCGCGTCGAGCAGCTCGATCGTGATCGAGTTGGCCGGTGGGTTGTCGATCCAGGCGATCGCAACCTCGCCCCGGGACTCGAGCTTGACCGGGCCCGTCTGGCCGTCGTCGGGGCGCGGCGTCGGGAAGAAGCCCTGCCCCGTGGCGGCGCCGAGCCTGCCCTGGGCGACCAGCCGCCGAAGGATCGTCGGCGGCTCGAAGTGCTCGCCCCACTCCGACGCCGCTCGCTGCAGCCGCTCGAGCGCCTCGCCCAGGCCGCTCGCGTCGGCGCGCGCGAACGGCGGCGGCACGAGCCCGGCTCCGGCCATCAGCGCGACGTCGATGTCGCGTGCCGACGCCACGTCCTCCTCCAGCAGCAGGCAGCATTCGATCAGCGCCTTCAACGCGAAGCGCTCGACGAGCGCGCCCGCGTCGAACTCCTCGCTGCCGCCGGCGCGCGGCGCCCCGTCCTCGTAGAAGCCGCGCCCGCTCTTGACCCCCAGCTCGCCTCGCGCGACCAGCTCGATCATCCCGCTGTGGACGTGGAAGCGATCGCCGTAGGCCTCCCGGAGATGCTCGGCGACGTGCAGCACGGTGTCCAGACCGAGCATGTCGGCCAGCAGGAACGGTCCGATCGGCGCCGCCCCGGCCGCGGCGATCGCGCGGTCCAGCGCGCCGATGTCGAGACCCAGTTGCTCCTGCGCCAGCCACAGCTCGCTGACCGCGGAGGTCAGCACGCGGTTGACGACGAAGCCCGGCACGTCGGCGCAGCGGATCGCGGTCTTGCGGATCGCCGCCGCGAAGCTCGCCGCAGCAGCCATCGACTCCGGCGAGGTCTCGATGCCCTCGACGATCTCCACGAGGCGCATCACCGAGGCCGGATAGAAGAAGTGGAAGCCGAGCACCCGGTCGGGGCGTGTCGTGGCGGCCGCGAGCTCGCTGATCGAGAGCGCCGAGGTGTTCGAGGCGAGGATCGCGTGGCCCGGCGTGGCCGCGTCGAGCGCCGCGAAGATCTCCATTTTCAGGTCCAGTCGCTCCGGCACCGCCTCGATCACGAGGTCGACGTCGCCGAAACCGTCGTAGGTCGTCGTGCCGGTGATCAGCGCGAGCGTGCTCGCGACCTGCGCGTCGCCGGCCTCGCGCGCCAGGCGCCCGGAGGCGACGAGCGAGCCGACGCGGTCGGTGGTGATCTGCTCCGCCTTCGCCAGGCCGACGTCGACGAAGCGCTGCTCGACGTCGCGCAGCACGACCGGGATCCCCGCCGCGGCGATCACCTGGGCTATCTCGCCGCCCATCGTGCCCGCGCCGACGACGGCGGCCTTGAAGACGAACATGCGCAACTCCTCGCGGTCGGGGGTGTCTGAATCTATAGCTCAGGGTAGTCCTGGGCTAGCCACACCGGCGATCAGGCCGGTTCGAACGCGGGAGGATCGTGATGGGGAAGCAAGGCCGTGAGACGAAAGAGGCGGCGCTGAGCGCCGCCAGCAGCAGGCCAAGCATCCGGCGGCACTCTGCGCGCCGCCTGTGCGCAACGCTCGTCGCGGTCGCCGCCGGCTGCGCGTTGTTCGCAGCGCCGGCGCTGGCGGCAAAGCCCACAGCCACGACCGGCTCCGCCAGCTCGGTGACCTACGAGTCGGCGCAGCTCGCCGCCACGGTGAACCCCGGCAGCGAGTCGACCGAGGTCTATTTCCAGTACGGCACGACCAACACCTACGGGTACCAGTCGGCCCCCACCCAGCTTCCCGCCGGCAGCTCGACGGTGCCGGTCTCGATCGCGATCTCCGGCCTCGCCGCCGGCACGACCTACCACTACCGGATCGTCGCGACCAATGCGACCGCCACATCGCTCGGCGCGGACAAGACCTTCCAGACCGCCAAGATCCCACTGTCGCTGGCGATCACGGCGGCGCCCAGCCCGGTCGGCTTCGGCGGCGCAGTGACGATCGAGGGCACGCTCTCGGGGACCGGAAACGCCGGCGTCGTCGTGCAGCTGCAGCAGAGTCCGTTCCCCTATACGGCTGCGTTCGCCGACGTCGGCAACCCGGAGCTGACGCTCGTCAGCGGCTCGTTCTCGTTCAACGTGCTCGCCCTGGCCCTCAACACGGAGTTCCGGGTCGTCTCGGGGACCGTCAGCTCCGCGACAGTGCTCGTCCCGGTCTCACTCGGCGTCACTCTGAACGCCAAGCCGACGGGCACCAAGAAACGGCCCACGGTGCGCTTCAGCGGCACGATCGCGCCGGCCGAGCCCTCGGCGCGGATCGCCTTCGAGCGCCTGGAGGGCACCAACTGGAAGGTGATCGGCGGAACCGTCGCCGGGGGGACGGTCGTCAACGGCCACGTCAACTTCGCGGCGACTGTGCGGATCCACTTCACCGGCTTCTTCCGCGCGCTGGTGCTGCCGGTCGAGGGTGCGCACGTGTCCGGCTACAGCCCGACGGTGTCGGTTCGTATCAAGTGAGCCGTGCGGCGCGCACGACCCGGGGCCGGCGTGACGCGCGAACGAGCGCGCGGCGCGCACGACCCGGGGCCGGCGTGACGCGCAAACGAGCGTGCCGCGCTGCACGACCGGGGGCCGGCATGACGCGCAAACGAGCGTGCCGCGCGCACGACCCGGGGGCCGGCGTGACGCGCGAACGAGCGTGCCGCGCTGCACGACCGGGGGCCGGCGTGACGCGCAAACGAGCGTGCCGCGCGCACGACCGGGGGCCGGCGTGACGCGCGGCCGCGGGCGGCCGGGAGCCCTCGGCCGCTCAGCCGCGATCGGGGTCGAGCACCTCGCGGCCGATCACGATCCGCTGGATCTGGGCGGTCCCCTCGTAGAGCTGCATGATCTTGGCGTCGCGCATCAGTTTCTCGACCGGGTAGTCCTTGATGAAGCCGTAGCCGCCGTAGACCTGCACCGCATCGGTCGCGACGCGCATCGCGGCGTCGGCGGCGAAGCGCTTGGCATGGGAGGACAGCAGCGTGTTGCGCTTGCCCTGGTCGAGCAGCACCGCCGACTTCCACGTCAGCAGGCGCGAGGCCTCGATGTCGGTCGCCATGTCGGCGATCATGAACTGGATCGCCTGGTGGGAGGCGATCGGGACGCCGAAGGTGACCCGCTCGCGTGCGTAGGAGACGGCGAACTCGAACGCCGCGCGCGCGATCCCGGTGGCCATCGCCGCGACGCCGGGACGGGTGCGGTCGAGCGTCATCATCGCGATCTTGAAGCCGGCGTTCTCCTCGCCGATCAGATGGTCGAGCGGGATCTCGACATCGGGGAAGGTGATCGTCGCGGTGTTCGAGGCACGCTGACCCATCTTGTCCTCGTGCCCGTCGACGATCACGCCGGCGTCGCGGGGCACGACGAAGCAGGAGATGCCGCGGTGGCCGGCGGCCGGATCGGTCTTGGCGTAGACGGTGTAGAAGTTGGCGTAGCCGCCGTTGGTGATGAAGCACTTCGAACCCGTGATCACCCAGCGGTCGCCGCTGCGAACGGCGCGGGTCTTCATCGCCGCGACATCGGAGCCGGCGTCGGGCTCGGTCAGGCAGAACGAGGCCAGCAGCGGTGCCTCCGCGAGCCGGCCGAGGTACTCGCGCTTGAGCTCCTCGGAGCCCGCGACCAGCAGCGGCGTGACCGCCAGGCCGTTGCAGCCGACGGAGGTCTGGATGCCCGAGCAGCCCCACGACAGCTCCTCCTCGATGATCGCGCCGTCGAGGTAGCCGATGCCGGAGCCGCCGTAGGCCTCGGGGATGTGGGTGTTCATCAGGCCGACCTCCCAGGCCTTCTCGATGATCGCCTGCGGGAAGGTGCCATCGCGGTCGAACTCCCAGGCGACGGGCCGGATCTCCTTTTCGGCGAAGTCGTGGGCGAGCTCCTGGAGCGCGAGTTGCTCGTCGCTCAGCGTGAAATCAACCATCGTTGCGACCTTTCTGCCGCGGGACCGGAGTGCCGGCGCGGCGACCGCCGCGGCCGGCTGGGAGCAGGCCGTGCGGGCGCGCAGCGGCCTTGGAGCTTGGAGGACGGCCGGGGCGTCAGATCACCTTCAGGTCGCCGACGAGAGGCCGGCGGCGAGCGAGGCGAGCGATCCGAACTGGCTCTCGAGCGCGAACACGCCGTTGAGCAGCTTCGACGACGGCTGCGGGTTGGCCGGAGCGGTGATCGTCTGGGGCTGGTTGAGGTCGCTCAGGGTCGCGTCGAGCGTCAGCGAGCCGCCGGTCAGGCCGTCGATCGCCCCGGCGGCGATCTGGGGCACGGTGAAGGCGATCGCGAGATCGAACTTGCGCACGATGTGGTCGGCGACGCCGGTGTAGACGTCGACCTGCGCCTCGGTGACCGCGGACTCCAGCAGCGGCAGCAGAGAGGTGACGGACGAGCTCGAGCTGGCGGAGGAACTCGAGGAGCTGCTCGAGCTGCTCGAGCTCGAGCCCGAGCCGCCGAGGCGCGTGATCAGCTTCGAGACGTCGCCGAGCACGGCGGCCACGTTGATCTGCGCCTGCAGGTGGTCGGTGAGCACGCCGTCGACCTTCGTCTGGGCGAGCTCGGTCGGGTCGGTCAGCCAGGAGCGCGGATCGATGCCCAGCGAGCCGAGCGCGCCGAGCGAGCCCGAGGAGCCCGTGGGTCCGGTCGTGGCGCCGCCCATCGCGCCCGCCGGCAGCTCGTAGAAGGTGCCGGCGAGCTCCAGATACACCTTGTCGCCGACCTTGTCGAGCGCGAGGTTCGCGGAGGAGGAGGCCGCGGAGACGGTCGCCTGCAGGTCGGTCGAGACCGAGCCGCCGCTGTCGGAGAAGGGACCGGAGAGAGTGAGCGCGATCGGCTTGCCGTCCAGTGCCTTGATCCCGTCGAGGCGCAGGTCGACGCGCAGGCCGACCTGGCCCGAGCTGACGGCGTCACTGGCGTCGAAGGACTGCGAAACCAGCTGGGCCGGGGAGAGCTTGACGGTGGCGGTCGTCTTGGCGGGGCCGCCGCCGCCGCATGCCGCGACCGCAACGGCGACGGCGATCGCGAGGGGAACCACCCCGAGGCGTCGAAGGTGCGAAGCGGATGCCCGACCGACGCGACTCATGACCAGGGAGGCTAGCACGCGGGTTGTGCGCCGCCTCGCGCTCGCCGGCGCTGTGGCGGTGGCCCTCGGCGGCGCCGGAGCGGGCAACGTGGCCGCCGACCCGCACGGCCAGAAAGCCTCCGGGCGCCTCCCCTATTCGCCCTCCGAGCTCGTGCTGGCGGACGGCCGGGTGCGAGCGCTCAGCACCCTCGCAGCGGCGGCGTCCGCCACCACGCCGCACGCCGCCCCCGTGCCGCCGCCGGTGGTCGGAGCCGCGGCCAGGGCGGGGCTGACCTTCCCGCAGGCGCTGGCGGCGCTCGCGGTCAAGCGTGAGCTGCCGAGCGGGCTCGCCGCCTCCGACCGGGCCGCATGGATCGCCGCCCGGATCTCCTACAAGCAGCTGAGCGGCGCCCGCAGGGCCGAGCTCGGCGCCGTGCTCGGCACGCTCACGGCGGTCGCGCACGCCGGCGAGCTGACGCCCTCGCGCGTACCCGAGCTGATGCTGACGCTGGCGCGCAACCGCCAGTGGTGGACCACTGGCCCGCAGCTCAGCTACGGCCAGCGCGTCGGCTTCCCCGGCAGCGGCCTGGTCTGGGAGTACTACCCCGGCCAGGGGATCCAGATCCAGTGGCTCGGGACCTTCGGCGCGGCCAACGGCCTCTACGACGACCACAGCTACAGCGCGCTCACCGCGCTGCTGGACCAGGCCGTCAGCCTCGCCGCGGTCCGCGCCGGCGGGATCGCCTGGGAGTACGACTTCGCCTTCGACGGCGGCGCGCCGCCGTGGGTCTCCTCGATCACCGAGGGCACGGCGGTGCAGGCGCTGGCCCGGGCCGGGAGCGCGCTCGAGCTCCCAGCCTTCCTGATCGACGCCCACGAGGCGCTCGGGATCTTCACGGTCGCAGCGCCGATCGGGATCCGCTCGCCCACGAGCGCCGGCGCGCGCTACCTGATCTACAGCTTCGCGCCGCACGAGTATGTGATCAACGCGTTCATCCAGTCGCTGGTCGGCCTGTTCGACCTCGCGAGCACCGGCGACACGCTCGCCACGTCGCTGTTTCGCGCCGGGCTCGCCCAGGCCCGGATCGACGTGCCGAAGTACAACACGGGCTTCTGGTCGCTGTATGACCAGTACTCCGAGTCGACGCTCAGCTACCACGAACTGCTGACCGGCTTCCTCGTCAACCTCTGCGCGGAGACCCACGAGACCACACCGATCGCCCTCGCGATCCTCGGGCTCACCGCCCCGCGCGGCACGACCGGGACGACAGGCCCGACCGGGACCACGGGCGCCACCGGCACGACCGGCACGACCGGGACGACCGGCACGACCGGCACGACCGGCTCAACCGGCACGGCCTCGACCGGCGGCACGACATTCGGCTCGACGGGAACCACGGGGGCGACGGGAGCGACCGGCACGACCGGCCCGACGGTCAATCCCAACGACATCTTCTGCACCGTCGCCGCAAGCTTCAAGTCCGACCTCAAGCAGCCGCCGGTGATCACGATCGCGCACCTGGCGAGCACCCACGCGAAGCTTCTCGCGCAGGTGCCGATCACGCTGTCGAAGATCTCGGAGGTGACCTTCGCCGTCTCCTACGGCGGCCACGTCGTCTCGCAGACCTCGATCGAGCTCGGCCACGGGCGCCATGCGCTGGCCTGGCGGCCGCCGCACGGCGGCGCCTGGACGGTCACGGTGTCCGCGGTCGACCTCGCCGGCAACCACGCCCAGACCAGCGCGAAGGTCACGATCCTCGCGCCGCCCGCGCACCGGGCGCACAAGCCGGCACCCTGAGGCGCGCGTACAATCGAGGAGTGCCCGCGCGGACGTGGATCCTCACCGGTTCGCCGGAGAACCTCGCGGCGACGCGAGCTCACGACTTCGGCGTGATCGGCCTCAAGGAGCGCCGGCGCCGCCAGGCGCTCGAGCTCGAGCAGGGCGACCGGATCGTCTTCTACGTGACGCGGGTGATGGCGTTCGCGGCCAGCGCGCTGATCACCGGCGCGCTGTACGAGGATCGCACGCCGATCTGGCCCGGCAAGCCGGGCAAGGCCGACCCCTATCCGTGGCGCTTCCCGGCCAAGCCCGAATGGGTTCTCGAGGAGCCGGCGTGGATTCGGGCGGAGTCGCTCGTCGATCAGCTCGACCACATCGCGAAGTGGCCGCGCGAGCATTGGAAGCTCGCCTTCCAGGGCCAGCTGCGCCCCGTCGACGACCACGACGCGGAGCTGCTCTGCACCCGCCTCGCCGACGCCGCGGCCGCGCTCACGGCGGCGCGATGATGGCGACCGACGGCCAGCGCGCCGCGCGCGGCGCGCCGAGCCCGGTGGTCCGGGTCTTCCGGGCGTGGCGGGTGCTGCGGCGCGAACAGCGGGTGTCGGCGGTCGCCGCGCTGGCGCTGTGGCTGACGATGTTCCTGCCGTGGTACAGCGAGACCGGCCTGGCGCTCGGCAAGAACGGCGTCCATGCCGGCGGGGTCTCGCTCACCGCCTGGAGCGCCTTCTCGTGGGTCGAGGCGGCAGTGCTGCTGGTCAGCCTCGGCGTGCTGGCGCTGCTGTTCGCGCGCGGCGAGCGACGCGCCTTCCACCTGCCCGGCGGCGACGGCGGCGTGATCGTGGTCGCCGGCGCCTGGATCGCGCTGCTGGTGATCTACCGCATGTTCGACACCAACGGAATCAAGGTCTCCGACGGGGAGATCACGACCGGCATCGACTGGGGCATCTTCATGGCGCTCGCGGCCGCCGTCTGGCTCGCCTACACGGGAGTCCTGATGCGCCGCGCGCACCGAGCCGAGCCGGCGCTCGCCGACGACCCGACGGTGCACCTGCGGGGCCTGCGCCAGCGCGCTCACGCGCAGCCGCCGCGCGCCTCGGACCCGATCCCCCGCGAGCGCTCGGACGAGACACCGCGCGAGCATCGCGGCCCCACGCGCGAGGACGCCGAGCAGCTCTCCTTCGATCTGCCCCGCGATCGCGACGAGTAGTTCCGGGGGGTACATGTACCCCCCGGGGGGACGGCGCATGCGCCGTCCCCGGGACCGGCGCATGCGCCGGTCCCCCACCAGGTTCCTATGATTGGCGCGATGGACGGGCTGCCCGAGTCGGTCGACGCGCTCGCCGCGGGTCTGCGCGCGGCGGGCTACCTGCCGGGGGGATCGACCGCGCTCGTCGCCTACCTCGCCACGCGCCTGGACAAGCCCGTGCTCGTCGAGGGGCCGGCCGGCGTCGGCAAGACCGAGCTGGCGAAGGCGCTGGCGAGCTATCTGGGGCGGGATCTGGTGCGCCTGCAGTGCTACGAGGGGCTCGATGAGGCCAAGGCGCTGTATGAGTGGAACTATCGCAAGCAGCTGCTGCGGATCCAGGCCGAGGCCGACGGGGCCGGCTGGGCCGAGGTTCAGGACGACATCTTCGGCGAGGAGTTCCTGCTCGCGCGCCCGCTGCTGGCCGCGATCTCGGCCAAGACGCCGGTCGTGCTGCTGATCGACGAGATCGACAAGACCGACCAGGAGTTCGAGGCGATGCTGCTCGAGCTGCTCTCGGACTTCCAGATCACGATCCCCGAGCTCGGGGCCGTCGCCGCCAGCTCCCAGCCGGTCGTCGTGCTGACCTCGAACAACTCGCGCGAGCTGACCGAGGCGCTCAAGCGGCGCTGCCTGTACCTGTGGCTCGACTATCCGAGCATCGAGCACGAGCTCGCGATCGTGCGCCTGCACGCGCCGGCGCTGCCCGAGACCGTCGCGCGCAAGCTGGTCGAGATGGTCGCGATGGTGCGCGAGCTGGACCTCAAGAAGCCGCCGTCGATCGCCGAGTCGATCGACTGGGCGCGGGCGCTGCTGCTGCTCGGGCGAAGCGACATCGACGCCGCGACCTTCAACGAGACGATGTCGGTGATCGTCAAGCACCGCACCGACATCGAGCTGGTCGCAGAGCGGGTCGGCCTGGCGCTGTAGTGGTTCACCTCGACGAGCAGCTGCTGGGACTCGGGGACCAGCTGCGGGCCGAGGGCGTCGCGATCGGCACCTCGGAGCTGCTCGACGCCTTCGCGGCGCTGGGCGAGGTCGACTGGCGCGAGCGCGCGAGCTTCCAGCAGGCGCTCGCCGCGACGCTCGCCAAGTCGCCCGAGGATCGCCGCGTCTTCGACCTCGTCTTCGAGCGTTTCTTCTTCCGAGCGAGCGAGGCCGCCGCGATCGAGGCCGGCGTCCGCGAGGGGGGCGAGGGCGCCGGGCCCGGTGAGCGGGCCGGGCAGGCCGACGCCGCCGCCGGTCGGATCGACCTCGAGGAGCTGCGGGGCCAGATCGCGCGGGCGCTCGCCGCCGGCGACGAGGCGCGCCTGCGGGACCTCGCGCGCCTGGCGCTCGCGGCGATCGGCCGGGCGAGCGACGGCTCGAACGTGGTCGGGATCGACGTGCAGCGGATCCGTCGCGTGCTCGGCCTGCGCAGCGACCCCCAGCCGGAGTACCCCGACGGCGACCCGCGCCGCGAGGGACTGCCGCGCGAGGCGCTGCGGCGCTTCGAGGCGATGCTGCGGCGCGAGCTGGAGCGCGGACAGATCGAACGAACCGGGGAGCTGCCGCCGTCGCGACCACTCGGCGACCTCGACCGAGCGCTGCCGAGCGGCCCGGCCGCCGACCTCGCGGCGGTTCACCGCGTCGTCGCGCAGCTGCGCCGGCGGCTCGCGAGCACCGGCATCGAGCGCCGCGGCTCCAACCGCCACGACCACGTCGACATCCGCGCGACGATGCGCGCCTCGCTGCAGACCGGGGGCGTGCCGGTCGTCCTCAAATACCGTCCGCGGCGCCCGCGGCGCCCGGAGATCTACGTGCTCTGCGACGTCTCCACCAGCGTCACCTCGGCCTCGGTCTTCTTCCTCTCGGTGCTGCACGCGCTGCACGACTCGTTCCGGCGGATGCGTTCGTTCGTCTTCATCGAGCGGATCTCCGAGGTGACGGACACCTTCGCCCGCCAGCGCAGCTTCAAGGCGATCAGCGATGCAATCTCGACCGACGCCGGTGTCGCCGACGTCTCCGGCTACACCGATTACGGGCGCGTCTGGTCGGAGTTCCGCGCGCTGGTCGAGGACGAGCTGCACCCACGCGCGACCGTGATCGTGCTCGGCGACGCCCGCACCAATGGCCGCGACCCGCGCGCCGACATCTTCGCCACGATCGCCGCGCGCGCCGGGCGGACGTTCTGGCTGAATCCTGAGCCGCGGCTTTACTGGAACTACGGCGACTCGGTGATCGACGCCTACGCCCAGTGGTGCACCGTGTTCGAATGCTGGACGACGCGCCAGCTCGAGGACTTCGTGCGCGCACTGAGCGGATCGGCGCCACGCTGAGGCGCGCACGCGCGGAGGTGGCGGGCAGGCGCGGTGACAACCATTACGATGGGCGCGGTCCGATGCCGATGCGCCCGGAGCTCCGCAGACGCGCCCTGCAGCTCGTCGCGAGCCTCGTCTGCGCGGCCCTGTGCGCCGGCTGCGGCGAGGTCCACGCGCTGACCACGCCCGGGCCGCCGCGACCGCTGACGGTGGCGATCGGCGGGCAGCCGAGCGCCCTCTACGCGTCGCTCTATACCGCCGCGGCCGACGGCGACTTCCGCCTGGGCGCGCTCGCGGTGAGCATCACGCAGCCGCCCAGCGCGCTCGGGGCGCTCGAGTCCGGGGCGGCGGGCGTGGCGGTCGTCTCCGAGCCGGCGCTGCTTGCAGCGCGCGCCGCCGGCGCGGCGCTGGTGGCGATCGGCGCGCTGGTCCGCCAGCCACTCGACGGACTCGTGTCGCTGAGCACGCGGCCGGTGACCGGCGCCACGGGCCTCACCGGCGCCACGATCGCGGTCAGCCCGACGGCGCTCGCCGGCGCGGAGATGATGACCGTGCTCGACGCCGACCCCGTGGGCGGCGTGCACTGGGCATCGACCGCCGGCAGCCTGGCGGCCGCGCTGACGAGCGGCCGCGCCCAGGCGACGCTCGGGGGCCCCTGGCCGCTCGAGGTCGCGCAGCTCGCCCTCCGCCACCACCCGGCGAGCGTGCTCGAGGTCCAGCAGGCCGGCGTGCCGACCTACACCGGTCTCGCGGTCGTCGTGCGGCTGCGAGAGGCGCACTACGACGGCCCGCTGCTGCGCGCCTTCCTGCAATCGCTGTCGCGCGGCGAGCGCGCCGTCGCCGCCGACCCGGCCGCCGCCGCGGCGACGCTCGCGAAGGTCAACCCGCGGCTGAGCGCGGCGCTCGAGCGGGCCGTGCTGCACGAGACGCTGCCGATCGCCGCGCCGGCCTCTGCGAGTGAGCCGTTCGGCTTCCAGTCACCGGCCGCCTGGCAGACCTTCGGCGACTGGATGACGGCGCACCGCCTGCTCCCCCCCACCGCGCCGAACTCCGGCGACGCGATGGACGACGAGTTTCTGCCCGGCCAGGGGGAATAGTCGAGTCGGGGGCTGAGCCGGGCGTGCGGGGGCCTCAGGGCGAGCGGGGCGCCAGCGCAGCCGCCGGCAGGCGCATCGCGTAGGCGGCCGCGAGGCCGCCCCACGGTGCGTACGGGGCGAAGAACTCGCGGACCTCGCCCTCGTCGGCGCGCGCGAGCGGGTCGCCGGTGCGCAGCCGACCGACGAGCTTGCGCAGCCCCAGGTCGCCGGCCGGCAGCTGATCCAGGCGCCCCTGCCCGTGCAGCGCGAGACATTCGACCGTCCAGCTGCCGATGCCCGGGAGGGCCCGCAGGCGCCGCCAGGCGCGCTCGTGGTCGCCGTCGTGCAGGTCGATGCGACCCGCCGAGACCTCCGCCGCGGCGCGCCGCAGCGCGAGCGCGCGGCCGGCCGAGAGGTCGAAGGACTCAAGCAGCGCCGGCGCGGTGCCGGCGATCACCTCGGCGCTCGGGACGTCGCGCAGCGGGGGGGCGTCGCGCAGCGGGGGGGCGTCGCGCTGCGTCACGCCAGGCGCACGTCGCGCGGCCGGCGCCGGCGGCGCCAGCGCCGGCCCGAGCCGGCGCACGATCCGCCGCTCGATCGCGGCCGCGCGCGTGTACTCGATCAGCTGCTCGCAGACCGCCCACGCCAGGGCCTCGAAGGGCTCGGGGCGACGGCGCGGGCGAAGCCAGGGGAGGCGGCGCACGAGGCGGCCGATCAGCGGGTCGCCGCGGAAGCGCGCGTGAAAGCCCGACAGCTCGTCGTCGATCCCCAGCGCGAAGCGCATCCGCTCGAGCGCCCGTTCGCAGCAGCCCCGCGAGGGCCCCCAGGCGCCGATCAGCACGCTGGCGCCGCCGGGCTGGGCGGCGCGCACCACGACCGGGAGCCCGTCGACGTGCAGCAGGCGCTCCAGCACACCGCCGCGCGCGCGCATCACGCCGTCGGCGCCCGCGCCCGGAAGCCGCAGCGGCCAGCGGGGCTCGAGCTCGAGGCGAAGATGCGCGGCCTGGCCGTGGGGAAGCTCGTGCACGGCGTGCCATTGAAGCGCGGGCCGCGGACGCGCCCAGGACGGCGCTCCGCGCGAGGGCGCGAGCGCGGGCACCGAACGCGCCCAGGACGGCGCTCCGCGCGAGGGCGCGAGCGCGGGCACTACCGCCGGGCGAGCGTGTACACGTCGACGAGGAAGCGCTGGGATGCGACCACCTCGTGGGCGGGGAACTGACGTGGCGCCGGCGCCTGTGCGGTCGGGGCGAACGCGGTCCGGCGCGCCTGTGCGCGCGAGAGGCGACGCCCGAGCACCGCGGCGGTGGCGGCGCCGGCCATGAAGCCGGTGGCTGCGACGGCGGCGACCTGGACGAACGCCGGCGGGCCCTCGCGCACGCTCTGCAGCGCTCGCACGTCCGCGATGACCACCACGCCGTCGACGATCTCGGGCTCCTCGACGGCGCTGCCGTCGAGATCGTCGCTCCCACTGGACTGCTCGCGGTCCATCAGACAGACCCTCCCGCTCAGCTGACCGGCGGCTAGTCTCGCAGATCAGGCGAGGCTGCGTTCGTACACGCGGAAGCGGCGTACGATCTCGCCGCCCATCCCCTCCATTGCGCGGTTCATCGGCCGGTTCGTCTCGAGGATGTACCCCATCTCGCCGCCCTTCTGCGGCGTCCGCTCGGCCGCCTCGAAGTGCAGCTGATAGAAGCGCGCGGCGACCCCGGTGTGCTGGTAGGCGGGCTTGACGCCGAGCGCGAAGACCCTCACAGCGTCGATCTTCCGGCGGTAGTAGAGCGCCTTTGCCCAGCCGATCGGGAGCAGCCGGCCACCCAGGTGCGCGAGCACCTGGTTGTAGTCGGGCAGCGTCAGCGCCGCGCCGACGACCTCGCCGGTGTCGACGCGCTCGGCGAGGAAGGCCCAGTTCTCGTCCAGGATCGGCTTCAGGCTCGCGGCGTAGTGGCGAACCTCCTCCTCGGTCAGCGGGACCGACGCCCAGTTGCGCTCCCAGGCGGCGTTGTAGACCTCGAGGAAGCGTGAGATCTCGTTGTCGAGGTCGCGCTTGCGCATCGGGCGGCAGACGATCCCGTGCTCGGACTCGACCTGAGCGGCCATCCTCCAGATCGCGTCTCGCACGCGCGAGCGCCCGCTGATATGCAGGCTCCACATCAGCCAGTCGACGGCCTTCTCGAAGCCGTAGCCCTCGATCAGCGCGCGGTAGTAGGGGTGGTGCCAGCTCGAGAGGATGATCGGCCGTCGCTCGAAGCCCTCGATCATCAGGCCGACCTCGTCGTTGGTGGTGAAGTCCATCGGGCCGACCATCAGGTCGCGGCCGCGCTCGCGCAGCCAGGACTCGGCCGCGGCGAGCAGTGCGTGCGCGGTCTCGGGCGAGTCCTCGCATTCGAAGAAGCCGAACAGCCCCCAGCGGTTGTCCTGAAACTCGTTGAAGCGGTGGTCGATGTGGGCGCTGATCCGACCGACCGGCTGACCGTCGCGCCAGGCGATCAGGTACTCCGCCTCGGCGTGCCTGAAGAAGGGGTTGCGCTCGCGGTCCAGACGCCGGCGCATGTCCATGTTGAGCGGCGCAATCCAGTGAGGCTCGTTACGATAGAGGGCCGAGGGAAGCGCGATGAACCGCCGCATGTCGCGCCGATCGGCAACCGGCCGGATCTCGAGACTCACCGACCCAGCCTATATGCCCAATCCCCCCGACGTCTTCGCAAAGATCCGCGGTCACGAGCGCGTTGAACTGATGCGCGCGGCCCGCGACGCGGGCCTTCTGCCCTACTTCCACGAGGTCGAGTCGCCGGCGATGCCGGTCGTCCAGATGGACGGCGCGCCGCGCATCATGCTCGGCTCCAACAACTATCTCGGCCTGACCGGCGACGAGCGCGTGATGGCGGGCGCGCGTGACGCGCTGACGCGTTACGGCACCGGGCTGACCGGATCGCGGCTGCTCAACGGCACCACGCCGCTGCACCTCGAACTGGAGCGCGAGCTCGCCGAGTGGATGGGCACCGAGGACGCGATCGTCTTCTCGACCGGCCAGCAGGCCAACGTCGGCACCCTCAGCACGCTGCTCGGGACCGGCGACACGGTCGTCGTCGATTCCGGCGACCACGCCTCGCTGCTCGACGGAGCGCTGCTGTCGCGGGCCAAGCTGCGCGCGTTCCGACACAACCGGATGGACAAGCTCGAGAGCACCCTGGTGAAGGCCGCGGCGGACGGCGGCGGGATCCTGGTCGTCGTCGACGGGATCTTCTCGATGGAGGGCGACATCGCACCGCTGCGAGAGATCGTGGCGCTGTGCGAGACATTCGGCGCCCGCCTGATGGTCGATGAGGCCCACTCCGTCGGCGTGCTCGGCGCGCGCGGCGCCGGCACCGCCGAGCTGCTGGGCGTCGAGGCTCAGACCGACCTGCGGATGGGGACCTTCTCGAAGTCGCTGGCCTCCTGCGGCGGCTTCGTCGCCGGCGACGCCGACGTGATCGAGTTCTTGAAGATCCAGAGCCGCGCGTTCCTCTTCACGGCCTCCGGCGTTCCGGCCGCAGTGGGCGCCGCACTGGCCGCGCTCAGGGTGATCCGCTCCGACGACGGGCGGGCGCTGATGGCGCGCGTGCTCGAGAACGCCCGCCACCTGAACCGCGGCCTGCACGCGCTCGGCTTCGACGTCGTCGAGCCCTCGCCGGTGACCGGCGCGGCGGGCGTCCAGGAGTCGATCATCACGCCGATCGTCCCGGTGCGCGTCGGCGAGGACTGGAAGGCCGCGATGCTCTGGCGCGCGCTGTGGGACGCCGGCGTCTTCACCAACGTCGCCGTGCATCCGGCCGTCCCCCCCGGCGGCGCGCTGCTGCGCACGAGCGTCATGGCCACCCACGACGCCGCCGTGATCGACCGCGCGCTGGAGGCTTTCGCGACCGTGAAGCGCGAGTTCGAGGCCGAGCACGGTCCGCTTCCGGGCCCGTCGAAGTAATTGTGCGCCTGAGCACAATCGCCTTTGGGCACAAAAACCTCGCTCCGAGCGAACGCGCGACTGGTGAGTTTGTTGACCAACCCGCGGGGGCTGCGTAGCGTCCAACCTCGCTCGGCGCGGAGGTGCGGGTGGCTTTGAGAGGGCCGCCCGTACCTCACTCCGGAGGGCGACGACCACGGTCAGCCGCAATGTCGTTGCCCTGTCCGGGGATGCACGCGTTCGTGCGTACACCGTAAACAACCATCGTTTGGTCGCCCGCATCCGTGGGCGACGGGGAGCTCAGATGACAGCGACAGCATTCGCCTACGGGCCGCAACACATGCGAGCCCTTCAACGCGCCAACGAGGTGCGCCTCGCGCGCGCCGAGCTCAAGCGCCGTGTGAGCGACGGCGAGACGACTGCCGCGACCGTGATCCTCACTTCTCCGTGGGAGGCCGAGAGCATGGCCGTGGCGGAGCTCCTGATGAGCCAGCGTCGTTGGGGTCACACGCGAGCGAGGCGATTCCTCGCCGGCGTGCCGATGACCGAGACCAAGACGATCGGCTCGATGACCGAGCGCCAGCGGCAGAACCTCGCGGCGATGCTCGAGGCGCAGACGCCGAAGGCCCGGTCGGCGCCGTCCGCGCCGGTGCGCGACGGCGTGCTCGTCTGAGCGCGTCGCCGCGAACCGGCTCCGCGGCGCCCGTGACGCCCGCGCGCGCGGCCTGACTCAGCCGCGCTCGCAGGCGCCGGGCGCTTCGCGGGAGCGCGCGCTCGCAGGCGCCGGGCGCTTCGCGGGAGCGCACGCCCGCAGGCGCCGGGCGCTTCGCGGGAGCGCGCGCCCGCAGGCGCCGGGCGCTTCGCGGGAGCGCGCGCTCGCGGCGCCGGGCGCTTCGCGCACGTGCGATGCGCCGACTCGTACGAGCGGCGAAACGGCCACGGATCGCTTTGGCCACTGGGACAAGGACCACCTTCGCGCGAGCGCATAAGGTGTGGGCTGCTGCGCTGCTCGCAACGGGTCGCTTGCGCGACAAACCGGTCGGTCGCGCAAGTACCCACGATCTCCTCAGGAGGAGCCCAATGGCACGGACCCGGATTCACAACGTCTCCGCCGCTCAATGGAGCGCCAACGGTGAGCGCCTCGGCGCCCAGGATCTGACCCAGCCGGACAACGAACTCTTCGGCGCGAATGTGTTCAGCCCAGCCGAACAGCGCAAGCGGTTGCCGAAGCACGTCTACTCCCAGCTGCGGGTCACGATCGCCCGCGGCACCGAGTTGGACACCTCGCTGGCCGACGCGGTCGCGCAGGCGATGAAGGAGTGGGCGCTGGAGAACGGCGCCACGCACTACACCCACTGGTTCCAGCCGCTGACGGGCCTGACTGCGGAGAAGCACGACTCCTTCTACAGCCCCACCGCCGACGGCAAGGCGATGGCGGAGTTCTCCGGCAAGGAACTGATCCAGGGCGAGCCTGACGCCTCGAGCTTCCCGACCGGCGGCATCCGGGCGACCTTCGAGGCCCGCGGTTACACCGCCTGGGACCCCACCTCGCCGGCGTTCCTGCTCGAGAACCCCAACGGCGCGCTGCTGTGCATCCCGACGGCGTTCGCGTCCTGGACCGGCGAGGCGCTCGACCACAAGATCCCGCTGCTTCGCTCGATGGACGCGCTCTCGGACGCGGCGCTGCGGGCGCTGCGCCTGCTCGGTGACGAGGAGTCCCATCGCGTGTTCACGACCGTCGGCCCCGAGCAGGAGTACTTCCTGATCGACGAGCAGTACTTCTTCGAGCGTCCCGATCTCGTGACGACCGGGCGCACGCTGTTCGGCGCCAAGCCGCCGAAGGGGCACGAACTCGACGACCACTACTTCGGCTCGATCCCCGAGCGAATCCTCGCCTGCATGCTCGACACCGAGAACGAGCTCGCCAAGCTCGGTGTGCCGGTCAAGACGCGCCACAACGAGGTCGCGCCCAACCAGTACGAGATCGCCCCGGTCTTCGAGGGCACGAACGTCGGCTGCGACCACCAGATGCTGACGATGCAGATGCTCCAGAACACCGCGCGCCGCTACGGCCTCGTCTGCCTGCTGCACGAGAAGCCGTTCGCCGGCGTCAACGGCTCCGGCAAGCACAACAACTGGTCGATGGGCACCGACGGCGGCAGCAACCTGCTCGAGCCGGGCGACACACCGCAGGAGAACCTGTCGTTCCTGCTCTTCGCCGCGGCGGTGATCCAGGCGGTGGATACCCACCAGCAGCTGCTGCGCGCGTCGATCGCGGGACCCGGCCAGGATCACCGGCTCGGAGCCAACGAGGCGCCACCGGCGATCATCTCGATCTTCCTGGGCTCAGAGCTCGAGGAGGTCTTCTCGGCGATCGCCGAGGGGCAGGTCACGGCGTCCAAGCCGGGCTCGTTCCTCGGCCTCGGCACGCCCGTGCTGCCCCCGCTGCCGCTGCACTCCGGCGACCGCAACCGCACGAGCCCGTTCGCGTTCACCGGCAACAAGTTCGAGTTCCGCGCGCTCGGCTCGAGCCAGTCGCCGTCGTTCGCCAACACGGTGCTGAACACGATCGTCGCGGAGGCGATCGACTCGCTGGCGGAGAAGCTCGACACCGCGCTGAAGGACGGCGCGACGCTCGAGAAGGCGATCCTCGGGATCGTCAAGGACTCCTACAAGGCACACCGGCGCATCGTCTTCAACGGCGATGGCTACTCGGAGTCCTGGCACGCCGAGGCGGAGGGCCGCGGGCTCGCGAATCTGCGCTCGACTCCAGACGCGCTGCCATGGCTGATCGAGAAGGAGACGGTCGGCCTCTTCAAGCACTACAAGGTGCTCTCCAAGCGCGAGCTCGAGTCCCGCTTCGAGGTCTACACCGAGCAGTACTCGGTCACGCTCAACATCGAGGCGGAGACGGCCGCCTCGATCGCGCGCACGCTGCTGCTGCCGGCGGCCATCCGCCATCTCGTGACGCTCCGCGAGGCGGGGGTCGAGTCGCTGATCGAGGAGACGACCGAGCTCGTGCACAAGTTCGTCGATGCGATCCACGCGCTCGAGCGCGTCAACGCGGTGCATCCCGACGTCGAGGGGCTCGAGCACGCGCTGTACATGCGCGACGAGGTCGTGCCGGCGATGGACGGCGTCCGCGCGATCGCCGACCGGCTCGAGCGGATCGTCGCTGACGACCTCTGGCCGCTGCCGAAGTACTCGGAGATGCTCTTCATCAAGTGAGAACGGTCGGGGCAGGCGAGCGCGGCCCTCGCCTGCCCGCGTGGGTAAGGTCGGGGCGGGCGAGCGCGACCCTCGCCTGCCCGCGTGGGCAAGGTCGGGGCGGGCGAGCGCGACCCTCGTCTGCCCCGATGCTCCATCGACTCCACAAAAAGCCGGCGCCCCATGGGGGACGGGGCGCCGGTCGACTACTGGGAGGAGGTGCGTGCGATCTGTGTCGCTGCGACCTGCGTCGCCGAACCAGTTTGGCGGACGTGGGCGGCGGCTATTGAAGAGTTGATGAAGATGAGCTCACGATCAGCGTCAGTTTCTGCTCCCGCGTGAGCCGTTTGATCCGCGCCTCCTCACGACGCGCCGCGCTCGCGTCGGACATCTCGAAGCTCACGAGCAACTCGACCGGCAGGCGAGCACGCGTGTAGCGCCCGCCGCCGCCGGAGGCGTGTGAGGCCAGGCGCCGCGGCACGTCGACCGTCCAGCCGGTGTAGAGCGAACCGTCGGCACAGCGCAGGATGTAGACCCAGGCGTCGGACACCGCCTTGAAGCTACGACGTCGGCGGGCGATCGCCTGCGCGAACGGGCGCAGACCGGGTGCGCGCGGGCGCGCGGCCCTGCGGGCGTGGTGCGCCAGGCGCCCGGTGGCTGCTCAGATGATCGTGGCCTCGCTGCCGGCGGCGCCGCGGGACTCCGACACCTTCAGCGTCACCGGCGCGGTGTGCATTGCTCGCAGCTTGACATCGCGCCACGACATGCCCTCGCGCAGCAGCGCGGGGATCCCCATCGCCATCGCGGTCGTGACCTCAACGGCCTGCAGCACGATGCCGTAGGCGATCGCGTCGGCCGTCGACACGTGAAAGGCGCCGGCGAGCACGGCCACGCAGGCGGCCTGGAAGACGCCGACGTTGGACGGCGCCGCCGGCAGTACCGCGGTGACGTTGACCGCGAACAGGACTCCCGCGGCGGCCGCGAGTCCGGCGCGATGGTGCAGCCCCAACGCGATCAGCAGCACGTAGCAGGACGCGCACTGCAGCGCCCAGGCGCCGAGCTGCGCGCTGAGCGCGATCGCGGCCAGGCGCGGCTCGCGGAACACGCGCATGCCGAGACGAAGCCGCACGAGCAGGGCGGCGACGCGGGTCCGCAGGAGCTCCAGCCGCGCCGACCGCGACTGGCCTCCGCCGCGGCGCAGCAGCAGCGGCGCGGCGAGGATCAGCGCGACCAGGACTGCCGGGCCCACCGCGACGGCGATCAACGCCGAGTGGCGACCGTTGAAGAGGTCGACGCTCGTGAACATCACGACGCCCAGGCCGGCCAGGGCGAGTAGGTTCAGCAGCGTCTGCGAGACGAGCGTGCCGACCACGATCGGGAAGGTCTCGACCGGCCGGCCGACGCGCCGGGCGACGATCAGCGAGCGCGACGGCTCGCCGAGCCGCGCCGGCAGCGTCGCGCTCATCAGCACGCCGATGAAGGTGCCCTGCATCGCGTCCGCGCGGCGAACATTCGCGCGCGGCAGCGCGGCCCGCAGGATCGCGTGCCAGGCGAAGCCGCGCGAGACCATCGCGGCGCACATCAGCGCACAGCCGATGATCACCCATGAGGGCTGCGAGGTCACGAGCGCGCTGGTGATGCGCCCAACGCCAATCCGCGAGACGGCGAGCGCCGAAACCCCGACGGCGGCCAGCGCGGCGAGTGCGATCGCGCCGCGCCGCACGCCGGCAAGCGTCCGCTGACGCCGCGTGCGTTCGTCGCGCTCGAGGCTCGGCAGGCGCCTCTGCGCACGCCGGTGGCCGGCGAGGTCGACACTCGCGAGTCCAAGCGCCAGCGCCGCGCGCCGGCGGACCCCGCTGGGTTGGGGCGTCGCGATCGCGTCGGTGTAGGCGTTCAGCACCTCGTCGGCGACCAGCGGCCACGCGTAGCCGCGGACGTTCTCGAGCGCGGCGGCGGACATCGCCTGGCGCCTCGCAACGTCGTAGGCGAGATCCAGCAGCGACTGGGCCAGCGCGCTGGCGTCGGCGCGGCCGAACAGCACGCCGTCGACGCCGTCGCGCACGACGTCGTTATAGCCGGGGATGTCGGACGCGACGACGGGCGTGCCGACCGCAAAGGCCTCGGTCAGCACCATGCCGAAGCTCTCGCCGCCGAGCGACGGCGCGACGAGCAGGTCGGCGCGTGCGAGCACCGCTGTCTTCTCCGCGTCGTCGATCTTGCCCAGCGCGGTGACTCCCCGCAGGTCGACCATCATCGTCTCGAGCTGCTGTGCCTCAACCCCGATCACGTCGAGCGTGAAGGGGACGTGCTCGCGTAGCGCCTCCAGCGCGCGCAGCACCACCGGCAGTCCCTTGCGCTCGACGGCCGCCCCGACGAAGACGAGCCGAAGCGGATGCTCCTGCGTCGGCATCGCGGCGGGCGCGCGAGCGAGCCGGTCGGGCACGACGACGCCGTTGGGGATGACCCGGTAGTGCCCGCCGAAGAAGCGCTCGCCGGTCCAGGCGGCGGCGCGTGACACCGCGATGCGCACATCCAGGCGGTCGAACCGGCGGCCCGCGCCCGCGAGATTGCCGAGGTTGTTGGTCAGGCGGTTGGTCGAATAGGTGTGGAAGGTCCCGACCAGCGGCAGCCCCTTGAAGCCGACGGCGTCCCAGCTCGACAGCGGGACGACCGGCTCATGGATGTGCACGACGTCGTAGTCGCCCTCCCGCAGCTCGCGTCGCAGGATCGCCGCGGCGGACGGCCGCAGCGCCACGTTCGAGACGGCGCCGTTGGCCCGCAGGCCGATCGTTCGCCCGAGCGAGACGATGTTGGCCGCCTGCGCCCGCGGCTGCGGGCGCTCCCCCCGGTGCAGCCTCACGCTGAGGCGATCGTCGGGGTCGAAGGGGGTGATGATCCGCGGCTCGTGCCCGGCCGCCGTGAACTGGTCGGCGAGCGCCTCGATGTGGCGCGTGACCCCGCCCGGGTACGTCCACGAGTAGGGCGAGACGAGGGCGATCCGCATCCCCCGCAATGGTAGCGGGGCACCGTCCGCCCGTATACTCGCTGACCCGAAGATGGCAGCAGAGCTCCGCGAGAGAACAACCGCCGGCACGGCCCAGCCCTCGGCGCGCCGCGGATGAGCGACTCCGCGGACGCCAAGCTGCGCGTCGCGATCATCGGCTCGGGCCCCGCCGGGAGCTACGCCGCGGGGCATCTGCTGCGACACACCGCGGACGAGCTGCATGTCGATCTGTATGAGCGCCTGCCCACGCCGTGGGGTCTCGTGCGCGCCGGGGTCGCGCCCGACCACCCGAAGATCAAGTCGGTCACCAACCTCTACGAGCGCACCGCGGAGCACCCGCGCCTGCGCCTCTTCGCCAACGTGGAGTTCGGCCGCCACGTGACGCTCGCCGACCTGCGCGAGCACTACCACGCGATCGTCTACGCGGTCGGCACGCCCGTCGACCGCGCGATGGGAATCCCCGGCGAGGATCTGGCGGGCAGCTACGCCGCAACGGACTTCGTCGGCTGGTACAACGGCCACCCGGACTTCCGCGAGCGCGAGTTCGACCTGCGCGGGGAGCGCGTCGTGGTGGTCGGCGCCGGCAACGTCGCGCTGGACGTCGCGAGGATGCTGGTGCTCACGCGCGCCGAGCTGGCCGTGACCGACATCGCCGACCACGCACTCGATGTGCTCGCCTCAAGCGGCGTCCGCGAGGTGGTCGTGCTCGCCCGGCGCGGACCGGCGCAGGCGGCGTTCACGAACCCCGAGCTGCGCGAGCTCGGCGAGCTGAGCGACGCCGACGTGATCGTCGACCCCGAGGAGCTCGCGCTCGGCGAGGCGATCGCCGACCCCGACGCGGACCCCACGGCGCTCCGCAACGTCGAGATCCTGCGCGAGTACTCGACGCGGCCGCCCGCCGGTCGCTCCCGCCGCGTCGTGCTGCGCTTCCTGCTCTCGCCGCTGGCCCTGACCGGGACCGGGCGGGTGGCGTCGCTGACGCTCGCGCGCAACGAGCTGTCGGTCGGCGCCGGAGGAGCGCTGCGCGCGCGCGCGACCGACCAGCGCCTCGAGCTCCCCGCACAGGCCGTGTTCCGGGCAATCGGCTACCGCGGCACGCCGCTGGCCGACGTCCCCTTCGACGCCGAACGCGAGCTGATCGCCAACGACGGCGGCCGCGTGCGCCGCGGCGAATACGTCGTCGGCTGGGCCAAGCGCGGCCCGAGCGGCGTGATCGGCACCAACAAGAAGGACGCCAACGAGACGATCGAGCGGCTGCTCGAGGACCTCGCCGCGGGCCGCCTGCTCGATCCGGTGCCGATCAGCGACGACGCGCTCGAGCGCTTCATCCGCGAGCGCCAGCCGGAACTCGTCGACTACGGCGACTGGCTCACGATCGACCGCCATGAACGCGGGCTCGGCGAGCCGGCCGGACGCCCCCGGGTCAAACTGACGACGGTCGCCGAGCTGCTCGACGCGATCGGCTGGGGCGGCGATGAGTGACGCCGCGAGCGCCCATCTGCGCAGCGCCGACCCCGTCCTGGGCGCGCTGATCGACCGCCTCGGCGAACTGCCGGCGCGACCGCGACCCTCGAACCGCCCCAAGCCCGGCGAGCACTACGCCGGCCTGGTGCGCACGATCGTCGGCCAGCAGCTCTCGACACGCGCCGCGGCGGCGATCTGGCAGCGCCTGCTCGGGCACTTCGACGGGCGCCCGCCGACGCCGCAGGAGATCCTCGCCGCCGACCCCGATGCGCTGCGCGCCGCCGCCGGGCTATCGCGCGCCAAGACCACCTACCTGCGCTCGCTCGCGCAGCACGTGATCGACGGTTCGCTCGAGCTCGATCGCCTCGAGGCGTTGGACGACGACGCGGTGATCGCGGAGCTCGTCGCGGTCAAGGGCATCGGTGAGTGGAGCGCACACATGTTCCTGATGTTCCAGCTGCAGCGAGCAGATGTGCTCGCCCCCGGCGACCTCGGCATCCGCAAGGGGATCCAGATCGCCTACGCCATGGAGGCGCTGCCGACACCGGCTGAGGTGATCGCGATCGCCGAGCCGTGGCGCCCGTACCGGACCGCTGCGTGCCTGTATCTGTGGCGCGCGATCGACGCGCCACCGCAGTAGCCTCCTCGCCGATGGAGGCGGCGGGCGATTACGTGCAGCGCAACCGGTCAGCCTGGAACCGCGAGGCTGCCGACCACGTCGAGACCGGCGAACGCAACTGGGCGGCCGCTGAACCGTCGTGGGGGCGGTGGAGCGTGCCCGAGGCGCAGCTGCACGTGCTGCCCGAGCGGCTTGAGGGCCTGGACTGCATCGAGCTCGGATGCGGCACCGCCTACGTCTCGGCCTGGCTTGCACGGCGCGGCGCGCGGCCCGTCGGGATCGACGTGAGCGAGCAGCAGCTCGCCACGGCGGCGCGCCTGCAGGCTGAACACGAGCTGAGCTTTCCGCTGCTCCACGGCAACGCTGAGCAGGTGCCGCTCGCGGACGCGAGCTTCGATGTTGCGATCTCGGAGTACGGCGCGAGCATCTGGTGCGACCCCTACCGCTGGATCCCCGAGGCATCGCGCCTGCTACGCCCGGGCGGGCAGCTGATCTTCCTTGTCAACAGCGTGATCGCGATGCTCTGCGAGCCCGAGGACGAGACGGTTCAGCCCACCAACCAGATGCTGCGCGCCTACTTCGGCATGCACCGCTTCGAATGGCCCGAGGATGAGTCGGTCGAGTTCCATCTCCCGCACGGCGAGCTGATCGCGCTGCTGCGCGCGAACGACCTGACGGTCGAGGAGCTGATCGAGGTCCGCCCGCCGGAGGGATCGACCACGCGCTACCCGACGCCAACGCTCGACTGGTCGCGGCAGTGGCCGTGCGAGGAGATCTGGCGGGCCCGCAAAGCAGCGTAGCTCTCGCCACCCACACGAAATCCCGACCACGGACGCGGCGGAGCCGCGACACACGAAATCCCGACCACGGACGCGGCGGAGCCGCGATCCGTGCCCTAAACAGCCGAGCAGGACTCCTGGCCGGCGACGCGGAACGAGCTGCCGCAGCCGCAGGCCGCGACGACGTTCGGGTTCTCGACCTTGAAGCCGGCGCCGGTCAGCGCGTCGATGTAGTCGATCTCGGAGCCGTCGACGTACTCGAAGGCGGCCGGCTCGACCAGCAGCTTCAGCCCGTGGCTCTCGAACACCTTGTCGTCGTCGCGCTGCTCATCGAAGGCCAGCATGTACTGGAAGCCCGAGCAGCCGCCGCCGCGAACGCCGACCCGCAGGCCTGCGACCGAAACGTCGGCACCCTGCGCCGCGAGATACTCGCGTGCCTTCTGCGCACCCTTGTCGGTCATCGAGATCATTGCTTCTGAAAGTATAGCGACCCGTATGGCGTGCTTTAGACTTCTCTGCAGATGCCCGACGCAGCCACCATCAAGGCCCGAATCGAGGCGGGGATCCCGGGAGCGAGGGCGGATGTCGACGACTGGACCGGCGGCGGCGACCACTTCCGCGCCACGGTCGTCGCGGAGGCCTTCAACGGGCTTTCGCGGATTCAGCAGCACCGCCTCGTGTACGAGATCTTCGGCCAGGAGATCGGCGGTCCGATTCATGCCCTGTCACTGACCACGCTCAGCCCCTGAGGAGCCCATGACCGATCAGCACGACAACCAGATCCGCGAGGCGATCGCCGACGCGATCGCGAGCAACGATGTGATCCTCTTCATGAAGGGCTCGCCGGAAGCGCCGGCGTGCGGCTTCTCCGCGCGCACCGTCGGCATCCTGCAATCCCTCGACACGCGCTTCGCGGCCGTCGACGTGCTCCCCGACCCGCGCATCCGCCAGGAGCTCAGCGCGCTCTCGAACTGGCCCACGATCCCCCAGCTGTTCGTCGGCGGCGAGCTTGTCGGCGGTTGCGACATCGTCACGGAGATGTTCGAAACCGGCGAGCTCGCGGAGCTGCTCGGCGCCGAGGGGCACTCCGGGGCGGCCGATCCGGCGGTTGCCGACGGCGCCACGTTGCAGATCGAGAACCGGCTTTCCTAAGGGGGCGGCTTCGCCGCCTATCGTTGGCGGGGCCGTTGCGTCCGCACGCTGCTGGGGTTCAGCGACGCCCGCGGCCGCGCCACGCGTCGGGTCCTCGCCCGCATCGGGAGCCCAGGCGTCGGCGCGCGCGGGAGTAGTGTCCGCGCGGCATGCGGCCGGTCGTGATCGTCACCGACTCGACGCACTACACGACGCGCGAACTGATCGCGGCGGCCGGGGTGCGGGAGGTCAGCCTCTACGTCCGCGACGGGACCGACACTCGACGCGAGAGTGAGATCACCGACTACGACGCGTTCTACGCGCGCCTGCGCGTCGCGGCGGAGCTTCCGAGCACCTCGCAGCCCTCGATCGGCGACTTCATGGCGGCCTACGAGCCGCTTCTGGAGGCCGGCAACGATGTCGTCTCGATCCATCTCGCCGGCGGCATCTCCGGCACCGTCGGCGCGGCAGCCGCGGCCAGGGCGCTGCTGGCGGAGCGCGGGAGTGGCGGTCGCGTGGAGGTGCTGGACGCGCAGACCGCCTGCGGGGGACTCGGCTGCGTCGTGATGGCGGCGGCCGCGGCCGCTTCCCGCGGCGCCGACGCCGATGCGGTGCTCGCCCGCGCACGTGAGGCCCGCGCAGCGCTGGCCATCTGGTTCTGCGTCGACACGCTCGACTACCTCCAGCGCGGCGGGCGCATCGGCCGCGCGCAGGCCTGGCTCGGCGGCGCGCTGAAGATCAAGCCGATCCTCTCGCTGCAGGCGGAGATCACCCCGGTCGAGCGCGTGCGCACCTCGGGCCGTGCTTTCGAGCGGATGGTCGACTACCTGCGGACGCTGCGCGACGCCGGCGCCGACGGCTGGGTCGTGCAGCACATCCAGTCCCCCGAGCGCGCCGCGGAGCTCGTGCAGCGCGGTCGCGAGCTCTTCGGCAGCGAGCCGATGTGGGTCTCGGAGGTCGGTCCCGTGATCGGCACCTACACCGGCCCCGGCCTGCTCGGCGTCGGCGGCGTGCCGTTGGCGCTGGTGCACTGAGGGGCGGGAACGGCGTCCGCATCGCGGCGCCGGGGTGCGCGCGGCACGCTGCGCTACGGTGCCTGACCCGTGGACGTCGAGACCGCGATCCGCACGAGACGAACGCACAAGGCGTTCGAGCGCCAGCCGGTCGAGCGCGCAACGCTGCTCGAGCTGTTCGAGCTGGCGCGGTGGGCGCCCAATCACCGGCTGACGAACCCGTGGCGCTTTCGCGTGCTCGGCGAGCGCAGCCGAGCCGAGCTGGCGCGCGAGAGCGAGCGCATGAGCGCGGGATCGGCGCGAAAGCTCGATCGGGCGCCGACGCTGGTCGTCGCCGGCGCGGTGCTGCGCGGCGATCCCGGCGAGCAGCGCGAGGACCTGCTGGCCGCCGGCGTAGCCGCCTACCTCGTCCTGCTCGGCGCCCACGCACGGGGCCTCGCCGGCTACTGGCGCACGTTGGCGATCCTCGACACGCCCGCCGTGCGCGCGGCGCTGGCGATCGAGGACGACGAGCTGCCGATCGGGCTGCTGCACCTCGGACGCCCCCACGAGGCCCAGCGCGTCCCCGAACGCGAAGCGGTCGAGGCGATCGCGGTCTTCCTGGACTGATCGACGGGGCGCCGGCGCCCGCCGCCGCCCATCGGAACACCCGCCGCAGACGCCGGCCGGATCTCATCGCGTTCGAGCGCCGGCGCGCCACGCAGATCGGGCGTAGGCTCCAGCCCGCGGGAGCCGTCCGGGTCCGCGGCGGGGCGTGAGCCCTGCATCGTTCAGCGATCGCGGGAGGCTTGCATGAGCACGGCAACCGGTAGTGGCACGCGCGAGGACCCGTGGCTCCTGCGGACGCCGCCGGGCAGCTCGGAGTACCGGATGTACCGCGACGAGGCCGCCGATCCGCCGGCCCTGGTCTGCGTCGTCGGCACGACGACACTCGGCTACCAGCTGCGCTGCATCGAGGACCTCCACGCGATGCTCGTCAGCCACGGAGACTGGATCGCACTCGGAGGCGCCGACGAGCAGAAGCCCGCCGCGGAGGGGACGGTCGAGGCGTGGGGGCGCTCGGAAGCCAATCCTGTGGGCGGGTTCTACGGCCTGAAGAAGGGCCTGCGCGGCCGCTTCGGCACCTACGTGCCCCCGCTGCTGGAGGCACTCGGTCTCGCCGAGCTCGAACACAACCCGCGCAACAACCGCATGCGGGCGATCGGCTGACCGGCGACCGTGCGGCGTAAGGTGAGTGCAGCGGGCGCGCGCCTTTGCGCGCCACCACGGCGCCATGAGTGAACACGCCCGATACAGCGAGCAGGAATTTGAGGAGTTCGTCCGCGCGGCGCTCGACGACCTGCCGATCGAGTTCCAGCGCGCGCTCGACGACGTGGCGATCGTCGTCTCCGACCGCGGCGCCGAGCACCACGCCTACGGCCTGTACGTCGGTTACAGGCTGGGCGGCCGGAGCTCCCTTGGGGGCGGCGGCTTTCCAGACGAGATCCTGATCTTCCGCGACACACTCGTACGCGACTTCGGAAACGATCCGCAGCGCCTGCGAGCGCAGATCGTCCAGACGGTGCGCCACGAGGTGGGCCACCACCTCGGCTTCGACGAGGCGGGTGTTCGCAAGCTCGGGCTTTGACGCGTTCAGCGCCGGGCGCGTCAGTCTCGTGCGTCGAGGACGGCGGCTAGCGCGCAGCCGGGACGGTGTCCTGCCGCGAAGGGGGCCTGCGAGCCGCTGCACTCGGGACAGGCGCCGTATGACTTGAACGGCGTCAGGCCGCTCCACTGGTGCTTCTCAAGCAGTCGGCGCAGCTCCGCATTCTCGGCCCGGAGCCGCTCCTGCAGCTCTGCGCCGGCTGGAGCTTGGCTACCGGATGACGACGTGTCAGGCATTGCTTCGATCTCTCATCCCGTTCGGGCCAGCCGCCGCGCCCGGCCGCTCAGCCGCGCCGGCGACGGCGGAAGACGGCCATGCCGCCGCCGAGCAGGAAGCCGGCGATCGCGGCACTGAACAGCGCCGGGCGCTGGTGCTCGCCGAGTTGCTTGCGCCAGTCGGTGATCTCGGCGACCTCACCGCGCAATTTGTCGATCGAGACGGCCAGCGCCAGGCGGTTGGCCTCGATCGAAGCGCGGATCTCCTCGGGCGAGCGGCCTGACATCAGGCCGCCTCCTCGCGCGGGCCGACGGCCTCGCGGATCTTGCGGGCCTCGTCGATCGCCATCTTCGGCGACGGGGGCGAGCCGCGGCGGACCAGCTTGGCGGCGAGGACGCCTGCGAGCAGGGCGAACAGCAGCAGCGCTCCGGCGACGACGAAGAACCCCCAGAAGTACTGCCCGGCAGGGAACAGTTCGTACCAGGCGAGCCAGGCGAGCCCGATCAGGACGAAGAACAGCGCGACGACGATGAAGATTCCGGCCGCGATGCCGACGACCGCCCCGGTCACGAGCTTGCCGATCTTCGCGCTGATCTCGGCGCGGGCCAGCTCGATCTCGTCGCGGATCAGCAGCGTCGCACGCTCGGAGATCTCGGTGATCGCCGCTGCGATGTTCTCCGGGATCTCTTCCTGCTCAGCGGCCAAGGCGCCTCAGCAGGAACGCGGCGATCATGCCCCCGGCGAAGGCGGCGCCGACGAGCACCTCGGGGCGGCTGCGGATCAGCGCGAGCCCGGCGGCCGGCCCCGAGCGCATGCCGGCGGACTCCTCGGACCCAGACGCGCTCGAGCCGTTGGCTGAGGCGACGTATTCGGACTCGACGCTCACTCGGGCGGCTCCTCATCGAAGATCCGCCGCCACATGATCGCGGCGGTCCTGGTCGACGCGATCGAGAACAGAGCGCCCAGCCCGGCCAGCAGACCAGACCACATCAGCCGCTTGACAAGGTCATTCTCCACGTCCTCAGTCAATCAGATCGAGTCCCCACGCGCTGCTCACGCAGGCCAGCGGTAGGCACTCGCCCGGCGGTTGGCCAGCGAGGGAAGCGAGCGGCGGATCGCGTCCAGGCGGGCGAGGTCGAGGTCCGCGACGATCACGCCCACGCTGTCGGTGGCCTGCGCCAGCACGACGCCCCACGGGTCGACGATCATCGAGCGCCCGCCGCTGCGGCGTCCCGGCTCGTTCTCGCCGATCTGGTTGGCGGCGATCACGAACGCCTGGTTCTCGATCGCCCGCGCCCGCAGCAGCGTCTCCCAGTGGTCACGCGTGGTCGCAAGCGTGAAGGCGGCCGGAACGACCAGCACGCGCGCGCCGCGCAGGGCGAGGATCCGGTAGAGCTCGGGGAAGCGCAGGTCGTAGCAGACGCTCAGCCCCAGCTCGAGGCCGCCGTCGGTGCGCGAGAGCACGATCTCGTCGCCGGGGTCCTCGTGCTCGGACTCGCGGTACTCCACGCCGTCGACCGTCACGTCGAACATGTGAATCTTGCGGTAGGCGGCGGCGACCAGGCCGTCCGGCGAGATGTGCAGCGAGGTGTTGTGGATGCGGCCGTCCGGCGTGCGCTCGGCGAACGAGCCGGCAACGAGCTCGATCGCGAGCTCGCGGGCGCAGGCGCGCGCCCAGCTGATCGCCGGGCCGTCGATCGGCTCGGCCCCGTCGCGCAACTGGGCGCCGCTGCCGAGCAGTGGCCACTTCTCCGGCAGCACCACGAGCTGCGCGCCGCGCGCCGCGGCCGCGCGCACCAGGCGGTCGGCGCTCGCGAGGTTCGCGTCGCGATCGGCGGTCGCGTTGAGCTGGACGGCGCCGGCGCGCACCACCACGGCGGGCGCCCCGGGCGGGGGTCCGCTCGCGCCGGGCGCCGCTGAGCTAGCCACCGACGCGCTCGCCCAAGCGGCCGTACAGGGTGCGGATCTCGGCGAAGATCGCGTCGGCGACCTCCTGCTGGCGCTCGCGCGTTGCCCCCGGCTCGCGCTCGAACTGCAGCGGCTCGCCGTACTGGACGCGCACCGCGGGGAAGCGCAGCCGCTTCCAGTTGCGGATCCTGGCGGAGCCGTAGATCGCGATCGGCACGACCGGCGCGCCGCTGTCAAGCACCAGCCGCCCGATCCCGGGCTTCGCCTGCCGCTGCAGGTCGCCGGTGCGCGAACGCCCGCCCTCCGGGTACATCGCGACCACGCCGTTCTGCTCGAGGATCGCCTCGGCGGTGATGAAAGCCTCGTCGTCTCGGGCGCCGCGGCGCACCGGGAACACCCCTCCCTGGAGGTAGACCCAGCGCGCCAACGGCGTGAACAGCTGCGATTTCGCCATGAAGCGGACCTTGCGGCGGATGAAGATGCCGATCAGGAAGTGATCCATGTAGGAGAAGTGGTTGGGCGCGAGGATCGCCGCGCCCGTCTCCGGCACGTTCTGCGCGTCGATCGCCCGCGCGCGCAACAACGTCCAGGCGTAGAGCGAGCTGAACACGCGCACCAGCTCGTAGACAAAGCTCGGCGCGCGGCTGCGCGCCCGCGCGTGAAAGCGGTCGAAGTACTCCTTCGGCCGCGGGTCGGCGTAGACCTGCGGCTTCAAGCTCGAGAGCTTCTCGCTCACCGCGCAGAGCTTAGCCGGGCCTGTCGGGGGCGGGAGCTATTGTCCGGATGCGGTGGCCGAGGTACCAGCGCATATCACGGGCGTCGTCTGGAAGATCGAGTGCGCGGTCGGTGACCAGGTCGCCGAGGGCGACACGGTCGTCGTGCTGGAGTCGATGAAGATGGAGATGCCCGTCGAGGCCGAGGAGGGCGGCACGGTCACCGAGATCCGCTGCGAGGAGGGCCAGGCAGTGCACGAGGGCGACACGCTGGTCGTGCTCGGGTAGGGTGCGGAGTCGGCGATGCCCCCGTTGATAACCGCAGACGAAGCTCTTGCGCTCGGTCTCCTGAGCGACCGTGCAGAGATCGAGGCGCTGATCGAACGTGCCTGGCAGGCGCGTGTCGAGCGCTTCGGCGACTCCACGGACATGTGCTCTCTGGTCAACGCGAAGTCCGGCGGCTGCGCCGAGGACTGCGGCTTCTGCGCGCAGTCGCGCTACGCGGACGCCGACACGCCGATGCACGCGATGATGGAGCCCGAGCAGATGCTCGAACACGCCCGCGCGGCCGAGGCTGCCGGCGCCCACCGCTTCTGCATGGTCGCCCAGGGCCAGGGGCTCTCCAAGCGCGACTTCGAAAAGGTCCTGGCGGGCGCGAGGCTCGTCGCCGAGCACACCAACCTGAAGCGCTGCGCCTCGATCGGCCACATGTCCGTCGAGCGCGCCAAGGCGCTGCGCGAGGCGGGCATCCAGCGCGTCCATCACAACGTCGAGTCCGCCGAGAGCTTCTACCCCGAGGTTTCGAGCACGGTCCGCTACGAGGGCCGCCTGCGCACGATCGAAGCCGTCCGCGAAGCCGGGCTGGAAACCTGCGTCGGCGGCATCCTGAACCTCGGCGAGACGCCCGAGCAGCGTGTGGAGATGGCCTTCGAGCTTTCGGCGATCAACCCGACGAGCGTGCCGATCAATCTGCTGATCCCGCGCGCGGGGACCAAATTCGGCGAGCGCGAGCTGATGGACCCGTGGGAGGCCGTGAAGTGGGTGGCGATCTTCAGGCTGATCCTCCCCGAGGCGCTGTTCCGCCTCTGCGGCGGGCGGATCGAGAACCTCGGCGAGCTCGCGCCGCTGGCGGTCAGGGCGGGGCTGAACGGCGTGATGATGGGCAACTTCCTGACCGCTCTTGGCGCGACGCCGGCGGAGGATCGCGAGATGTTCGAGCACCACGGCCTGAACGTGGCCCGCCAGCCCGACAACGGCTCCAACCCGCGGCCGGACAACCGCTCCGGCTGGCTGGAGGGCGACACACCCGACGTGATCGAGGAGCACCTCGAACGCGAGGCGGAGCTGAAGCTCTCGCTGTGGGACCCATCGAAGCAGCTGCGCTATCGCAGCAAGCGCGAGCGCGCGGCCGAGCCGGCCCGATGAACGACATCGCGGCGCGCCTGGAGCAGCTGCGCGATGCCGGCCTCTACCGCCGCACGCGGCTGATCAGCGGCCCGCAGGGCCCGCGGATCACCCTGGACGGGAAGCCCGTTGCGCTGCTGTGCTCGAACAACTACCTCGGATTCGCCGACCACCCGCGTGTGCGCCAAGCCGCCGCCGATGCGGCGATGCGCTGGGGCGTCGGCGCGGGCGCCTCACGCCTGGTCTCGGGCACGATGACGATCCACGAGCGCCTCGAACGCGCGCTCGCGGAGTTCGAGGGCGCCGAGTCCTGCGTCCTGTTCGGCTCGGGTTATCTCGCCAACGTCGGTGTCCTGCAGGCGCTCGGTTCCGCCGGCCAGACGATCTTCTCCGACGCGCTGAACCACGCTTCGATCATCGACGGCTGCCGCCTCGCGCGCGCGGACACCTTCGTCTACGGCCACTGCGATCTCGACCACCTTGAATGGGCGCTGCGCGAACATGGTCGCGAGGGCGATCTGATCGTGACCGACTCGGTCTTCTCGATGGACGGCGACGTCGCGCCGCTTGCGGGAATCGTCGAGCTGGCCCGCCGCCACGGCGCGAGGGTCGTCGTGGACGAGGCGCACGCGACCGGCGCGCTTGGACCGGGCGGGCGCGGCGCGATCGCCGAGGCCGGGCTGGAGGGGCAAGTCGACGTTCTGGTCGGAACGTTGAGCAAGGCGCTCGGCTCCTATGGCGGCTACGTGTGTGCGCGGCGGGAGATCGTCGAGCTGCTGCTGAACAGCGCCCGAGGGCTGATCTTCTCCACCGCTCCGCCGCCGCCTTCGATCGCGGGCGCGCTCGCGGCGCTCGAACTGCTGATCGAACAGCCGCTGCGCCCGGCCAAGCTGCAGGCCACGGCCGAGGTGCTGCGCCGGGAACTCGCCGCCGCCGGGATCGCCGCGCCAGAGGGGCGCACGCAGATCGTGCCGCTGATCGTCGGTGACGCCGACGCGGCGGTCCGCCTGAGCGAAGCTGCGCTCGCCCGAGGCGTCTTCGCGCAGGCGATCCGGCCCCCGACCGTGCCCGAGGGAAGCTCCCGCCTGCGACTCACGGTGATGGCCTCGCACACCACGAGCGAGCTGGCCGTGGCGGCAGCCGCGATCGCCCAGGCAGCGCGTGATGTCGGCGTCACGCTCAGGGCCGACGCCGGCGTCGCCGTACCCGTCGCCCGCGCCGCATAGGCCGGCGGTGGGCGAGGACACAAGCCCGGGCGGGGCGCCGCCGGGGCGCCCGCTCGCCCTGCGCGGCTGTTTCGTGACCGCCACCGACACCGGCGTTGGCAAGACGGTCCTCAGCGCCGCGCTCGTCGCCGCGCTGCGCGCCAGGGGCCTGCCGGTGCATGCGCGAAAGCCGCTGGTGACGGGCCTGCAGGACGGGCCGCCGCTCGATCACGAGCTGCTGGCCGCGGTCAGCGGCGAGTCACCGGACGCCGTGTCGCCTTGGCGCTACGGCCCGGCCGTCTCGCCTCACCTTGCAGCGGAGCTCGCCGGCGAGCGGATCGACGCCGCGGCGCTGATCGCCGATGTTCGCGCGGCCGGGCAGCCGGTGATCGTCGAGGGGATAGGCGGGCTGCTGGTCCCGCTCGCGCAGGACTGGGACGTGAGACGCCTCGCCCGCGAGCTCGGCCTCGGTGTGGTGATAGCGGCGCGCCCCGGGCTCGGAACGATCAACCACACGCTGCTCACGCTGGAGGCCGCCCGGACGGCTGGGCTCGACCTGCGCGCGGTCGTGCTGACGCCCTGGCCGGAGGACCCGGGGCCGATCGAGCGCTCCAACGCAGCGACGATCGAGCGCCTCGGCGGGGTGGCGGTGGCGACGCTTCCGGCGCTCGCGGAGCTCTCCGCCGCGACGCTCGCCGCGGCCGGTGCAGGGCTCCCCTACGAGAGCTGGCTGGTCTGACGCCCGCGCCGCAGACGCCGCCGCGACGAGCCGGCGGCGAGTGACGCGCGACGGCGGCGCGTCAGCACCCGGCCGAGCACCAGCACCGCGACCGATCCGGCGGCGATCAGCGCAAGCGCCGCGCGGCCATCGTCGATCGGCTCAAAGCGCGTCCCGTCGGGCCCGATCTCGATGAAGCCGACCGGGCGCGCGTCGAGCGCGCCCCCGCCACCGCCGCCGGAACCGCGGCTGGGCTCATTGCCGAAGCCCCAGCCGCCGGCCGTGCGAACGCTTGCGACCGGGATCACGGTGCGGCCCTTCGCCTCGACCGGCCGGCCGAAGCACAGGCGCGCGCCGGTCAGCCGCGCGAGCGCACGCTGCGCGGGGGGAAGCGCCTTCTCGGGCTTCTCGGCCAGCTCAACCTCCCCTGGGCACGGCGCTCGCCACGATCAGTCGTCGTAGGGCGTGAAGTCGCGCTTGCGGGCGCCGCATACCGGGCAGAACCAGGTGTCGGGGATATCCTCGAACGCGGTTCCTGGCGGGATCCCGCCGTCGGGGTCGCCGTCGGCGACGTCGTAGATGTAGCCGCAGGACTCGCAGTGCCAGCGCTGAACAGTTCGAACGGCCTCGGTCGACACGTACGCAAGTTTATCCGCGGCGCCACGGATCACGCTGCAGCGCGACCGCTCGCTCCTCGTCCGGCGTCGCGACTACAGCGCGCGGCGGTAGAGCTCGGCGAGATCCTCGGCGGTCGGCTCGCGCGGGTTGACCAGCGTGCAGGCGTCCCCCATCGCACCCTCGACCAGCAATGCGATCCCGGACTCCGGCACGCCGACCTGCGAGAGCCGCGTCGGCAGGCCGAGTGAGCGCACGAGGGTGCGCAGGTGCTCGGCGAGCGCGTGGCCGACCTCGCCACGGGGCGGCACGCCGAGCAGCTCGGCGACGTCGCGGTAGCGAGCGGCGATGTCCTCGCCGCCGGCCGCGTTGTACTCGATCGTGCCGGGTAGGTTTATCGCGTTGGCGATGCCGTGCGGGACGTCGTAGAGGGCGCCGCAGGGGTGCGACAGGGAATGCGCGATGCCGAGCGCACCGGAGGTCGTCGGCACGATCGCGAGCGACGCCGCGATCAGCATGTTGCCGCGCGCGCTCTCGTCCGCCGGGGTCGCCACGGCGCGCTCGAGGTTCGCGTGGATCAGCCGCAGCGCGTGCAGCGCGTAGGCGTCGGCGTGTGCGTTCCAGTCGCGCGAGACATAGCCCTCGATCGCGTGTGTCATCGCGTCCATGCCGGTCGCTGCGGCGAGCGCCGGCGGCAGAGTCGCGGTCGCCGCGGGATCGAGGATCGCCAGGCGCGGGATCAGCGCGAAATCGCCGATCTGGTATTTGACGTGCGCCTCGCGGTCCTTGATCACGGCCGCGAAGCTGACCTCCGAACCGGTCCCGGCGGTGGTGGGGATGCACGCCAGCGGCGCCAGCTCGAGCGCGCGGCCGGCGCCGTCGTCGGCGCGCGGCAGGCCATAGTAGCCCTCCCACTCGCGCGCCTGGCCACCGTGGGTGAAGAGCAGGTTGGCGACCTTTGCGCTGTCCATCACCGAGCCGCCGCCGAGCGCCAGGAAGGAGTCGGCAGCGCTCTCGCGCGCCAGCTCCGCGGCCGCAGCGACGGCCGCCGAGTCGGAGTCCTGGGGCACGGCGTCGAAGATCGCGGCGACCTCGAGGCCCCCGTCCTGGAGGCCCTCGATCACGCGATCGGCAAGCCCCGTGGCGCGAATCACGGTGTCGGTGATCAGCAGGACGCGGTGCGCGCCCTCCTTGGCGAACTCGAAGCCGGTCGAGGCGAGCAGGTCACGCCCGGCGATCACCCGCGTCGGGGCACTGAACTGGTAGAAGTCCTTGAAGCCCGCCATCTGGCGGTCAAAGGCGTCCTGCGTCACCCCGGCACCATCAGACGTCGGCGAGGTCGCTGCGGCCCGCCGCTTCCAGCTGCGCCCTGTAGCGCGGAAAGACCGGCTTCGTCAGCGGCACGAGGCGCAGGATCTTCGCCACCGGACCCTTCGCCTTGATCTGGCCGCGCGCGAGCGCCACCGTCACGTTGACCTTGCCGAGCCAGAAGCGATGGGCGGTGTCGGCGTCCATCGTCATGACGACCTCGGGCTCCAGGCGTGTCGGGCCGAGGTCGACCTGCCCCTCCTCGGCCTCGATCAGCTTGACCGTGATCTGGGACTCGGGGTTGTGGTAGCGGTACTGCACGATCGTATTGGCGGTGCGGAACTTCGGCGCCAGCTCCTCGTCCGCGAGCAGATCCAGGAACAGCCGGCCGAGATGGTCGTAGACCTCCTGCTCGTCACTGAAATAGCTCACGCCGGGCTCCCTGTCCGAAACGGTCCGCTAGCTGCCCAGCGGTGCCGACTCCTCGTCGCGGATCACGTGCAGGACGGCGTTGATCAGGGCGAGGTGGGTGAAGGCCTGGGGGAAGTTGCCGAGATGGCGACCGCTCGTCGGGTCGAGCTCCTCGGCGAACAGGTCAAGCGGCGAGGCGAGCGCCAGCAGCCGCTCGCAAAGCGCGCGCCCGCGGCGGCGCTCGCCGATCTCCAGCAGCCCCGAGACCAGCCAGAACGAGCAGATCAGGAACGAGCCCTCGTGCGCGCCGGCCAGCCCGTCGTCGGTCTGGTCGGGGCGGTAACGCAGCACGAGTCCCTGTTCGGTCAGCTCGCGCTCGATCGCGAGCACGGTCGCGCGCACGCGCTCGTCGTCGGCCGGCAGAAAACGCACGAGCGGGATCAGCAGGGCCGAGCCGTCGAGCGCGACGGTGTCGTAGTGCTGGACGAAGACGCCGCGCTCGTCGACGCCGCGGTCGCAGACGTCGGCGTGGATCTCGTTGGCGACTGCGCGCCAGCGGTCGGCGAGCGTGCTGCGACCGCGCCGTGCCGCGAGCCGCGCGGCACGGTCCAGCGCCACCCAGCACATCAGCTTCGAGGACACGTAATGACGCGGCTCCCCGCGGGCCTCCCAGATTCCCTGGTCGGGCTCGCGCCAGGCATCGGCGGCGCGTTCGGCCTGGGCCTCGATCACCGGCCACAGGCGCTGCGGGCTATGGCCGTACTTCTTTGTGTGCAGGTAGAGCGAGTCGAGCACCGCGCCGTAAACGTCATTCTGGCGCTGGCTGAAGGCGTCGTTGCCGATCCGCACCGGCTGGGCGCCCTCATAGCCGGTCAGGTGACCGAGCTGCTGCTCGGTGAGGTCGCGCTCACCGCCGACGCCGTACATGATCTGCAGCGAGCCGTCGCTGTTGCGCTGCAGGTCGGCGACGTACTGGATGAAGTCGTCGGCCTCCCAGCTCAGGCCGAGCGAGGAGAGCCCCCACAGCGTCAGTGTCGCGTCGCGCATCCACGTGTATCGGTAGTCCCAGTTGCGTCCGCCGCCGGGCGTCTCCGGCAGCGAGGTGGTCGCGGCGGCCACGACGGCGCCCGTCGGAGCATAGGTCAGCCCCTTCAGCACCAGCGCCGAGCGCTGCAGCTGCGCGCGCCAGCGGTGATCGGGGAAATCGCCGGTGTCGAGCCAGTTGCGCCAGTAGTCGGCCGTACCGGCCAGTCCGGCTGCGGCCTCCTCGAAAGTTCGCGGGCCGTCCAGCAGGCGCGACCACGACAGCGCGCAGAAGCGCCGGTCGCCGTTGACCAGGCGGTGGCGGGCACGCGCCGAGCCGCCTTCGATTCCGAGCGCGAAATCGCTGTGCAATCGCAGCGTCTTGGAGGCGCTGACCGCATCGAGCGCCTGCGGCTCCCCGGGAACGGTGCTCCAGGTCGCCGGATCGCGCCCGTAGTCGAACATCGGCTCGCAAAGCAGCTCGACCTGGACGGTGCCGTGGATGCACTCGATCGTGCGCAGCAGCACGTGGTAGGCGTCGTGGTCGGCTGGCGGGCGCGTGTGAGCAGTCGCCGAGCCGGCTTCGCGCTCGCGCCAGGGCCCGATCACCAGCGCGTCGCGCACAACGGCCCAGCCGGTCGGCGTCTGCCAGGTCGTCTCGAGCACGTTGGTGCCCGGCTCGTAGCGCCGGCCGGCCGGAACGCCCATCCCCGACGGGCCGAGGCGGAACCCGCCGGCGCCGCGGTCGAGGATCGCAGCAAACACGCTCGGCGCGTCAAAGCGCGGCGGGCACAGCCACTCGACGGTCCCGTCGGGCGCGACCAGCGCAGCCGTATGGCAGTCGGAGAGAAACGCGTAGTCGGCGATCGGCGGGAACTGCGAGGTGCGCGCGACGCGGTCGTCAAACGGCGTCGCGGTCGAACGCGGGCGGTCCCAGGGATCCATCGCCCCGGCGCGTCGCAGCGCCGAAGCGCGCTTGGGCTCGGCTCCCAGCCCTGCGGTGGTGTCTGTCTCGCGCGTGTCGGCCATCTGCCAACAGTACGATGACACGCCCGGCCGCATCCGCCACCCGGCGCACGTTTTCCTCCAAACGACGCCGGCGAGGCCCCGTCAGTTGCCGTCGGCGATCACGTGAGCCACGGCGTTGATCAGCGCGAGGTGCGTGAAGGCCTGGGGGAAGTTGCCGAGATGGCGGCCGCTGGCCGCGTCGAGCTCCTCGGCGTAGAGCCCGAGCGGCGAGGAGAGTGACAGCAGCCGCTCGCAGAGGGTGCGGGCACGCTCAGCTTCACCGATCTCAGACAGCGCCGAGACCAGCCAGAACGAGCAGATCAGGAAGGTCCCCTCTTCGCCGCTCAGGCCGTCGTCGGTCTCCTCCACGCGGTAGCGCAGAACGAGCCCGTGATCGGACAGCTCGTTGGCGATCGCGAGCACCGTCGCGCGCACACGCTCGTCGTCGCTCGGCAGGAAGCGCACGATCGGGACCAGCAGGTTGGAGGCGTCGAGCGCCGTCGTGTCGTAGTGCTGGACGAAGACGCCGCGGTCGTCGACGCCGCGCGTGAGGATGTCCTCGCGGATCGTCTCCGCGCCGGCCTGCCAGCGCTTGGCGAGCACCGGCTCGCCGCGCAACTCCGCCAGCCGCGCGCCGCGGTCCAGCGCGACCCAGCACATCAGCTTCGAGGACACGTAGTGGCGCGGCTCTCCGCGCGCCTCCCAGATCCCCTGGTCCGGCTGCCGCCACACCCGCCAGGCGCTCGCGACCTGGTCGCAGAGCACCGGCCACAGACGATCCTGGATGTGATCGTGGCGCTTGGTGTGCAGGTAGACGGAGTCGAGCACGGCGCCGAAGCAGTCGTTCTGGCGCTGGTTGTAGGCACCGTTGCCCTTGCGCACCGGCCGTGAGCCCTCGTAGCCCTTGAGATGGCGCAGCGTGCTCTCGCGCAGGTTGCGCTCGCCGCCGATCCCGTACATGATCTGCAGCGATCCGTCCTTGTTGCGCTGCAGGTCGGCGAGGTATTCCATGAAGTCGTTGGCCTCCCAGTCGAGGTCCAGCGCGTGCAGGCCCCACAGCGTGAAGGTCGCATCGCGCATCCAGCAGTAGCGGTAGTCCCAGTTGCGCGCGCCGCCCGGCGTCTCCGGCAGCGACGTCGTCAACGCCGCGATCATCGCTCCGGTCGGCGCGTAGGTCAGGCCCTTGAGGACCAGCGCCGAGCGCTGCAGGAACGCGCGCCACGGATGGTCGGGGTAGGTGCCGGCGGCCAGCCACTCGCGCCAGTAGTGGCACGTGTGAAGGATGTGCGCGACGGCCTGCTCGTAGGTTCGCGGGCCGCCGAGCTCCTCGGTCCACGACAGCGCGCAGAAGCGCTGCTCGCCCTCGCGCATGGTGTGGCGGGCGTGCGCCGTCGCCCCCTCGATCCCCATCCGCAGGTCGCTGAACAGACGTACGGTGGTCTTGCCGTCGGTCGCGTCGAGCGCGAAGTCGTCCTCCCCCTCCACCGGCGACCAGCGCGCGGCCGTGCGGCCGTAGTCGAAGCGCGGCGAGCAGATCAGCTCGACCGGGACCTCGCCCTGCAGGCACTCGACGGTGCGCACCAGCAGGTGCTCGGCATCGTGGTCGGTCGGCGGACGGGTGCGCGGGGTCCGCCGGCTGTCATGCCACGGGCCGATCGTCAACGCGTCACGCACGACCAGCCAGCCGGTCGGCGTCATCCAGGTCGTCTCGAGCACGTTCGTGCCCGGCTCGTACCGCTGGCCGGCCGGCACATCGACCCCGTAGGGGGCGATCCGAAAGGAGCCTGCGCTGCGGTCGAGCAGCGCGCCGAAGATGCTCGCCTGATCGAAGCGCGGCAGGCACATCCACTCGACCGACCCGTCGGGGGCGATCAGCGCCCCCGTGTGGCAGTCAGAAAGGAACGCGTACGAGGCGATCGGGGGAAACGTCGAAGCTCCGTCCCACTGGGACGGGCTGACCCGGGAGGCGAATTCGTCATTGGACCTCGCGCTCGGCCGTTCCCGAGGCGGCTTGCGGCGGGGGGCGGCCGCGGCCTTCTTGCGGGGGGCGGCGGGCATCGGGCGCGAGCCTATCGCGGGGCGCGGATCAGCGGAACTTCGCGCTGGAGGCAGCGTTACAGTGGGTCAGAGTCGATCGCAGCACGCGACGCGTGGAAGCCTCAGCTCTCCCAACACGTCTCACCCCCAGCCGGGCGCCGTTCTCGGCGGCATTCCTGCGTCTTCGCTCCGACGAGCAGCTCGTTTCGCTGTTCCGCGCCGGCTCCGATGATGCATTCCGCGCGATCCACGAGCGCTACCGCACGCGTTTGCTGGCCTACACGCGCCAGATGCTGCGCGGCGGGAGCGCCGACCCCGAGGACGCGCTGCAGGACGTCTTCATCCGCGCCTACCGGGCGCTGCGCGCGAACGACCGCCCGGTGCTGCTTCGCGCCTGGCTCTACCGCATCGCCCACAACCGCTGCATCGACGAGCTGCGACGCCCCTGTCCGGCGCCGAGCGAACTGGCGGCGGACGCGCAGCCCGCATTCGGAGCGCCCGGCGGCGCGAACGAGCCGGCCGCGGCAGCCGAACGGAGCGCCGACCTCGCGCGGCTGGTCGCCGACGTGCGGACGCTGCCCAGCCAGCAGCGTTCGGCGCTGCTGATGCGCGAGCTGCAGGGCCTCAGCTACGAGGAGCTGGCGAGCGCCCTGTCGATCTCCCTGCCGGCCGTGAAGTCGCTGCTCCTGCGGGCGCGCACCGGCCTGATCGACATCGCCGACGCGCGCGACACGCCGTGCCGGGAGATCCGCGACGAGCTGCTGGGAGCGGCTGACCGCGGCGTGCGGATCAGCGGCCGCGCCCGCCGGCACTGCGGCGAATGCACGGTCTGCGACGCCTACCGCGGCGAGCTGCGACGGGTGCGCCGCGGCTTTGCGCAGCTCACCCCGAGCGGCCCGCTGGCCCAGCTGGGGATGGCGCTCGGGATCGGTGGTGGCGGCGGCGCGGCGGCCGCCGGCGGGAGCGGCGCGGCAGCCGGCGGTGGCGGCATCTTCGCGGGCGTGACGGCGGCCAAGATCGCTGTCGCGGTCTGTTGCGCCGCGTTGATCACGACCGCCGGACGAGTGGTGATCGCGCCCTCCTCGCCGCCCGTCGCGCACACCCACGCTGCCGCGCGCGTGGTCACGCTGAGCGCGGTGCCTGGGCCAAGGCCGAGCATGCCTGCAACCAGCAGCAGCGGCGGCGGCGCCTCGGGCTCCCCCCCGGCCGCGGCGCCCACTCAGGCAGGCGCCGGCGCCGTTACGATCGGCGTGAGCGGTGCGACGGGGTCCACGGGTTCCAGTGGCGCGATCGGCGGACCGGTCCCGAGCGCAGCGACCGGCGCGACCGGGTCGACCGGCGCGAGTCTCGGCCCGACCGGCGAGACCGGCACGACGGGCACGAACGCCGCCAACGGCATCGGCGGCGCGGGCGTGACCGTCACCGCGGCGGCGCCGCTCGACGCCACCGGCTCAACGGGCGAGGCCGGAGCGAACGATGTGCACTACGACATCGGCCGCTCCGGCACGAGCACCGGCGCGACCGGCCAGAGCGGCGCGACCGGCGCCGACTCCGCCGCGCAGCCCGGCGACTGACGCACCGGCATCCGAGCACCTACCGCACGCGGCGGCCGTCGCCCGGGCGGAGCGCTTCAGAGCAGAAGTCCGGCGGGGCGCTCGAGCCGCTTGCGAACGGTGGCGAGGAAGTCCGCCGCGTCGGCGCCGTAGACGATCCGGTGATCGGCCGAGATCGTCAGCTCCATCACGCGCCGGGCGGTGAAACTGCCGTCAGGTCCGACGACGGCCCGCGGGTTGGCGGCGCCCACGGCGAGGATCGCGGCCTGCGGAGGGTTGATCACCGCCGTGAAGCGCGTAACGCCGAGCATGCCGAGGTTCGAGACGGTGAACGTCGCGCCTGAAAGCTCAGGCGGGGTCACGGAACCGTCGCGAACCTTCGCCGCGAGCGTGCGCGTCGCGACGGCTATCTCGGTCAGCGACTTGGTGTCGGCGTCGAACACCGTGGGGACGACGAGCGTTCCCGCGCCGGCGACAGCGACGCCCACGTTGACGCGCCCGTAGCGCTCGAAGCGCCCGTCGACGTAGGCCGCGTTCAGGCCCGGGTGGGCGCGCAGCGCGAGCGCGCATGCCTTGATCACGAGGTCGTTGACCGACGGCAGCGGCTCCGCCTGGCCGCGCAGCTGCTCGCGCAGGTCAAACGCCGCTTCGGCGTCGACCTCGACGGTCACCTGGAACTCGGGGATCGTCGCCTTCGCGCTGGCCATCCGCCGGGCGATCAGCTGCTGCGAGCGACTGGGCTCGATCACCTCGACCGCACCCTTGGAGCCCAGTTCGTCGCCGGCGGTCACGGCGGCGGGCCGCGCAGAGGAACCGTTACCGGCCGCGACGACGTCGGCCTTGACGATCCGCCCGTCGGGGCCGCTGCCGACCACCCGCGCGAGGTCGACGCCCAGCTGCGCGGCGGTGCGGCGAGCGACCGGTGAGGCCTTGATGCGAGCGCCGGCGCTCACGAGCGCGAGCTCGGCCTCGAGCGGCACGGCGCTGCTCGCGACCGGCTCGGTCTCCGGCGCAGGCGCGGACGCCGGCGCCTCGGCGAGCACCACGGCGTGCTCCTCCTCGACCGGGGCCGAGGCCTCTGCGGCTGAGCCGAGCAGATGCGCGATCACCGCGCCTACGGCGAGCGACTGGCCCTCGGTCGCGACGACCTGCAGGAAGCCTGCGGCGTCGGCCTCGTAGGTCATCGTCGCCTTGTCTGTCTCGATCTCGGCGATCGCCTCACCGAGGCGGACCTCCTCGCCCGACGCCTTCAGCCACTTGATGATCGTCCCCTCCTCCATCGAGTCCGAGAGGCGGGGCATCACGACGTCGCTCATGAGCGCCGTCCCAGCGTTGCGAGAACCGCGGACTCGATGCGCTGCTCGTTGGGCAGTGCGGCGTTCTCGAGCTCCTTGGCGTAGGGCATTGGCACCTCGGCCATCCCGACCCGCTCGACCGGTGCATCGAGGTCATCGAAGCACGCGTACTGGATCCGCGCGGCGAGTTCGGCCGTTACGCCGTAGGTCGGCCAACCCTCCTCGATGCAGACCGCACGGCTGGTCTTGGCGACGGACGCGGCCACGGTCTCGACGTCAAGCGGGCGCAGCGAGCGCAGGTCGACCACCTCGGCGCTGATCCCGTGCGTGCGCTCCAGTCGCTCTGCCACGTGCAGCGCGCGCACGGTCGCGTAGGAGTGGGCGATCAGCGTCACGTCGGTGCCCTCGCGGACCACCGCTGCCAGACCGATCGGCGTGACGAACTCGGGGTCGAGCGGCACCTCGCCGCGCTCCTTGTAGATGGCGAGGTTCTCGACCACCAGCACCGGGTCATCATCGCGGATCGCCGCCTTCAGCAGGCCCTTGGCGTCCGCGGGGGTGGCCGGTGCGAGCACCTTCAACCCAGGCGTGGCGGCGAACCAGCCCTCGAAGGACTGGGAGTGCTGCGCCGTCAGCTGGTTGCCGGCGCCGTTGGGGGTGCGGATCACGAGCGGGCAGCGAACCTCGCCGCCGAACATCGCACCGATCTTCGCCGCATGGTTGACCACCTGGTCCATCGCGACCAGTAGGAAGTTGATCGTCATGATCTCGACGATCGGGCGCTCGCCGAGCATCGCCGCTCCCACGCCGGCGCCGACAAAACCCTCCTCGGAGATCGGCGTGTCGCGCACGCGCTCGGGGCCGAACTCGCCGAGCAGGCCGGCGGTGACCTTGTAGGCGCCGTCGAACAGACCGACCTCCTCGCCCATCACGAAGACCCGCTCGTCGCGCAGCATCTCCTCGCGCATCGCGAGCCGCAGGGCCTCGCGGTAGGTCATCGTCTCGAAGCCGGGCCGATCGATCGGCTGAGTGCGATGCGGGGGCGCCTGCGTCGTGCTCACTCGCCCAGACCGCCTGCGAAGACCAGCTCGCGCTCGCCAAACGGGGCACCGGGCAGCATGCGGGCGAACTGCGCGGCGCTGCCCGGGGCGTACATGCCGGTCGCGAGCGTGCTGACCGCCGGCGGCGGGCTTGCGACCGAGGCTGCTACGGCCGCGGCGACCTGCCCCTCGGCGATGCCCATCAGGCCGTCGAGCTCGGCGTCGGGAACGCCTTCCTGCGCAAGCAGCGCGCGTACTCGGAAGATCGGGTCGCGCTGGATGTGTTCATCGATCTCGCCCCGGGTGCGGTAGGCCAGGCCCGCGTCGGCCACGGAGTGGCCGCGGTAGCGGTAGGTGACGAGCTCCAGCACGCTCGCCTGGCGCTCCTCACGCGCCGCGCCCAGCAGCGTGGCGGAGGCCTGCGCGACGGCGAGCAGGTCGTCGCCGTCGACGCGCTCGGCGGGCAGGTCGTAGGCGGCCGCTCGGCGGTAGAGGTCGGTCACGGCAGACGCGCGCTCTACGCTCGTGCCCATCCCATACTCGTTGTTCATCACCAGGAACACGACCGGCAGGCGCCAGACCGCGGCGAGGTTCAGCGACTCGTGCCAGGCGCCCATGTTGATCGCGCCGTCGCCGAGCTCGCACAGCACCGCCTGGGGGCGGCCCTGGCGGACCAGGGCGAGCGCGAGCCCAGTGGCGATCGGCAGCTGGCCGGCGACGATCCCCCAGCCGCCGTAGTAACCCCGCGAGACATCGAGCAGGTGCATCGATCCGCCGCGGCCGTGCGCGCAGCCGTCGACACGGCCGAACAGCTCTGCCATCACCGCCTCGACCGGGACGCCGCGCGCGAGCGCGAAGCCATGACAGCGGTAGCCGGTGACCAGCAGGTCGGCTGGGTCGAGGGCATGGGTCGCGCCGACCGTGGCCGCCTCCTGGCCGGAGGAGAGGTGGCAGTAGCCGCCGATCCGTGCCGCCTTGTACTGGCGCTCGGCCTCGGTCTCGAAGACGCGGATCAGCAGCATCTGCTCGTAGAGGCCGCGCAGCGTGGCCGTGGCGATCGACATCAGCCCCGCTCCTCGTCGTCGAAGTAGTCGGGGTGCTGCAGGCGGATCGCCGGCAGCGCCGAGAGCACCATCCGCAGGTGGTGGCGCAGCGCCGTCTCCGCCGCGTCGGGATCATGGCGCTCCATCGCATCGAGCACGAGGCGGTGCTCGGCAACCATCTCGTCGAGGTAGTTGGGGTGGGGCAGGCTGAGCCGGCGCACGCGGTTGAGGTGACCCTTGACCCGCTGCGCAAGCTCCCAGGCAACCGGCCGTCCGGCCAGCTCGCACAGAGCCGCGTGGAACTCGTCGTCGAGCACCGCAAAGCGCTCGTAGTCGCCGTGCTCGACGACCTCGGCCTGGCGGCGCACGAGCCCGGCGAGGTCGGCGAGCTCGCCGTCCTGCGCACGGGTCGCGGCGAGGCGCACCGCGGCGCATTCGAGTGATTCGCGGATGAATTGGGCGTCCTCGACGGCTGAGGTGCTGATCCGGGTGACGAAGGTCCCGAGCTGGGGCACGATCTGAACGAAGCGGTCGTCGCGCAGGCGGATCAGCGCCTCACGAATCGGCGTCCGGCTGACCGCCAGCCGCTCGGCCAGCTCGTTCTCCGACAACCGCTGGCCGGGCTCCAGCTCGGTGGCGATGATCGCGTCGCGCAGCGCCCTGTATGCCTGGCGGCTCGCCGGCCCGCCGGCGCTGCTGTGCAACCGGTCGATGCGCATGTCGCGCAGCCGGTCGATGCCCACCTCGGTCACCTCTGCATACTTACATACAAGTGCCGGGGAGCGCAACTCCGCCGACTCTCTGCGGCGCTCAGACGGCCGCCGCGGCGGCCGCCTGACGGGTGATCGCGCGCTTGCCCCAGCTGGCGCGCTCGGCATATTCGATCAGCTTCGCGAAGTAGCCCCCGAGCGGCGGCGCGACCAGCCCGAGCGGACCGAGCAGCTCGCGCGCGCGGGCGTCGTCGAGCGTGGCGCCGATGCCGAAGTAGGGGACGTAGAGGTCGGCCTCCGCCAGGCGCGACGCGGGATCGGCGACGATTCGCGGCGGCTCGCGGCCGAACTGCCTGCAGGCCAGGTCGATCAGCTCGGCGTTGGTCGGGGCCGCGGCCGCAGCCACCAGAGCGACGGTGCCGCCGATCGTCTCATCGGCGAGCAACGCCATCAGGCCGTCGGCGACGTAGTCCACGGGGACGATGTCGGCGACGCCGTCGGGGTCGATCGCGACCTCGTCCATCAGGCCGCGCGAGAACGCCCGCATCGGCCAGTAGATCACGTTGAACGCCGATGTCCATCCGCTTGCGCTGTCGCCCACGATGATGCTCGGCCGCGCGACCACCAGCGGGAGCTCGCCCGCCGCCTCGCCGATCGCCTTCTCCGCCTCGAATTTCGACTGCTCGTAGGTGTTGCGGAAGCCCTGTCCGAGGTCGAGGTCGGTCTCCTTGAAGATGCCGTGGAAACGTCCGGCGACGTAGGCCGTGGACACGTGCACGTGGCGGCGCAACCGCCCGCGGACGGCGATCGCCCGGCTCAGGTCGATCATCGCCAACGCTCCCGCCGTGTTGACCGCGCGCGCCTGCTCGAGCGTGTTGTCGAAGGAGATCGACGCCGCGCAATGCACGACGGCGGTGACGCTCGAAAGCAGCGCCTCGCGGTCGCCGGCGGCAAGGCCGAGGCCGGGCGCCGCGACGTCGCCGGCGACCGCGCGCACCCGCTCGAGTGATTTCGGCGGCTCGTCGTAGAGGCGCGCGATGACGTTCATCAGCCGCTCGCTCGCCGCCTCCGGCGAAGGCGCCCGGATCAGGCAGATCACCTCGCCCTCGTCGCGCTCCAGCAGTCGCGCGAGCAGTTCCATGCCGAGAAACCCGGTGGCGCCTGTGAGAAGGACCGTGTCGCTCACGGAGGCGACGCGCCGATCGCGTGAAAACCCCCGTCGACGTGCAGGATCTCGCCGGTGATCGCGCGCGCGTGATCGCTCAGGAGGAAGCACGCGGCCGCCGCGACCGGAGCGGCGTCGCGCGTATCCCAGCCCAGCGGGGCGCCGCTGCGCCATAGCGATGCGAGCTGGTCGAAGCCCGGAATGCCGCCCGCGGCGATCGTCTCGATCGGGCCGGCCGAGACGAGGTTGACACGCACCCCGCGGGGGCCGAGATCGCGAGCGAGGTAGCGCGACACGCTTTCGAGCGCCGCCTTCGCCACACCCATCCAGTCATACACCGGCCAGGCCACACTGGCGTCGAAGTCGAGCCCGACGACCGAGCCGCCGGCCGCCGCGTCCGCCAGCAGCGGCGCCAGCGCGGCAGCCAGCGCCTTCAGCGAGAAGGCGCTGGTCTCGAAGGCGGTGATCGCGCTGCTTGCCGGGGTCTCGAGAAAGCCGCCGCCGAGGGCGTCGGGCGGCGCGAACGCGATCGCGTGCAGCACTCCGTCGAGGGCGCCCCAGCGCGTGCCGAGCTCCGCCGCGACACGCGCCAGATCGTCCGGCTGGTTGACGTCGAGCTCGAGCACGTCCGGTGGATCCGGCAGGTGCTTGGCGGCGCGCTCGGTCAGGCGCATGCCGCGCCCGAACCCGGTGAGCACGACCGCCGCTCCCTCCTCCTGCGCCTGGCGCGCAACCTCGAAGGCGATCGACCCGCGGGTCAGCACTCCCGTGATCAGCAGGCGCTTGCCCTCGAGCATGCTCACAGGGGAATGTTCCCAGCCGGCCAGCGCCGCAGCGACGCGGAGTCAAGCGTCGCCAGCGCAGCGGCGACGCGCGCCCGCGTCTCGCTCGGCGCGATCACCTCATCCACGTGGCCGTCGGCGGTCGCCGCGCCCGGATGCAGATGCTCCGCCGCGTAGCTGGAGGCAAGCGCGTCGCGCGCCACGATCGGATCGTCCGCCGCCTCGATCTCGCGACGGTGGATGATCTCGACCGCCTGCGAGGCGCCCATCACCCCGAGTTGAGCGGAGGGCCAGGCGAAGACGAAATCCGCGCCCAGATCCTTGCTGTTCATCGCGATGAAGGCGCCACCGAAGGCCTTGCGCAGGATCACCGTCACGCGCGGGACGGTGCATTCGGAGAAGGCGTAGACGAGCTTGGCGCCCTGGCGGATCACGCCCAGCTTCTCCTGCTTGGTGCCGGGCAAGAATCCCGGTGTGTCGACCAGCACGAGCAGGGGGATGTTGAACAGGTTGCACGTGCGCACGAAGCGCGCGGCCTTCTGCGAGGCATCAACGTCGAGCACGCCACCGAGGTAATGCGGCTGGTTGGCGACGATCCCGACCGAGCGCCCATCCAGGCGCCCAAATGCGCACACGACGTTGCGCGCCCAGCGCGGCGAGATCTCGAGCATGCGGCCCCCGTCGAGCAGCGCGCGCGCGACCTCGCGCACGTCGTAGACCTTGCGGTCCTCGCGCGGGACGACGCTGTCGGGCAGGACAGGAGGCGCATCGATCGTCGGCCAGCGCAGCGGACGCTCCTCGCAGTTCTGCGGCAGGTAGTCGAGCAGGTCGCGGGCAAGCAGCGCGGCGTCCACGTCCGTCGGCGCAACGAGCTGGCAGACGCCGTTTCGCTCGTGCACGCGATGGCCGCCGAGCGCGGCCTGGTCGACGTCCTCGCCGGTGACCTTGGCCACCACGCCCGGGCCGGTCAGGAACATGCTCGCGCTCTCGGTCATGATCACGAAGTCGGTCAGCGCGGGAGCGTATGAGCCGCCGCCCGCCGAGGGACCGCAGATCACCGAGATCTGCGGTACGTAGCCGGACAGTGCGACGTGCTTGCGGAAGATCCGGGCGTAGCCGCTGAGCGCCGCGAGCCCCTCCTGCATGCGCGCGCCGGCCGATTCGACGAAGCCGATCACGGGCACGCGCGAGCGCTCCGCGAGCTCGAGCACGGCGACGACGGTGTCGGCATGAGCCTCGCCGAGCGAGCCGCCGGCGAACGACGCATCCTGCGCAAACACGGCGACCACGCGCCCGTCCACACGCCCGCTGGCGCCGAGCACGCCGTCGCCGGGTCGCGCCTTCTCCCCCATCCGCCTCGACAGCACCTCGGTGCGCAGCAGATCCAGCGAGCCGGGATCGCAGAGCACCTCGAGGCGCTCCATCGGCGTCAGTCGCTCATTGGGTCGTGGGACGAGTGCAAGCGTCATGTTGCCTCCAGACACAGCACGGCGTTGTGCCCGCCGAAGCCGAATGAATTGGAGATCGCGATCGGCCGCTGACCGTCGGCCAGGTCAAGCGGTCGCGCGCGGTCGGGTACGTAGTCAAGGTCGAGCTCGGGATCGCGCTCGGCCCAGCCGAGCGTAGGCGGAATCAGGCCTGCGCGCAACGCCAGGATCGTCGCGATGGCCTCCACGGCCCCGCCGGCCCCGAGCAGGTGGCCGATCGCAGACTTCGTGGAGGAGACAGGAATCGCCTTCGCGTGCTCCCCCAGCGCCGTCTTCAGCGCGATCGTCTCGGCACGATCGTTGAGCGGTGTGGAGGTGCCGTGGGCGTTGACGTACACGATCTCGGTGGGCGCCGCGCCCGCATCCTCCAACGCCCGCGTGATCGCCGCCGCCGCGCCCTGACCGGTCGGGTGCGGCGCGGTCACGTGGTGGGCGTCGGCCGTCGCCCCGTAGCCGCGCACGACCCCCAGGATCCGCGCACCACGAGCGCGGGCCGCCTCCCCGTCCTCGAGCACCAGCACGCCGGCTCCCTCGCCCATGACGAAGCCGTCCCGTCGAGCGTCGAAAGGACGCGAGATGCCTATTTTCGACAGCGCGTCGAGCGCGCCGAAGGCTGCTCGCGAGAGCGGCGTCAGGGCCGCCTCGGCGCCGCCGGTGACCACGGCCAGCGCGTCGCCGTGGCGGATC
>JBEKNK010000006.1:0-50906 GCA_049522915.1 Solirubrobacteraceae bacterium | reverse complement strand
ATGGTGTTCCGCGGCTTCGACATCTTCATGAAGGGGATCGACCCGCGCGACGCGCATTTCATCACAAGCCGGATCTGCGGCATCTGCGGCGACAACCACTGCACCTGTTCGTGCCTGAACCAGAACATGGCCTACTCGGTCAAGCCGCCGCCGCTGGGTGACCTCGCGTTCAACCTCGCGGAATCCGCGGACTACATGTTCGACCACGCGATCTTCAACGACTGCATGGCCAACGTGGACTTCTGCGAGCAGATGGTGAAGGACACCAACCCGAGCGTGCTGGCGAAGGCCGAGAACACCTCGGCGCCCCACCAGGACATACACGGCTACAAGACGATCGCCGACATCATGCGGGCGCTGAACCCGTTCACCGGGAGCTACTACCTGGAGACCCTCCAGGTGGCGCGCTACACGCGCGAGATGTACTGCCTCTTCGGCGGTCGCCACACGCACCCCTCGACGATCATGCCGGGCGGCTGCAGCGCGGACATCACCCACCAGACGTTGACCGACTACTACGTGCGCCTGATGCGCTACATGGACTACGTCAAGCGCTGCGTGCCGATGCACGACGACCTGTACGACTTCTTCCTGCAGGCACTGCCGGGCTACGACATGGTCGGCTTCCGCGAGACCAACCTCGTCAACTGGGGCTGCTTCGACGACCCGGACTACGTCGACTACGACTACAAGACGATGACCGACTGGGGGCGCAAGCGCTACATCACCCCGGGCGTCGCGATCGGCGGCGAGCTGATCTCCACGGACCTGGTCGAGATCAACCTGATGATCAGGATCCTGCTCGGCAGCTCCTACTTCGACGGCTGGGAGAACGAGCCCACGTTCGTGACCCACGACCCGCTCGGGAACCCGGTCGACAAGAACCATCCGTGGAACAAGCAGACGCTGCCCAAGCCGCAGAAGCGCGACTTCACCGACAAGTACAGCTGGGTGGTCTCGCCCCGGATGTACGACAAGCGCAGCGACACCAACGTCTGCTGCGACACCGGCGGCGGTCCGTTCGCGCGGCAGTGGTGCACGGCGAAGGCCGGCCTCGTCGACTTCGGCTACCTCAAGGCGACCGGGCATTCGATCCAGATGGTGCTGCCGAAGTCCTCGGCGATGCCCGAGATGGAGCTCGAGTGGCACGTGCCGGAGAAGTCCAACGCGATCGAGCGCGATCGCGCACGCTCCTACCACCAGGCCTACGCGGCGCTCGTGGCGCTGCACTGCCTGGAGCGCGCGCTGAAGGAGGTTCGCGCCGGGCGCACCAAGAGCTGGAAGGAGTTCAAGGTGCCGGAGGAGGCCGTGAGCTGCGGCTTCCACGAGGCGGCGCGCGGCGTGCTCTCCCACCACATGGTGATCCGCGAGGGCAAGATCGCGAACTACCAGCCATACCCGCCGACGCCGTGGAACGCCAGTCCACGCGACGCCTTCGGAACTCCCGGCCCCTACGAGGACGCGGTCCAGAACACGCCGATCTTCGAGGAGAACGGGCCGGATGACTTCAAGGGCATCGACATCATGCGGGCCGTCCGCAGCTTCGACCCGTGCCTGCCCTGCGGTGTGCACATGTACACCGGGAAGGGCCGCGTGCGCAAGGTGATCCATACGCCGACCGGGCTGAGTTGACGATGAGCGCGCAAGCCGTCCCCGAGGAGCTGCTCGACCGAGTCGAGCGGCTCAGCGCGGCGGTCGACGAGCTCGCCGACCCGCTGGCGCGGGAGCTGGCGCAGGAGCTCGCCGGCGCCGTGATCGCGATGTACGGGGACGGCCTCGCGCGGATCGTCGCGGCGATCGAGTCCTCGCGCGAAGCCGGCGCGAGCATCCTCGACACGCTCGCGCAGGACGGAGCGGTCGGAAGCCTGTTGCTGATCCACGACCTCTACCCGGTCTCGCTCGAACAGCGCGTGAGCGAGGCGCTCGACACCGTGCGCCCCTACATGGAGTCCCACGGCGGCGATGTCGCGTTGCTGGGGATCGAGGACGGCGTGGCGCGCCTGGCGCTGCAGGGAAGCTGCCACGGCTGCGCCGCGTCGCAGGCGACGCTCGAGCTGGCGATCAAGCAGGCGCTCGACGAGCACGCTCCCGACCTGGTCGGGCTGGCAGTCGCCGGCGTCGCCGAGCCGGGCATCGGACACGGACTGCCGCTGTTCGACGAGAGCGCCCCAGGCGCCTTCGAGCTTCCGATCGCCCACGCCGGCCCGCTCGATCCGCCGTCGCCCGGCGATTCCCAGCCTCACTGGGCGTCGCTGGAGGAACTAGAGGCGATCGAGCCCGGCGAGCTCCGGGCGGTCGAGGTGGACGGCGTCGCGCTTGCGATCGCCAACGTTTCCGGATCGCTGCTGGCCTACCGCGACCGCTGCGCCGCGTGCGGCGAGGCGCTCCACGACGGGACGCTGGAGGAGCAGATGCTTCGCTGCCGCCACTGCGAGGTGGAGTTCGACCTGCGGCGGGCCGGCCGGGCCGGCGGCGGTGAGCCGCTACAACTGGCGCCGGTGCCACTGCTGCAGGCAGGCGGCATCCGGGTGGCGGTGTGAGCGAGCTCGAGCAGATGACGGCGGCGCGGCGGCGCGCCGAGCTCGTCGCGCGGATGCGCACGCTGGCGGCGCCGAGCGCGCGGTCCTCGACCGGAGGCGGCCCGCGCAGCGCCGACGAGCGCTGCGACATCTGCAACGCGCCGGTGCCCGACGATCACCGCCATCTGCTGCACCTGGAAGAGCGGCGCATCGTCTGCTCGTGCGAGGCATGCTGGGCGATGCACTCCGGCGACCCGGAGTACCGCCCGGCCGGCATGCGCACGCTGTGGCTCGAGCAGTTCGATTGCGATGAGGAGATCTGGGGCTCGTTCCAGATCCCGATCGGCCTCGCCTTCTTCATGCGCAGCGGCATGACCGGCGGTGTCGTCGCGTTCTACCCCAGCCCGGCCGGCGCGACGGAGTCCGAGCTGGACCTGATGTCCTGGGAGGCGCTCGTGCAGCGAAATCCCGTGCTCGCGGATCTCGAGGCCGATGCCGAGGCGCTCGTGGTCAACCGCTTGGCGCAGCCGGCGCAGTACGCGATCGCCCCGATCGACGACTGCTACCGGCTGGTCGGGCTGATCAAGGCGCGCTGGGAGGGGATCTCCGGCGGCAGCGCGCTCGAACAGGCGCTGCCGGACTTCTTCGCCGCGCTGCACGCGCGCGCGAGCGCGGCACGGAGCTTCGCACGGTGAGCATCCAGGCCGACCCCGAGCCCGCCGACGCACTCGCTCCCGAGGCGCTGCAGGAGCCGATCCCCGAGCCCGGCTTCTGCGTCGTCGGCGCCCGCCACCGCGACTTCGCCGCGACACCGACGATGGTCTTCGACGCCACGGTGACCGAGCCGACCGGGCACGAGATCCAGTCGATGGCGCTCTGCGTCCAGGTGATGATCGACCCGGCCCGGCGCGGATATGCGCCCGAGACCCGCGAGCGCCTGGCGGAGCTGTTCGGCGCGCCGGCGAGCTGGACGCCCTCGACCCAGGGTCTCGCCTGGGCGCGGGTGACGACGATCGTGCCGTCATTCCAGGGATCGGCGCGCTTCGAGCTCGAGGTGCCCTGTACCTACGACCTCGAGGTCGCGGCGACGAAGTACTTCCAGGCGCTTGCCGAGGGCGAGGTGCCGCTCTCCTTCCATTTCAGCGGGACCGTGTTCTACATCGCGCGCGAGGGGCGCCTGCAGGTGATCCCGGTGTCCTGGAGCGAGACGGCGCAGTACGCGATGCCGCTGGAGGCGTGGCGCACGATGATCGCCACGCACTATCCCGGCGGCGGCTGGATCCGGCTTGGGGAGCGCACGCTGGACGCGCTGAACTCGCGGCGCGCGGCGCGGGGCATGCCGAGCTTCGACGACTGCCTGAACGAGCTGCTCGAGGGTGACGCCGATGCTCGATGAGCTGCTCGAAACGCTCCTCTACGAGGGCTACGCGCTCTACCCCTACACACCCGGCGCGACCAAGAACGCGACGCCCACCCCGTTCGGGATCGTCTACCCACCCGCTTACGCCGCCGAGTGCTCGAGCGCCTTCGACCACGCCCGGCTCGAGTGCTTCGCGGCGCCCGAGGACGGGGCGACGCTCAGCGCCGTGCTGCGCTACCTCAGCGCGGACGGCGAGCGCCACCAGGCGCAGCCCCGGCGCGTCGAGCTGGGCGCGCTCGCGCTCGGGGAGCGCCACAGCGTCGAGTTCGAAGGCGGGCGCTTCACGCTGCGCTCCGAGCTCCCCGACGCCGGCGCACGCGTGCTCGTGCGCGCGTGCGTGCACAACACGGCCGTCGTCGCGCCCGGCCTCGAGCGCTCCGAGGCGCTGCGCCACGCGCTGATCTCGACCCAGATCCTCGTCACGATCTCCGCCGGACGCTTCATCTCACCGCTGGAGCTCCCGTCCGCCAGCGTCAACATCTGGCCGGTGCTCGCGACCGCGGACGACGACTGCGTGCTCGGGGCGGCGATCGTGCTGCCCGACCATCCGCAGATCGCGGCCGGCTCCTTCGGCAGCCTGTTCGAGGGCACCGAGATCGAGGAGGCGCTGATGCTGCACGTGCACACGCTCAGCGAGGAGGAGCGTGAGCAGGCCGCCGCCGCTGACCCGGCGGTCGCAGCGATGCTGCAGCGGGCGCTCAGCGTCAGCACGGCCGAGATCGTGAGCCTCCACAGCGGCCTGCGTGAGTCCTCCGATGGCCAGTGACCCCACGATGGCGGCGTTCCCCGGCGGCGCCGACGACAATCCCGGCGAGGAGCGGGCAACGGTCGGCGGCGTGACCTTCGAGCGCGGTGCGACGTTGGTGCTGCGGCCAGGCACCGAGCGCGACCTGTTCGATCGGATGCTCGACGGACGCCGCGCGACACTCGAGCGCATCTACGTCGACTACGACGACCGCGTGTACCTCGCGGTGACCGTCAACGACGACCCCGGTCAGGAGCTGATGCGCGAAACCGGCCGCTATATGTTCTTCTTCGCGCAGGAGGTGGAGATCGCATGACGCAGACGACAGACCGCATCAAGCAGATTCTGGTCGCCGGCATCGGCAACGCGTGGCTGCGCGACGACGGCTTCGGCGGCGAGGTGGCGAAGGCGCTCGGCGAGCGCGAGCTGCCCGACGGGGTGAGCGTCGTCGACTTCGGCTCCGGCGGGCTCGACCTCGCCTACGAGGTGATGCGCGGCTACGACGCGCTGATCCTCGTCGACGTCAGCCGGCAGGGCGAACCGCCCGGCACGCTGTACGTGATGGAGGTCGAGGCGGCCGACGTGGACGGCGACATCGCGGACGGGCAGATGCTCGACCCGCACGGGATGGATCCCCAGACCGTCCTTCGGTTCGTCAAATACACGGGCGGCTGGCCGGGGCGCGTCTTCGTCGTCGCCTGCGAGCCGGAGGTCGTCGAGGACGTCGGCCTGGGGCTGAGCAGTGCCGTGCAGGCGTCGGTCGAGCGCGCCGTCGCGGTCGTGCTCGAGACGATCGCCGAGCTGCGCGATGCATGAGCTGTCGGTCGCGAGCGCGATCGTCGAAACCGCCACCCGGCATGCCGACGGCCGGCCCGTCGCCGTGGTGAGCGTGCGGATCGGCGCCCTGCGACAGGTAGTGCCCGACTCGCTGCAGTTTTACTTCGGGATCGTCGCGCGCGACGGCGTCTGCGAGCACGCGAAGCTCGAGCTGACCGACGTGCCTCTGCGCCTGCGTTGCGGCGAGTGCGGCGAGGAGTGGGAGCCGGAGTACCCCGACTTCCGCTGCGTCCGCTGCGCCCCCGGTAGCGTTGAGGCCCTGGCCGGCCAGGAACTCGAGGTCGAATACATAGAGGTCGAAGAGGAGGCCGCATGCATCGGACCAAGGTGAGGATCGTCGAAGACGCCCTCGACGCCAACAACACGATCGCCCGCGCCAATCGCGAGGACTTCGACCGTGCCGGCGTGCGCGTCGTGAACCTGATGAGCGCACCGGGGGCGGGCAAGACCACGCTGCTGGAGGCGACGCTGCGCGGTCTGGGCCCGATCCGCGCCGGCGTCCTGGAGGGCGACGTCCAGGGCAGCCTCGACGCCGACCGGATCGCGCACCTCCACGTCCCCGTCGTCCAGCTCAACACCGGATCGGGCTTCGGTGGCGAGTGCCATCTGGACGCCAACATGGTTCGCTCGGCGCTGGGCGAACTGGCGCTCGAGGATCTCGACCTGCTGATCGTCGAGAACGTCGGCAACCTCGTCTGCCCCGCCGAGTTCCGCATCGGCGAGGACGTCCGCGTGATGATCTCCTCGGTGACCGAGGGCGAGGACAAGCCGCTCAAATACCCGCTGATGTTCCGCGCCTGCGAGCTGGTCGTGATCAACAAGATCGACCTGCTGGTCCACCTCGACTACGACCTCGACCAGTTCGTCAACAACCTCGAGAGCGTGCATCCGGGGGTGCCACGAATGCTGGTCAGCGCAAAGACCGGCGAGGGCGTCGAAGACTTCAGGGCATGGCTTGCGGAGGTCGTGGCGCGCGAGGCGGTGCCGGCGTGAGCACCACGCCAACGCGAGGCGCGCCGGCGGTCGCCGGCGCGAGCACGATCGAGAGTCTGCTGGACGCGCGGATCGCGACCGGCGAGCGGTTCTTCCAGGAGCAGGCGGGGCGCATCGCGGCGCTCTGCCACCTGATGGCCCAGCGCTTCGTCCGCGGCGGCCGGCTGTTCGCGCTCGCCGCGGAGGCGGCGGCGCGCTCCGACGCCCGCCACGTCGCGGTCGAGTTCGTGCACCCCGTGATCGTCGGCAAGCGCGCCCTGCCGGCGATCGCGCTCGTCGGCGAGGAGTCCTGGCTGGCGACGCAGGCCGAGCTTCTGCTCGAGGCCGACGACCTCGTGCTCGCCTTCGGCACGCAGGCCGGCGGCGGCGCAACCGCCGGGGCGCTCGCCGTCGCCGGGGACCGGGGGTGCCTGGCGATCGCCTTCGCACCCGACTGCGCCGAGTGGGAGTTCGTCGTGCCGGCAGGCGATCCGTTCGTCGCGCAGGAGATCGTCGAAACGCTCTACCACCTGCTGTGGGAGCTGGTCCACGTGTTCTTCGAGCACCGCGGCCTGCTGGAGAACCGCCCCGCGGGACCGCGTCACGACGCCGGCGCCTCGGCTTTCCTCTACCCCTTCCTGGCCGAGCAGGAGCGTGACCTGGACGCCGTGATCGACGACGTGCGCGCATCGGTTCTGATGAAGTCGGCCGAGATCGCGGCGCTGCGCGCGCAGACCCTGAGCGAGAACGGCGCGGAGCTGCTCGCCGCCGCCGCCGCGCTGCGATCGAGCTTTGACGCCGGCGGCAGACTGCTTGCCGCGGGCAACGGCGGCTCGGCGACCGACGCGATGGACGTCGTCGCCGACTTCGCCGCTCCGCCTGCGGGCAGCGGCTGGAGCGCTCGCGCCGCGATCGATTTGACGGAGGACCCGTCGATCGTGACGGCGATCGCGAACGACATCGGCCCGGCCGCGATCTTCTCGCGCCAGGTGATCGCCCACGGTCGTCCCGGGGACGTGCTGCTCGTCTTCTCCACCAGCGGGGGCTCGGAGAATGTGCTCGACGCGCTCGGGCAGGCGCGCCGGCGCGGCCTCGCAACGATCGCCTTCGTCGGCTACGACGGCGGCGCGATCGCGGCGCAGGCGCTCGCCGATCACGTCGTGGTGACGCGCTCGCAGCACATCCCCCGCATCCAGGAGGCCCAGGCGAGCGCCTACCACGTGCTGCGCGAGCTCGTCGAGTCGGCCACGCCGTCCGGGCGCTGAGCGCCGTGGTGGCGCTCGAGCGCCGTCGCGTGCGTGCGCGCGTTGAAGGGACCGTCCAGGGCGTCGGTTTCAGGCCCCACGCGTACAGGCTGGCGAACGAGCTGGGCTGCAGCGGGTGGGTTCTCAACGACGAGCGCGGCGTGCTGCTCGAGGTCGAGGGCGAGCCGCGATCGGTCGACGCGTTCCTGGCGCGGCTGGCCTCCGAGGCGCCGCCGCTGGCGAGGATCGAGCAGCTCACGCCGACCGAGCTGCGGCCGGGCGGCGCCGCCGGCTTCGCGATCCTCCCCTCCCGCGGCGCCGGTGAGTCGCGCGCGCCGGTGTCGCCCGACAGCGCGACCTGCGCGGCGTGCCTGCACGAGCTGCTGGACCCCGGCGACCGCCGCCACCGCTACCCGTTCATCAACTGCACCGACTGCGGGCCACGCTTCACGATCATCCGCGCCGTTCCCTACGACCGCCCGGCGACCACGATGGCTCACTTCACGATGTGCGAGCTCTGCGCCGCCGAATACGAGGACCCGGCCGACCGCCGCTTCCACGCGCAGCCGAACGCCTGTCCGGCGTGCGGACCGCGGGTCCGCCTGAGCGACGCCGGTGGCCGCGAGCCCACGGCTGGCGCGCAAAAGCAGGACGCCGTGGGCGCGGCCTCGCTTGCCCTGGCGGAGGGCGCGATCGTCGCTGTCAAGGGGCTCGGCGGCTACCACCTCGCCTGCCGTGCCGACGACGAGGTCGCGGTGGCGAAGCTGCGCGCGCGCAAGCACCGCGAGGACAAGCCCTTCGCGCTGATGGCACCGGATCTGGACGCCGCGCAGGCGCTCGTCGTGCTGAGCGCGCCGGACGCGGTCCTGCTGTGCTCGCGGGCCCGCCCGATCGTGCTCGCCCCCCGGCGAGCGGGCACGGCGCTCGCGCCCTCGCTCGCGCCCGGCTGCGGCGACCTCGGCGTGATGCTCCCCTACTCGCCCCTCCACCATCTGCTGGCGCGCGACTTCGCCGCTGCGGTCGGGGAGCCAGGCGCAGCGCTCGTGATGACCAGCGGCAACGTCTCGGATGAGCCGATCGCCTACGAGGACGAGGACGCGCGCGAACGCCTCGCCGCGATCGCCGATCTCTTCCTGCTTCACGACCGCCCGATCCACATGCGAACCGACGACTCGGTGGCGCGGAGCACCTCGGCCGGTGCCGGCGGCGCTGTGCTGATGCTGCGACGCTCGCGCGGCCACGTGCCCGACAGCATCGCGCTTCCGGCGCACAGCCCGAGCCACGTGCTCGGCACCGGCGCCGAGCTGAAGAACACCTTCTGCGTCGCCAAGGGCGACCGCGCCTGGGTCAGCCACCACATCGGCGATCTGGGCAACGAGGAGACGTGGCGCTCGTTTCGCGAGGGCATCGCACATTTCGAGCGACTGTTCGACGTCGCGCCCCGGATCGTCGCGCACGACCTACATCCCGACTATCTCTCGACCCGCTACGCGCAGGAGCGTCCAGGCGTCGAGCTGATCGCGGTGGCCCACCACCATGCGCACCTCGCCGCCTGCGCCGCCGAGCACGGCGTGCTCGAACCGGTCGTCGGCGCGATCCTCGACGGCGCCGGTCTCGGCACCGACGGAACGGTCTGGGGCGGTGAGATCCTCGTCGGCGACCTCGCCGGCTTCGAGCGCGCCGCGCACCTCTGGCCCGTGCGCTTGCCGGGCGGCGACGCAGCCGCGCGCGAGCCCTGGCGGATGGCCTGTTCCTGGCTGCTCGCCTGCGAGGAGCCAGGGAGCGAGCGCAGCCCGCCGCTGCCGGCGGCGCTCGCGAAGGAGGTCGCGCCCGAACGCTGGGAGCAGGTCTCGCGGCTTGCGCGCACGGGCTTCCAGGCGCCCCTCACCACGAGCGCGGGGCGGCTGTTCGACGCCGTCGCGGCGCTGTGCGGGCTGCGCGCGTACGCGAGCTACGAGGGTCAGGCCGCCGCCCTGCTCGAGTCAAGCTGCGACCCCCAAGAGCAGGGCGCCTACGCGATGGGCGCTCTGCAGGCGCACGGGCCGGGCGTGCCGTCGGTGCTCGACGCGCGCGATCTGGTGCGCGCGCTGCGCTGCGAGCTCGAACGCGGCGTCAGCCCCGCGATCGTCGCCGCCCGCTTTCACAACGGGCTCGCTGACGCGCTGGCGCGGGCCTGCGCAGCGGTCGCGGGCGACGCGGGCCTCGACATCGTCGTGCTCTCCGGCGGCGTGTTCCAGAACCGCCGCCTGCTCGAGCGGACCTCCGCAGCGCTCCGGCGCGCCGGCCTGCGCGTGCTGATCCCCCGGCTGCTGCCGCCCAACGACGGCGGCATCTCCTACGGGCAGGTCGCGGTCGCGACAGCGCGAAGCCGGGCCTGACGGGCCGGGTCCTGACGGCCGGAGCGCGGAGCGCTCCGTATAAAAGTGAGGGGCGTCGGCGCGCCCAGGTGCGTTTCAGTGCTGCGCCGCGGCGCGGCGTAATCACAGTTACCCGCAACAGCGAATGGCTTGCGTTAGCGGCTCGCTCGTGCGTAGATTGCGTCGGTTTGATGCACGAGCGGTTGACGGGCACGGGAGGCGGCGAAGCCGGATGCATCCGGAGCGGACCGACCTGCGTATTAGCTGGCAACGCAGCAGGCGGGATGCTTGGCCGGCAGCGGAGACGGGTCCGATAAAACGCGCCAGGGGAGGGGTTCAGTGAGCACGGGGAGGTCTGCGCAAGGGACACGGTTCGGGATCCTTGGGTACCTGGTTGCCGTCGCGAAAGCGCTGACACCGGGTGAGCGTCGGCGTGCTGCTCTGATGTTCGTGACGATCACGGCGCTGCACGTGATCGGTTTCGGCGTCTTTCTCCTGTTCGTGCTCCCGTCGCACTACAGGGGGCTCGGCATTGGCGTGGCCGGGCTCGCGTACACGCTCGGTTTGCGTCACGCGTTCGATGCCGATCACATCTCCGCGATCGACAACACGACCCGCAAGCTGATGCACGAGGGCAAGCGGCCGCTGAGCATCGGCTACTGGTTCTCACTCGGGCACTCGACGATCGTGGTCGCGATCGGCGTCGGGATCGTCATCGCGGAGAAGGCCGTGTATGGCGCGGTCTCGAACAACAACTCCAGCCTCGAGCGGTTCGGCGGCGTCTTCGGCACCGTCGTCTCAGCGTCGTTCCTGTACCTGATCGCGGTGCTTAACATAGTGATCCTCGCCGGGATCCTGCGCGTCTTCCGCTCGATGCGCAAAGGCAACTACGACGAGGCCGAGCTGGAGCGCCAGCTGCAGAACCGCGGCCTGATGTACCGCTTCTTCGGACGCTGGATGCGCTCGATCACAAAGGAGTGGCAGATGTATCCGGTCGGCGTGGTCTTCGGGATGGGCTTTGACACGGCGACCGAGGTCGCCCTGCTCGCCACGACCGCGTTGCTTGCATCCCAGAACCTGCCGTTCTACTCGATTCTGTGCCTCCCCATCCTGTTCACGGCGGGGATGAGCCTGATGGACACGATCGACGGCATCTTCATGAACTTCGCCTACTCCTGGGCGTTCTTCAACCCGGTCCGCAAGGTCTACTACAACCTCGCGATCACCGGGCTCTCCGTATCGATCTGCTTCTTCATCGGCACGATCGAGGTGCTCGGCATCCTGCCAGCGGAGATCGGCGGTCTGCACGGCGGGTTCTGGAACTTCATGGCGAACTTCGACATCAACAAGGCCGGCTTCGTGATCGTCGGCATGTTCATCCTCACGTGGGGCGCTGCGCTCGCGTTCTGGAAATTCGGCCACGTCGAAGAAAAGTGGACCTCCCGCCTCCAACCGGGGAGCGTCGCAACCGGCGGAGCAGAGCTAACGAACTGACGCTACGCTCGCAGCTCCGCGGCGCCATCACAGCGCTCTCCCCGAGCGCGCGATGCGCTCGCCGCCGAGCGCTCGCGCCAAATCGTCCGAGCGCACTGCCACCCACGACGCGAGCGCAATGACAACCAAATCGACCGCCCCGCCGCTGGCCTACGGCGACCTCGCCGGCGCCATCGCCGCGCTGCGCGAGCGCGGCCTGCGACTTTCGGCCAGCAGGCGCCTGGTGCTCGAAGCGCTGTTCGCCGCTGACGGACCGGTCTCAGCCGAGCACATCGCTGCGCACTCGAGCCTCGACCTGGCCACGGTCTATCGCAACCTCGAGACACTCGAGCGCCACGGGCTGACGCGACACGTGCACCTCGGCCACGGGCCGGGTCTCTACGCGCTACTCGCAAGCGGCGAACGCGAATACCTGCTCTGTGAGCACTGCGGCGCCGTCCGAGCCCTCCCGCCGGACGAGCTCGACCCGATCCGCGAACACGTCAAGAGAAAGTTCGGGTACAAGGTCTCCTTCACCCACTTCGCCATCGTCGGCACCTGCCCAACCTGCTCGACGACGGCCCCCGCTAGTCGGTCGTGAAGCCGACGAGCGCGTGGGACCCGTCGCAGAAGGGCTTGTTCGCCGACTCGCCGCAGCGGCAGAGCGCCACGCGCGTGCCGCTCCAGGTTGGCAGGCCGGCCGCGCTGATCAGCGTCACGTTCCCCTCGATCAGCAGCGGGCCGTTCGGCCGCGGGCGCAGCGTGAGCGGGCCGCCGTGGGCCTGCAGCGGCTCGCCCGTATCGCCGATCGCCCCGTGATCGCGAAAGCCGGCGCTCTCGTGGCTGTTGTCGCAGAACGGCTTGTTGGCCGAGAGTCCGCAACGGCAGAGCGCGGCGCGGGTGTTCAGGCCCGGGGAGTCCGGCGGCGCCCCCTCGATCTGAAGCTCGCCGCGGGCGTAGAGCGGGCCGTTGTTGGCGACCACGATCGAGTTGGCCGCCGGCGTCGCCTCCGCCGCGCCGTCGGCCCGGGTGTAGCTGAGCGCGCCGGTCGGACAGCGCTCGACGACAGCGGCGACGATCTCGACCGCGGCGCTGTCGGGGTCACACCAGGGCTGGCGGCCGCTCTGAAACAGCGCGCCGCGGGCGCGCGTGCACTCGCCCACGTGGATGCACAGGCCGCCGTCCCAGACGACGTCGATCGCCGTGCCCGGATACGTGTACTGCTTGGACTCCTCGTTCATTGGGGCTCCAGTGCTCGTTGCCCGCGCTAGCCTAACGCGCCGGGCGCGACCGCTCACAGCGGCGTCGTGTAGGCGCCGGTCAGGCCGCCGTCGATCAGGAACGTCGTCGCGTTGACGTAGGTCGACTCGTCGCTCGCCAGGAACAGCACGCCGCTCGCGATCTCCTCGGCGCGCGCGAAGCGCCCGACCGGCAGGTGGACCATCCGCCGCGCGGCGCGCTCGGGGTCCTTCGCGAAGAGCTCCTGCAGCAACGGCGTGTCGACCGGGCCGGGGCACAGCGCGTTGACGCGGACCCCCTGGCGGGCGAACTCGACGCCCAGCTCGCGCGAGAGCGCCAGCACGCCACCCTTGGAGGCGGTGTAGGAGATCTGCGATGTCGCGGCGCCCATCACGGCGACGAACGAGGCGGTGTTGATCACCGAGCCGCCCGAGGGGTCGTTGGCGAGCAGGTGCGGGATCCCGTGCTTGCAGCAGAAGAACACGCTCTTGAGGTTTACGTCCTGCACGCGCTGCCAGGTCTCGTAGCTGGTGTCGAGCACGGAGGCGTCGTCGGTTGGCGAGATGCCGGCGTTGTTGAAGAGGACATCGATCCGCCCGAACTGCGCGCGCGCACGCACGTACATCTCGATGACCTGCTGCTCGTCGGTGACGTCGACCTCGAATGACAGATCGCCAGGCGAGCCCGCGAGCAGGTCGACGCCGACGACTTTGGCGCCCTCGCGCGCGAACAGTTCGGCGGTGACGGCGCCGATGCCCCCGCGGGCGCCGGTGATCACGGCGACCTTCCCCTCGAGCCGGCTCATGATGTTGAGAAGAAGATCGTCTTGACCTCGGTGTAAGCGTCGAGCGCGTGAGGTCCCAGCTCGCGCCCGTAGCCTGACTGCTTGAAGCCGCCGAACGGCGTGCTCACGCGGACCGAGCTGTTGGAGTTGATCGAGAGGTTGCCGGTCTCGATCGCCCGTGCGACGCGCAGCGCGCGCGCGCCGTCGCGGGTCCAGATCGATCCCGACAGCCCGTAGATGCTGTCGTTTGCGAGCGCCACTGCGTCCTCCTCATCGCGGAACGGGATTACGGCCACGATCGGCCCGAAGACCTCCTCGCGCATGACCCGAGCCTCGCGCGTTGTGGGCGCGAGGATCGTCGGGGCAAACCAGAAACCGGGGCCCGCCGGCGCGCTGCCGCGGAACACGACCGGATCGCCGGCGTCGAGGAACGACGCGACCGAGTCGCGCTGGGCGGCCGAGATCAGCGGTCCCATCTCGGTGCTTGGGTCGAGCGGATCACCGACGCGGATCGCGGCGACGTGCTCCTCGAACAGCGCCACGAAGCGGTCGAACGCCGAGGCCTCGACGAGCACGCGGGAGCGCGCGCAGCAATCCTGGCCGGCGTTGTCGAAGACCGCCCACGGAGCGGCCGCGGCGGCGGCCTCGAGGTCGGCGTCGGCGAAGATCAGGTTGGCGGACTTGCCGCCCAGCTCGAGCGTCACGCGCTTGATCGTCTGAGCCGCCGCCGCGGCGATCGAGCGACCCACCTCGGTGGAGCCGGTGAAGGCGATCTTGGCGACGTCGGGGTGCTCGACGAGACGCTGGCCGGCGGTGCGACCGGGGCCGACGACGACGTTGATCACGCCCTCCGGGATGCCCGCGTCGAGCGCGAGCTGCGCAAAGCGCAGCGCGGAGAGCGGCGTCAGCTCCGCCGGCTTGAGCACGATGGTGTTGCCGGCGGCGAGCGCCGGACCAAGCTTCCACGCCGAGATCGCCAGCGGGAAGTTCCACGGCACGATCAGCCCGACGACGCCGAGCGGCTCGCGAACCGTGAAGGCCTGGCCACCGGAGACCGGGATCGTGTCGCCGAGCAGCCGCTCGGGGGCGCCGGCGTAGTAACGGATCGTGTCCACGACCATCCCGATCTCGCCGCGCGCCGAGCCGATCGGCTTGCCGGCGTTTCTGGCCTCGAGCAGCGCGAGCTCCTCGAGGTGCGATTCGAGCGTGTCGGCGAGGGCGCGCAGCATCGCCGCCCGCTTACCGGGGGCGAGGGCCCGCCAGGCTGGCAGGGCCCTCCTCGCGCGGGCGACGGCCTCGTCGACCTCGGCCGCCCCCGCGCGGGGAATCTCGTCGAGCACGCCCTCCGTGGCGGGCTCGACGATTGTCAGCAGGTCAGGCAACCGCCGGCGCGGCGGGCGGCATGGCGCCGCCGTCGGTCACCGCGTCGGCGTCGTCGATGGTCCGGATCGGGCCCTTGAACGTCTTGTTGGCCCAGCCGAAGTACCAGATCGTCACCGCGAGGATCACGCCGACCGTGACGAGCGGGGCGTAGTTGACATCGGTCCAGCTGAAGGCGCCGTTACCGGGTACGCCGGCTGGCGAGAACGGCAGGCAGAAGATGATCACGCACAGCGAGACCCAGACGCAGGCGATCAGGTTCACCCACTTGTACTTGCCGCCGAGCGTCCACGGACCGGGCTGGAAGTTCGAGCCGGCACGCCAGCGCAGGAACACCGGGATCGTGTAGGCGATGTAGAGACCGATCACCGAGATCGACGTGACCGCGAGGAACGCGACCGGTGTGCCGGCGCTGTTGGGGAAATACGCCGGGATCGTGATCACGAACGCGAAGACGGCACCGAACAGCGCCGCCCAGGTCGGCGTCTTGTTCGCCCCCAGACGCCGCCACAGGTTGTGACCGGGGACCGCGCCGTCGCGCGAGAACGCGAACACCATTCGCGAACAGCTCGTCAGGCACGCGATCCCGCAGAACACCTGGCCGATCGTCGAGATGAAGATGACGGCCTTCGCGCCGAGCACGCTCAGCGCCGCGGTGAGGATCGGGATCACCGTCGAGAACCCGACCTCGTTCTTGATGCCCGTCTTGGTCGCCGCGAAGGTCAACGCCAGCAGCACGATGTAGCCGACCACGCCCGAGTAGAAGACCGAGCGCCAGACCCCCTTCGCCGCCGAGTCGGCCGCGCCATGCGTCTCCTCCGAGACGTGGGCCGAGGCGTCGTAGCCGGTGATCGTGTACATCGTCAGCAGGAAGCCGAGCGGTAGCACGTAGTACCAGTACATATGCCCGCCAAAGCCCGAGTTGTTGATCCGGTGGCCGAACACGTAGCTGAAGCACGCGTGAGGGCTGGGGCCCACGATCAGGATCACGACGATCACCGCGACACCCAGGACGTTCCACCACACCGCGACGCCGTTGAACAGGGTCAGCAGGCGATTCCAGAACACGTTGACGAGCAGGCCAATGAGCAGCAGGATGACGAACAGCGCCATCACCACATGCGCCTCGTACTTCACGTTGACCGAGGTGAAGTTGAAGATGAAGTTGACGTTGAAGAGCCCGAGCAGGTAGTAGATGAACTGGGCGCAGACGTAGTCAACCGAGGCGACGACCGCGACGAGGCCGATCAGGTTGAACCAGCCGGTGAACCAGCCCCACCCGGGACCGCCGAGCTTCGAGGCCCAGTAGTAGATCCCGCCCGCCGTGGGCATCGCCGAGGCGAGCTCGGACATCGAGAAGGCGACCGTCAGGATCAGGATGGTGATCACCGGCCATCCGATCGAGATCGCGACCGGACCGCCGTTGTTGAACGCCTGGCCGTAGGTCGTGAAGCAGCCGGCGAGCACGCAGATGATCGAGAACGAGATCGCGAAGTTGGAGAAGCCGCTCCAGCCACGATTCAGCTCCTGCTTGTAGCCCAGCTCGGCGAGGCGCCGTTCGTCTGCGCCAAGGCCTTCATACGTCGCCATTCGGTCTCCCCTCGAAGGAAATGGTGTGGTGGTCCGTCCTTAGCCGCGGTACTGTAGGGGCACGAGAGGACGCAGTCAACCCCGCGAGGGAAGTAATCCTCCGAGGATGTGCGTGGTGCCCTCGACGTGCTCGCTCATCACGCGCGCGGCGCGCGGCCCGTCGTGTGCCCTGAGCGCCCGCAGCAGCCTCTGGTGCTGCTCGTTGGACGCCCGCAGCACCGCAGCGGGATGCGAGATGTGCGAGATCAGGTCGGTCATCTCGCCCTGCGTGGCGGTCATCGCCGCGACCAGGCGCGGGCTGCCGGTGCACTCCGCGAGCGCGACGTGGAAGCGCACGTCGGCGAGGCGGTAGCTGGGGTATTCGCCGGTCTGGCGCTCCATCTCCGCCACGAGTGCGGCGAGCGCATCGAGCGCCGGCGGGTCGGCGCGTTGCGCGGCGAGCACGGCCACTCCGACCTCGAGCGCCATGCGCGAGTCGCAGGCCTCCTGCCACTGGCTCAGCACCTCATCCGACGGCAGCTCGCTGGGCGGCTGAGGGTCGGCGACGAAGGTGCCGCCGCGGCGTCCGCGGGTCGCCTGGAGCTGGCCGGTCTGGCCGAGCGCCAGCAGCGCCTGGCGCAGCGTCGAGCGCGCGATGCCGAGCTTGCGACACAGTTCGCGCTCGGCCGGCAGTCGGGTGCCCGGCGCGAGCAACCCGAGCTTGATCGCCGTGCCGAGTCGCTCGACGGTCTCCTCGAAGGCGGTCTGCGAGCGGACCGGCGCGAAGACCGTGTCCTCGCTGACCGCTGGCGCGATGCTCACAGTCGTTCGAAGCCCCGGTAGCGCTCCCAGTCGGTGACGGCGCTGCCGAACGCCGCAAGCTCGACATCGGCGGCGTTGACGTAGTGCGCTACGACCTCCTCGCCGAAGGCCTCACGCGCTATCTGGGAGTTCGCGAACAGCTCGCGGGCGGCCGCGAGCGAGGTCGGCAGGCGCGGCAGCTCCGGCGCGTTGTAGGCGTCGCCCTCGAACACCGGCCCGAGCGCCAGCTTCTTATCGACGCCGTGCAGGCCGGCGGCGATCAGCGCGGAGAGCGCCATGTAGGGATTGAGGTCAGCGCCCCCCGCGCGGTTCTCAAAACGCAGTCCGCCGCCGTGCCCGACGACGCGCAGCGCGCACGTTCGGTTGTCATGCCCCCAGGCGATCGCCGTCGGCGCGAACGATCCGGCGGCGTAGCGCTTGTAGGAGTTCACATTCGGCGCGAGCAGCAGCGTGAGTTCGCGCAGGCCGGCGAGCTGGCCGGCGAGGAAGGCGTCGAAGGTCTCCTTGTCGCGCGCGAACAGGGGGCCGTCCTTGTCGGTCAGTGAGAAGTGGATGTGGCACGAGTTGCCCTCGCGCTGGTCGAACTTCGCCATGTAGGTGATCGCCATGCCCATCTCGGCGGCGATCTCCTTCGCGCCGTTCTTGTAGATGACGTGGCGGTCGGCCGTGCTCAGCGCGTCGGCGTAGTGGAAGTTGATCTCGTGCTGGCCGAAGTTGCATTCGCCCTTGGAGTCCTCGACCGGCATGCCCGCGCCCTCCATGCTGTTGCGGATCCGGCGGATCAGCGGCTCGACCCGGGCGGTCGCCAGCAGCGAGTAGTCGCTGTTGAACAGGTTCGCCGGCTCGAGCGTCCGGTAGCCCTTGTGATAGGCCTCCTCGTAGCTGTCGCGGAAAAGCATGAACTCGAGCTCGGTGCCGGCGGCGGCGCCCCAGCCGCGCTGCGCAAGCCGCGCGAGCTGGCCGCGCAGCACCTGGCGCGGCGAGGCGACGACATCGGAGCCGTCGTGCCATACGACGTCGGCGATGCACAGCGCGGTGGCCTCCTGCCACGGCACCAGTCTCAGCGTTTCAAGATCCGGGCGCATTACGAAGTCGCCGTACCCGCCAGCCCACGAGGCCATCGCGAAGCCCTCGACCGGCGTCATGTCGACGTCGACGGCGAGCAGGTAGTTACAGCCCTCGGCACCGTGTTCGGCAACCTCCTCGAGGAAGTGGCGCGCGGTCAGGCGCTTGCCCATCAGCCGCCCCTGCATGTCGGTGATCGCAAGCAGGACCGTGTCGATCGTGCCCTTCGCGACCTCCTCCCTCAGCTCCTCGAGCTTCATCGCGGGTAGAAGGTACATGTTCCGAGCCATTTAGCGCAAATCGGATGTATGGTGGCGCCCGCCAACATCGGCGAGAAGGAATCGAGGAGAGGTGCATGGCGCGGCCGCGCGAGCTTCCGCAGAGAGCAAGGATCGTGATCATCGGCGGCGGCGTCGGCGGCGCGTCGATCGCCTACCACCTCGCCGCGCTCGGCGAGCGCGACGTCGTGCTGCTGGACCGCGACGAGCTGACCAGCGGCTCGACCTTCCACTCGGCCGGCCTGGTCGGACAGCTGCGCGCAAGCGTGTCGCTGACGAAGATGATGATGTACAGCGTCGAGCTCTACGGGACGCTCGAGTGCGGATGGGTCCAGTGCGGCGGGATCCGCCTGGCCTGTACGCCCGAGCGCGAGCAGGAGGTGCTGCGCCAGGTCGCGTGGGCCAAGACGTTCGGACTGCCGCTTGAGCTGCTGAGCCCCGAGCAGGCGCGGGAAATGTTCCCGCTGATGGTGACCGACGGCGTGCGCTGCGGCTCCTACCTCGCGACCGACGGCTATCTCGACCCCTCCCAGCTGACCTATGCGCTGGCCGGGGGAGCGCGCGAGGGCGGTGTCCAGATCTTCACCCACACCCGCGTCACAGGGATCGACGTCGATCGCGGCCGCGTCCGCGGGGTACAGACTGAGTGGGGCCCGATCGAGGCCGAGATTGTCGTCAACGCCGGCGGTATGTTTGCCGCGGAGATCGGCCGCCTGGCCGGCGTTCGCGTGCCGATCATTCCCTTCGCCCACGAGTATCTCGTCACCCAGCCCTTCCGCGAACGCGCGGCCGGCGAGCACCTCCCGACGCTGCGTGACCCGGACCTGCTCGTCTATTTCCGCGAGGAGGGGGCCGGACTGGTGATGGGCGGGTACGAGCGCCACAGTGCACCGTGGTCGTTGGATGAGCACTCACTCGACGCGATCCCGCCCGACTTCAACGGTCGCCTGCTCGAGGAGGACTGGCCGCGCTTTGAGGAGATCACCGAGAACTCGCGGCGGCGCGTGCCGGTGATGGACGAGATCACCGTGACCCGGCTCATCAACGGGCCCGAGGCGTTCACGCCCGACAACGAGTTCTGCCTGGGCGAGAGCGAGGTGCGCGGCTTCTTCGTCGCCGCCGGGTTCTGTGCGCACGGCCTCGCCGGCGCCGGCGGGGTCGGCAAGGTGATGGCGGAATGGATCGTCGGCGGTGAGCCGACGCTCGACCTCTGGCACATGGACATCCGCCGCTTCGGTCCCCACTACCGCTCGCCGGCGTACACGCTCAAGCGCACGCGCGAGGTCTATGAGACCTACTACGACATCCGCTACCCCGGACACGAGCGCGAGGCCGGCCGGCCACTTCGCGTCTCGAGCGCCTATGACTGGCACCGCGAGCACGGCGCCACCTTCGGCGAGAAATCCGGCTGGGAGCGCGTGAACTGGTACGAGTCAAACGCCGCGGCCGGGGATGAGTCGCTGCGTCCGAAGGGCTGGGCGGGGATGCTCTGGTCGCCGGCGATCGGCGCCGAGCACCGGGCGGCACGCGAGACGGCGGCGCTGTTCGACGAATCGTCCTTCGCCAAGTTCGAGGTCGCCGGACCCGGCGCGGCCGAACTGCTCGAGCATCTGTGCGACAACCGGGTGGCGCGTCAGGTCGGCCAGATCACCTACACCCAGATGCTCAACCGCCGCGGCGGGATCGAGTGCGACTTCACGGTCGCGCGCCTTGAGGAGGAGCGTTTCGGGATCGTCACCGGAACGGCCTTTGGCAACCACGACGCGAGCTGGATCCGCAGCCATCTACCCGCGGACGGCTCGGTCAGCGTCACCGACGTGACGGCGCGCTGGTCCTGCTTCGGGCTGTGGGGCCCGCGGGCCCGCGACATCCTCGGCCCGCTGACCCCCGACGCACTCGACTTCGGCTACATGCGCCTGCGCGAGATCACGGTCGGCGACGTCCCCGTGCGAGCGCTGCGCGTGACCTTCGTCGGCGAGTTCGGCTGGGAGCTCTACTGCCCGAGCGAGTACGGCGCCGGCCTGTGGCGGACGCTGTTTGAGGCGGGCCGCGAACACGGCCTGCTCGCCGGGGGCTACCGTGCGATCGACTCGCTGCGGCTCGAGAAGGGCTACCGCGTCTGGGCCGCCGACATCACGCCCGATGAGACGCCGCTGGAGGCCGGGCTGGAGTTCTGTGTGCACACCGACAAGCAGTTCATCGGCGCCGACGCGCTTGTCGAACCCAAGCGACGCCTGCGCGCGATCACGCTGGCCGATCCGCGTGCGGTCGCGCTCGGCAACGAGCCGGTTCGCATCGACGGGGAGATCGCCGGACGCGTCACGAGCGGCGGCTACGGCTACACGGTGGAGCGCTCGATCGCCTACGCCTACCTGCCTGCCGCCGTGGCCGAGGGCGCCGGTGTGCAGATCGACATCTTCGGCGAGTGGGTGGCGGGGGTCGTGGCGAGCGAGCCGCTGTTCGATCCCGCTGGGGAGCGGATCCGCGGGTGACCGCCACCGTGATGGCGGCGAGCGCGGCGGGCGCGCTCGCGCTGGTCGTCGCGGTCTGGCTCGCCAGCGTCGCGCTGCGCGACGCATCGATCGTCGACAGCTTCTGGGGCGTCGGATTCATCGTGATCGCATGGATCTGCGTCGCCGTCGGTCACGGCGATCGCGATCGCCGCCTGCTCCTGGCGATCCTTGTCAGCGTGTGGGGCGCGCGGCTCGCGATCCACATCACCCGGCGCAATCACGGGCGCGGAGAGGACGCTCGCTACGTGGCCATGCGCGCGCGCGACGGCGAGCGCTTCTGGCTGACGAGCCTCTACCGCGTCTTCCTGGTCCAGGCGGCGACGATGTGGGTCATCTCCCTGCCGCTGCAGGCCGCCGGCTCAATCGGCGCCGGTCGCGGCCTTGGCGCGATCGACGCGATCGGCGCCGCCGTCTGGCTGGTCGGCTTCGCCTTCGAGGCGCTCGGCGACCTTCAGCTCGATCGCTTCAAGGCCGACCCTGAGAGCCGCGGCCGCGTGATGGACCGCGGCCTGTGGCGCTACACCCGACACCCCAACTACTTCGGCGATGCGACGCTGTGGTGGGGCCTCGGGCTGATCGGCCTCGGCGCCGGGGCCGGCGCCGCCTGGGGACTCGTCGGCTCGGCGCTCGACACGCTGATCCTCACGCGAGTCTCGGGCAAGCCGATCCTCGAGCGCGACATCGAGACCCGCCGGCCCGGCTACCGCGACTACATCGAGCGAACCAGCGGGTTCGTGCCGCTGCCGCCGCGACGGCGGTAGGCGCGCGCGGGGCGCGCACGCGCGCGTGAGGGCGCCACCGAGGACTTAATCAACGCTTATTGCGCGCTTAGCGGCGCCAACACCCCGCGTGTCGACAATTGACTCATGGACGAGAGCACAGAGCCGAGCCGGCGAGTGTCGATGCTACGGCTGCTGGCCGCCGCGCTGGCCGGCGCTTTCGGCGCCTTCGGCGCGCCGATAGCCGTCCACGCCGCCCCACCCCCCGCCGCCGCCGCACCCGTCACGTCACCCGCGGTGAGCGCGGATGCGACGCCCGACTGAATCGCCCGCGCGGCCGCCCGGTTCGCACTAGCATCGGCGCAGCGATGCACGTCCGCAGAACCCCGCTGCCGCTGTATCTCCTGGCCTTCGCTGCGGCTTTCGCACTTGCCGTGGTGACCCCGGCGCTCGCGGCCACGTCCCGGGGCGGGGCGGTGAAATGCAGGGAGCTCAGCGCCGGCGAAATCCCCTTCGCTGCGCTGGAGGCCAGCTACCGCACGCTCACCGGCCTGCAGCCGGATACCAGGCTGTCGAAGACGCAGCCGCAGCGCTACGGCATCTGCGGCACCACGCACTACGCCTTCGCGCTGCTGGTGGTTCCAAACGGCGTGACGCTGACCTACAGGCAGCAGGTCGCCCAGCAGGACCACTCGCCGATCTGGATCGAGAACTCCAAGGGGCGGTGGATCGACGAGGGCCTCAACAACCCGTGCAGGCTCGCCCCGCCAGCGCTGATCAACCTCTGGAAGGTCGGCGTGAGCTGCAGGTGACGCCGCGGGCGCTCAGCCTTCGAGCTGCTGGCTGACGAGGTACGCGTAGAGGCCCTCGCGGCGCATCAACTCCTCGTGGGTGCCGTGTTCGGCGAGTCGCCCCTGCTCGAGCACGAGGATCATGTCGGCGTCGCGGATCGTCGAGAGGCGGTGGGCGACCATGAATGCCGTGCGACCCTCGAGCATGCGGCCGAGGTTCTGTTTGACGGCGCGCTCGGATTCACTGTCGAGCGCGCTGGTCGCCTCGTCGAAGATCAGCACGGGCGGGCGGTGATAGAGGGCGCGAGCGATCGCGACGCGCTGCGCCTGGCCGCCCGAGAGCTTCATCCCGCTCTCACCCACGCGAGTGTCGTAGGCGAGCGGCAGACGCTCGATGAAGTCAGCCGCATTGGCGACCTCCGCCGCCCATTTCACGCGGTCGAGGTCGACGAACTCCTCACCGTAGGCGATGTTGCGTCCGATCGTGTCGTCGAAGAGGTAGGACTCCTGGAGCACGTAGCCGATCCGCCGTCGTAGATCGCCGAAGCGCAGCTCGCGCAGGTCGACGTTGTCGTAGGCGATCGAACCCTCGGTGATCTCGAGCAGGCCGGCCAGGCATTTGACGAGCGTCGACTTGCCCGAGCCGGAGCGCCCGACGATCGCGACAGTGGTTCCCGCCGGGATGTCGATCGAGACGTCGCTGAGGATCGGCGAGGTGGGCGCCGTGGCGTAATGGAAGCCGACGGAGCGCAGCGTGATCCGGCCCTCCAGCGTGCTGACGGCCCGCAGCTCGCTGTGGTCCTCGCCCTGCTCCGGGCGGTTCTCGAAGATGTCGGCGAGGCGGCCGAGCAGCACGGCGCCCGCCTGCGAGGTGTCCCACACGCTGAGCAGCGTCGAAAGCGGCCCGCTCGCCAGCAGCACCAGCGCGTTGAACGAGACGTAGCCGCCGATCGAGAGCTTCCCGGCGAGGACCTCCCGGGCACCGACGTACTGGAACAGGGTGAGGATCAGAAACGTCGCCGCCGTGACGACTCCCGAGTAGACCATCATCGTGTAGTCCGCCTTGTAGCTGCGCGCGGCCAGCTCCCTGAAGCCGTCGACGAGCGATCGCCGCAGACCGTCCTCGGCGCCCAGCGACTTCACGGTCGCGATGCCGCGGATGCCGTCGAGCTGCTTGGAGCGGAAGCGGCCGAAGCTCTCCTCCATCCCCTGGATGCTCGGGCGGATCCGCTTGGACGAGACGCGCATCAGGACCAGGTAGACGGGCATCGTCGCGACGAACAGCCCGAGCAGGGGCAGCGAGTAGAGCCCCATGATCAACATCGCGACCGCCAGCTGGACGATCGAGGTCATCGCCGCCAGCCCGGAGGAGACGACAAGTCCGCGAAGCTCGCGCACACCGTCGAGACGGCGTTCGATGTCCCCCATCTTGCGCGACTCGAAGTAGGCCATCGGCAGCCGGAAGAGGCGGCCGCTGAGGAAGTTCAGCGTGTCGCCGTCGAGGGCGACCGCGGTGCGGGCGAGCAGGCGCCGCTGCACCATCGCGACGACCAGGCTGATCAGCAGCAGGGCGACCATGCCTCCGGTCAGGATGTTGAGCAGGCCCAGGTTGTGCGCCGGGCCGAAGACGTGATCGATGATCTTCTGGCTGAGAACCGGCGAGAGCATGTCCATGCCGGCGCCCGCGAGCGCGAGGATGAAACAGCCGATCAGCACCCGCATGTGCGGCTGGATGAACGGCCAGAGCCATTTCGCGCTGGTCTTCCCGAGCGGGGCCTCCGCGAGCGCCGGCGTCGGTGCCGGCAGCGCCGCATAACCGCTCCACTCCTCGATCAGCTCCTCGCGGCTGACCTTGCGAAGGCCCCGCCCTGGGTCCGCGAGCCTGATCGTGTCGCCGTCGACCGCGTAGGCAACGACCCAGTGGTTGCCGCCCCAGTGGATGATCGCCGGCAGCGGCAGGGTGTCGATGTTCTCCTTGGATGCCTTCAGCGGGCGCACCGCGAGCCCGACGTGCTCGCCGCCGCGCTGGATCCCGCGCAGGCTCGTACCGTCGATTGAGGTCCCGACCGCCTGGCGGATCGCGGCGATCGAAACCTCTCTGCCGTAGTAGCGGCAGATCATCGCCACCGACGCCGCGCCGCAGTCCATCTCGTCGAGCTGGTGCACGAACGGGAACTTCTCCGGGCGCCCGAACCGCCCGCGCCGCACGGTTTGGACCGGTGCCTCATGCTCGCCGTCCTCGGGCGCGAGCTCGACGCCGGCACCGACGTCGCGCTCTCCCTCGTCGGTCTGCTTGACGATCACGGCCTCGGCCGCGTCCGCCGGCAGCAGCTCGCTCGCGAAGTCCAGCGGCACGACCGCGCGCTGGTGCTGCTCGTAGACGCCGATGCGATCGTCGACACGCGCACGGAACTCCGCGTGCTCGGCGAGCAGCTTGCGGAAGGGCTCCTCGCCAAGGCGCAGCAGCTGGGTGTCGGTCACCGCTTCGACCGTCGCGGTACGCGGCACGCCGAGATACAGCGACAGCTCGCCGAAGAAGTCGCCGGTGCGCAGGTAGCGCAGCTCGTGCCGCTCCTCGCCCTCGCCTTGGTAGACCACGAGCTTGCCGTCCTTGACGATGTACATCGGGCCGCCCGGGTCGCCTTCGCTGACGATGCGCTCGCCGGCGGGCACGGCGACAGCTTCGAGCGCATCGAGCATCGGCATGATGGCGCTTGCCGGCAGCTTCGAGAACGCCGAGTGCAGGCGCAGGAAATCACTCAGCTGGCGCGCCGCGGGCGCGGCCGCGAATGCGTCTCGGACCGGCGGATGTAGGCGCACCAGCGCCTCGAAGATCGGCCGGTCAAGGCGCAGCACCTCGACCTCGCTGGATGCGCGGACTGTCGCGCTGCGCGGCGTTCCGTCGAGCAACCCGCCCTCGCCGAAGGCATCGCCCGGTCTCAGCACGTTGAGCGCGACCTCCTGGCCATCCTCGCCGCGGCGCAACACCCGGGCCACGCCTGCGGCGAGCACATAGAACCCGTCCGGGGCGTCTCCCTCGGTGACGATCGACTCGCCGAAGGCGAAGGAGATCGGCACGAACGAGGCCGTGACCAGCGCGCGCAGGTCGGCATCGAGCATCCCAAGCAGCGGAAGCTCCTCCAGCACCGCCGGGGCGCTCGATTCAGACAGCGACATGCCAGTGCACCCTGCCGACGAGGTGGCGTTCCAGAGCCTCGGTGACGAGCTCGACACGGGCCAGCTCGCGTACCTGCGGATCGTCGGGGTCGGGCTGCGAGCGCTCGAGCACCTCCACCAGCAGGAAGCCGACGTCGATGGGGTAGGGCCCGGCGAGCTCGCCGGGTGCCGTCGCGAGCAGCACTCCGTTCATCTGCTTGTCAACCTCATCCAACCGCTGGGTGCGTTCGATCACCGCGACCCGCGCCAGTCCCGCGACCTCGTCGAGGCTCATGCCGTCCTGGCGCACGCAGAGTGCAGCCTCGCGCGCCGCCGTCTCCGCCATGAAGGCGGCTTCGCGAAAGCGATAGCGCTGCCAGTCGAGCCGGTGGCGGCGGAGCATCCGCTCGAGCGCCTCCGCGTCCGCAACCTCCTCGCAGAACCTCTCGTACTCGCCGGCCAGCGCAGCCACCCGCAGCGCCCTGCCCTCCAAATCGCCTGCCTCGATCGCGTCGAGCGCGCTCACCTGGTCAGCGTTGGCGAGCGCGAGCAGCGCGTCGGCCGGCGCTTGCGGAAGCTCGTACAGGGTGCCGCGCGCCCTGGCCGCGCCACCCCATTTGCCGAGCAGGTCACCGCAGCGCTGCAGGGCGCCTGTGAGCAGCGCCTCCACGCGCAGGTTGCCGGCGAGCTCCGCCGCGGAGGGCGTTGCATGGCCTGGCGGCAGATCGGCCGCGGCGGCGCGAGCAACCACGCGGCGCAGGTGCGCCGCCAGGTCCTCGGCTCGCAGCTCGCGGGCCGCGAGCCAACCGCGCAGGTCCTCGCTGGCGAGCAGGCCGCGATCGCGGCGGTAGTCCAGCGCCGCTGCCCGCACCCCGGCCGGATCCGCCGAGGCCGCGAGCGCGAGACCCACACTCAGGTCGTGGATCAGCGCACCCCACAGACCGTCCTGCAGGCCAGCCAAGACGAGATCGGCGAACGTGAAGTCGAGCTCGTCGTAGCTCATCGCGTGCGTGTCGATGCAGGTGCGCATCGGCCGTCACGCTCGCGCCACAGCCCGCCGACGGGCCGACGGCCGACCGCTCTCGCAAAGCGCCCGCCGTGAGGCCGGCCACGCGCATGCCCTGAATCCACCGGGACAACAGCTCGCGCCCCTGGCGCTCAGCGCGTTCCTTGCCAATTCCTCGACCACTGCAGGCCTCGTCATCTCGGTTGTCAAACGGCGCCGCATGCGCGGCCCGCCGCCGGGCATCCCTGCCCGTTCCGGAACCGGTCCGCGTCCCGCGCGGTGGTTGTTGGGGCGCTGGCGGACGGCTAGAGCAGTCCTTCCGCGGCCTTCGGCGCGACGGGAGCGCCCGCGCTGGGGTCTGCGCCGACCCGTGTCGGCTGCACGCTCGAAGGGGCGGTCGTGGCGGTGGTGGGCATGGCTACGGCGACGCCACCCTTCACGCCCTCGGTCGAGTCCTCGTCGGGCTCGATGTCCTCGCTGAGACCAAGTTCGTCGTTCATCTGAAGCGCTCCCTGTCTGTCGGGTGTGCAGCGGGTTCGCCGTCGCCTCCGTCCTGACGCCCGCGACGATCATCCGCCCTGGAACTCGCGTGCCCACAATAGTGCGGGCGTCCGCCGCGATCAAGCTGGAGCGAGGGGTGGCCAGCCCTCGCCAAGCACCCATGCGAGTGGGGCTTTCGCCTTCGCCCGGCCGCGACGCGCGGCCAAACGGCCGGACGCGTGGCGGCTCGGCCGTCCGCCGGCACCGGCCGCGTCGGCTACGATTGCCGCCGCGCCCTCTTAGCTCAGCTGGTAGAGCACTTCCATGGTAAGGAAGGGGTCAACGGTTCGAGTCCGTTAGAGGGCTTCGTAAACTGCCTGCTAATGGGTACTTTTGCAGGGCTGGCCAACGCCGGCGACTCCGTAGAGTGGCACCAAAATGGGACGTTGAGCCCCTGAAGCCGTGCCACCAAATTGGCGACTATGGAGGAGCGCCGGTTCGCGTCCGGGCGTCGGCTGTGGAAACTGGGCCACGCATCAGCAAGAGCAAGGAGACCAGCCTCCCCGCCGGCAGCGTCGAACACCGTCTGCACGGCCCGCAAGCTAGCAAAGGCCTCGCGGCTCGGGGGTCGTCCCGACTGAGCGTGCTGGCCGTCTCATCGGCACACTGATAGACGCCACGAAGCTGGACCTCGCCGACTGTGCTCTGCACGCTTCGACGGCAGGGCTCGGCGATGTCGAGTTCCATTCTCACTCCGTGGACAAGGCCGCCGTGCTTGTCGTCCATCCCGCCCGCGCTGTCGGTTTTCGCCGCTCGCGCGCTGTAGGGTGCGGGCCCATGGGGCAGGGGCGTGTCGCTTGGCTCGGCGGCTATCGCGCAGCGCTGGCGCAGCGCGACCTGCGGTTCCTGTTCGGCGGCCTCGTCGTCTCTGCGACCGGCAGCTGGGCCTACAACGTAGCGCTGCTCGCATTCGTATTCGACCGCACGCACTCACTGGCGTGGGTCGGCGCCGCCGGCTTGGTCCGCTTCATCCCGGCCCTGCTGTTGAGCGCCTATGGCGGCGTGATCGCCGAGCGCACCGAGCGGGTGCGGCTGATGCTGGGGGCGGACCTGGTATGCGCGCTTTGGCAGGGCGCGCTTGCGATCGTCGCAGCCACCGACGGGCCGGTTGCGCTCGCGCTCGCGTTCGCCGCCCTGACCGCGGCGACCAACATCGTCTACAGCCCGTCGGTTGCCGCGACGATCCCGTCGGTCGTCGGCGAGGACGACCTGGTGGCGGCCAACGCACTCAACGGCACGATCGACAACCTCGTCGTGATCGTGGGCCCGGCGGTCGGAGCCGGGTTGCTGCTGATCGGCTCGCCTGCGGCTGCGTTCGCAGCCAACGCCGGCAGCTTCGTGATCTCGGCTGGGCTCGTGTCGCGGATCCGCGCTCGCAGCCGACCGGTCGACGTGACCGAAGAGGGCACCGCGGGGCCGCTGGCGCAGATGGCTGTGGGAGTGCGGGCGATCATGGCGCTGCGGGCTGCCCGCACGCTTGTCGCCTTCTGCGCACTTGTGAGCTTCGTATATGGCACCGACACCGTGCTCCTAGTCGGCGTCTCCGAGCACCGGCTCGGCACGGGGTCCGAAGGCTTCGGCTACCTGCTCGCCGGGCTCGGCGTCGGCGGGATCCTGATGGCGGCAGCGGTCAACCGGCTCGCCGGTTCGCGCCGGCTCGCCCCGATCATCATCGCCGGCGTCGCCGGCTACTGCCTGCCGACTGCTCTGCTCACGCTGATCCACAGCCCGGCCTTGGCCTTCGGCCTGGAGATCGTGCGGGGCAGCTCGACGTTGGTCGTCGATGTGCTCGCGATCACTGCGCTGCAGCGCGCGGTCCCGCAAGAGCAGCTCGCGCGCGTGTTCGGGGTGTTCTTCGCGTTCGTCCTCGGCGCGATCTCGCTGGGCGCCGCCATCACACCGGCGATCGTGAGCCTCTGGGGGTTGGACGCCGGGCTGCTGACGATGGCGTTCGCGCCGTTCGCCGTCGGACTGCTCGGCTATCGGTCGCTGCTGGCCGTCGACCGCCAGACCACAGACCGGACGCAGGCGCTGGCGCCGCGTATCGCGGTGCTTGAAGGACTCGGCATCTTCGCCGCGGCCAGCAGAGCCGTCCTCGAGAGCCTGGCCGGCGCCGCGACCGAGGTCGCGTTTGGGCCGGCGGCGACAATCGTGCGCGAGGGCGAGCCGGCCGACGCGATCTACGTGCTCGTAGAAGGAGACGTCGAGGTCACTGCTCGTGGCGAGGCCGGCGGTGCCGAACGAACGTTGCGGCGGATGACCGGGCCGACCTACTTCGGCGAGATCGGCGTGCTCGAGCGCATCCCTCGAACCGCAACGGTGACAGCTCTCACCGACTGCCGTTGCGAGCGAATCGAGGCAGACGCGTTGCTCGCCGCGCTGGCCACCGCGCCGCCCTCCGCGACGATGATGGAGAACGCCCGCAGCCGCCTGGCGATCACGCACCCTTCACATCAGCCGACCTTCGTTTCGAATTAGGCGGACCGGCTCGGGCTGACTTCGGACACGCGTCCGACTGTATCGCGCGTGACACACGCCTCCTCCTCGCGCGATCTCAGCGAACCACGCGCAGCGTGGCGTGCATGCCGAGCTTCCAGTGGCCCGGCAGTGAGCACCAGAAGTGGTAGATGCCGGGGCGCAGGTTGACGACTCCGTCCCAGCGTGCGCCGGGTGAGAGCGTCTGGACAGCGAACGGCGCGCCGACGTTGCCGCGACGCAGTCGCAGATCATGCGGGTCCATGCCGGCGTCGATGGCCTCGAGGCTGACCGGACCGGCCTTGACGACGGCCTCCGAGAGCATCAGGCGGTACTCGACCTCCGTCACCTGCAGGGCGGTGCTGGTTGCACTCGCCTTGTGAGCGGGGGTGGTGGTCTGCGCGACGGCCGTCGAGCCGCCGGCGGCGATCGCCAGGGCGGCTGCTGCGAGCACCGCGCAGACGCGGACTATTTGACCACCGTCACGCGGGGCAGCGACGCGGCGCCCGGGATGATCCCCACGGCGTCGTGGCCGAGCCATTGCTCTAGCAGCGAGCAGTAGAGGCTTCGGAAGTCGGCGGTTTCCTTCAGATTTCCGAGCGGGTCGAGCCCGGCTGCGAGGCCGATCCATTCGCCGATCATCGTACCGGCAGCGTGGGTGCCGATCACCAACCCGAGGCCGGCGGCGCCGTGGTCGGTGCCGGCGGAGGCGTTTTGCAGCGGCCGGCGGCCGAACTCCGACCACACGACGGTCAGCACGCGATCGTCGAGACCGCGCGCCTCGAGGTCGCGCTGGAAGGCGTAGAGGGTCTGAGCGACCTCGGCGAGTGAGGTGTCAAACGGCGCCGCCTGGCTCTCGTGGGTGTCGAAGACGGAGTCGGTGGAGACGCTGACGCATGAGAGCGGCAGGCCGCCGGCGAGCATCGCGGGGATCGCCGCCATGCGCGTCGGGAAGGAGTCGGTGGTCGTCGGGTAGTCGGTCGGCAGCGCCGCGGTCGTGGTGGCGCCCGGGGCGGGCTGGAACGGCAGCAGCTGGCGGCGCAGCGTGCTCGACATCAGAGCTGCCTGCCCGGACTCGATCAGGCCGGCGTCGCGGGAGTTCGCGCCGACGCGCCCGAGCGCGTCGAAGGCGTCATACATCAGGCTCTGCTGTGTTCCCCACACGCCCGGCGCGTAGAAGGAGTAGGAGCTGGGCGAGGAGATCGTCGCGACCGGCATCTTCGCCGTCGCCAGCGAGGGCTGCAGCGCATAGTCGAGGCAGAGACCCTGCAGCGGGTTCTGGGCGCTGCCGGTGAGGTCGAGGTAGCGGCCCATCCAGCCGGTGTTGAGGTCAGCCTGCGTGGCGCCGACCTCCCAGTAGTGGCGGCTCGTGAAGTGCGACTGGTTGGGGTCGGTGTAGCCGACCGTCGGCATCACGCTGACCTTGCCCTCGCTGTGCAGCTGCGCGAGCTGGGCCGCAAGCGGGTTCCAGGTCAGGCTCGGATCCTCGGTGAACGCCGGCCCCGCGCCCGCCGCCAGTGCCAGGTCGGTGCGGAACTGCGAGTAGAGCGGGTCGCTGGCGGGGTAGAGCACCGACATCGAGTCGATGCCGCCCTGGAGGTAGACGCTGACGAGCACCGGTTGGTTGGTCACCGTGGCGGCTGCGGCGATCCCGTCGGCGAACGCGTCGGCCGAGCCGATCATGCCCTTCGCGCCGTAGACGGTCAGCGCGAGGCCGGCCGTGGCGAGTACGAACCCGCGCCGCGAGAGCCCGGTGCCGGCCGGGGTCGGCATCCCGGGCAGGGTTTGCGGCAGGCCGCTTCCGGCGGCGGCCGCGCCACGGCGCAGGAACTCCGAGCGGTCGAAGTCGCGGCATGCGCAAGCCTTTTGTGCGGGCGTCTTGCGCATCTCAGCAGGCCTGGTAGTCGGGGCTCGCGACGACGAGGGCACGCAGCGCGTTCAGCGCGACGACGGGGTACTGCTCGGACTCCCACTGCGCGGTGGCGGCGTCGAAGCCGGCGGACTGCGCGTAGGAGCGGAGCGCCGCGATGGTCGGCTTGCTGAGCGTCGGCGAGCCCCAGTAGGAGATCGCGTGCTCGGTCATCTTTCGCGCGTTGGCGAGCGGCTTCGTCTTGCTCGGGTTGAGCACCTGCTTGGAAATGATCATCTGGGAGGTCAGGTTGAAGCGGCCGAGCCAGGTCGCCGTGTTCAGCCACTGCGTCGCGTCCCAGCCGCCGACGTTAGGCGGATAGAAGGGCGTCTGGCCGATCAGGCCGGACTCCCAGACCCAGGCGTCGGTGTCGATGTAGCGGTCGATCCCGCGCAGCATCCCGGCGAGCTGCACGATCGGTGGCTTGACCATGCTCGCTCCCGCGTAGAACAGCGGATGCATCAGCATCGCCTCCACGAGCGGGCGGATCTGCTTGCCGGAAGACAGGTACATCGCCGCCGCCGCACGGGTGTCGGCTGCCGGCAGCGGCTCGGGCGAGAAGTACGACCACAGCTTCGTGACGAAGAATTTTGGATGGTCGGGGTGGTGGAGGACCAGTCGCAGGCTGTCGCGCCAGCCGAAATTGCCGCGGTGGTTGTAGATCACCTTCACGCCGTCGTCGTGCAGCTCCGGGTCGAAGTGGAAGTCGTCGGGCTCGCCGGTCGCCGGGTTCCAGGTATTGGTCCATCCCGACAGCGCACGGGCGTGCTCGCGCACATCCATCTCGGTGTAGCCGTTGCCGGCGCCGAGTGTGAACAGCTCCTGCATTTCGCGCGCATAGTTCTCGTTCGGGTCCGTCTTGGTGGAGCCCGACAGCGACAGCCAGATCAGCATCGCCGGGTCGATCGTGATCGCCGTGAACAGCTCGGGGAAGCTCCCGAGCGCGAGCCGGCGCTGGGTGCGGTTCTGGTTGATCATCAGCCGCTGGGAGTTGACGCCCTCGTTGCTGGTCGCGAACCAGTCGTGCCAGGTGAGTGTCATCCGCTCGATCAGCGGCGCCTGTGCGCGCACCATGCGGTCGAGCCACCACAGCACGTCGTTGCCCCAGACGTCGTAGGGCTGCAGCGGCTTACCGGTCTCGAGCGTCGGCAGCGGGCCGGCCAGCCCGCGGCGCGCGGGCCGCGTGAGTGAGCGGACCGCTGCGCTCAGGCCGAGGTTCGCTAGCTCCTTCGCCTGTCCGCGCTTGGGCCCGAAGCCGGCGCGCCACAGCAGCCGCTCGGCCTGCTCGGTTGCGAAGCGCCCGCCGTAAACAGGCAGGGAGCCGCCGCGGGTCGACGCCGAGCGGCGCCCATAGCTCCTCCGTGAGGCCGTGGCCAGCACTGATTCGGTCATCGGCAGGCGCTGTCCCGCGCTCAAGCTGTGTACGACATCAGGCTAGCGCGGAGCGCCGATGTGCGCCCGCGCTAGATGGGCCGATGAATACGTCGATGAACAGAGCTGGGTTCGGATCTTGTGCGCGGCTGCCGCGAGATCTTTGGGGTCGCGACGATTGAAGGGCGAGCACGAGCCGCGGCCGTTTCGCTACAGCGATCTCGCGACACTGGCGACTATCGCACTTTCGTGCCGTCCTATCAGTCGGCCGGATCCGAGTGGCCGGCCTTGCCGAGTGGCTGATGTGGTAGGTGGCCCACCTCGCCTTGTGCAGGAGCCCGTCGCGCCACGCGTGCTGGTTCCGAGTCGTGCTTTCGCAAAGTTGCGTGATCCCGTACGGTTATTGCGGTCGCTGGTCTTGTGTCGGTACGATTGAGCGGTGTCCGGCAGGCTCCTGGTCGAGGCGAGGGGCCTCACGAAGACGTATCGGGCCCGGAAGGGTGTGCCAGCGTTCCGCGCCGTCGACGGAATCGACTTCGAGTTCGGGCGCGGCGAGGTGTTCGGCTTCCTGGGCCCGAACGGCGCCGGGAAGTCATCGACGATGCGGATGCTGGGCGCCACCTCCCCGGTCAGCTCGGGGACGCTCCGCGTGCTCGGCATGGATCCGGCGCACGAGGGGCCCGAGATCCGGGCGCGGATCGGCGTCGTTCCACAGGACGACTGCCTCGACCGTGAGCTGACCGTTCGCGAGAACATCTTCGTCTACGGCCGCTACTTCGGGCTCGCAAAGAACGTGATCCGCGATCGCCTCGGCGGTCTGCTCGCCTTCGCGCAGCTCGAGGAGAAGGCAGATGCCCAGGTCGAGACGCTCTCCGGCGGCATGCGCCGCCGGCTCACGATCGCACGCTCGCTGATCAATGAGCCCGAGATCCTGCTGCTCGACGAACCAACAACGGGCCTCGATCCGCAGGCGCGGCACGCGCTCTGGGATCGGCTTTACCGTCTGAAGCGGGACGGCGTCACGCTGATCATCACGACGCACTACATGGACGAGGCAGAGCAGCTCTGCGACCGGCTCGCGGTGATGGACGCCGGCAAGATCGTGGCAGAGGGCTCGCCGCGCGACCTGATCGAGTCGCACGTGACGCGCGAGGTCCTCGAACTGCGTTTCCCGGCGGACGTACATGCAGAGGTTGCGGAGCGCCTCCGTGCGGCCGAGCTCGGGCGTCGGATCGAGTTGCTGCCGGACCGTGTCGTCGTCTACGCCGATGACGGCGAGGCGGCGCTCGGCGCGGTCCACGAGATGGCGTTCGCGCCGATCACCGCGCTCGTGCGGCGCGCGACGCTCGAAGACGTCTTCCTGAAGCTCACCGGCCGCTCGCTCGTCGACTGACATGGGGCGCGCCTGGCACGCCTTCCGCTACTGGCTGACGGTCTACGCTCGCACGTGGCGCGGCACCATCGTCATCAGCGTTGCGAACCCGATGCTCTTCCTGCTCGGGATCGGCGTCGGCCTCGGTCACCTCGTCGAGCATGGCCATTCGGCGACCCTCGGCGGCGTCTCCTACATCGACTTCTTCGCGCCGGGGCTGCTTGCGGCGTCTGCGATGCAGACGGGCTACATCGAGGGCGGCGGACGCGTCGCAGCTGCCGCCGGCTGGGTCGGCGCCTACCGAACCGCCGTGACGACGCCGCTGGAGCCGGGCGAGATCATGGCCGGGCACCTGCTTTTCGTCGCCTTCCGGGTGCTCACATCGAGCGCAGTGTTCGTCGCGGTGATGGCGGTGTTCGGCGTCGCCGCCGGATGGTGGGTGCTCGCGGCGCTACCGGCCGCGCTCCTGACCGGCCTCGCCTTCGCCGCTCCGGCCGCAGCCTGGGCGGTCGGTCTGCGCTCGGTTGCGAAGACGCAGACCGTCTACCGCTTCGTGCTGATGCCGATGTACATGTTCTCCGGCACGTTCTTTGCGCTCGGCCAGCTGCCGCGCGGCGTTCGGCTCGTCGCGTCCGCGCTGCCGCTCTCTCAGGGCGTCGCCCTCTGCCGGTCGCTCAGCCTCGGCACCGCCTCTGCGTCAGGCGTCGCAGCGCGGGCCGGCTACCTCCTCGGCTTCGTCGTGGTCGGGATCGCTGTGGCACGCGTCACCTACCGTCGGCGGCTGCACGGATGATCGCGACCGGTTGGACGCGCCGGCGCACGGGCAGCCTCGTCGCGCGAAACGCGCTGATCTACCGCCGCTCGTTGGCGACCGTGCTTTCGAGCCTCCTCGAGCCGGTGCTCTACCTGCTCTCGATCGGCTTCGGCGTCGGCAGGCTCGTCGGCAACGTGCCCGGCGTCGACGTGCGCTACGCCGCATTCGTGGCGCCGGCGATCCTTGCCACCACGGCGATGAACGCGGCCTTCAACCAGATGACCTTCGTCGTGTTCACGCGGATGAAGACGGAGCGGACCTACGACGCGATCGTGCCGACGCCGCTCTCGGTTGCCGACATCGCGCTCGGTGAGATCGTGAGCGCCGTGCTGGGCGGTCTGCTCCCGTGCGTCGGATTCGTGACGGTGATGGTCGCACTCGGCCTGGTCATCTCGCCCGGCATCTTGCTGGTGATCCCCGCCGCGCTGCTGATCGGCTACGCGTTCGCCGCCGCCGGGCTCGCCGTGACGACCTACCTGCGCGACTTCTCGGACTTCCAGCTGATCCAGCTGGTGATGCTGCCGATGTTCCTGTTCGCGACGACGTTCTACCCGCTCTCCGTCTATCCGGGCTGGGCCCGGCCGGTGGTCGAGATCCTGCCGCTCTACCAGAGCATCCAACTCCTGCGGGAGCCGGCGCTCGGAACCTTCCACTGGGACATCGCCGGCGCCGTTCTGTACCTGTTTGCGTTTGGCTCGCTCGCGCTGGCGCTCGCCACGAGGCGGCTCACACGGCAGCTGCTGCCGTAGCGGCGCAAGGTGCTTGCAAGAATTGTCGTAAAATTGCAATGTGCCTCGCAAACTTGCGGACGTCGCGAAGCAGGCCGGGGTCAGCGAGGCCACTGTCAGCCGCGTCCTCAACGGCCGCCCCGGGATCTCGGAGGCCACGCGCGCCGCCGTCCTGACGGCGCTCGACGTCATCGGCTACGAGCGCCCGACGCACCTGCGCGTCCGGCGCGCCCGCATGGTCGGGCTGATCGTGCCGGAGCTCCAGAACCCGGTCTTCCCGGCGCTCGCCGAGATCGTGGCGGGCGCGCTCGCCCAGCGCGGCTTCAACGCCGTGCTCTGCACGCGCACCGGGAGCATGTCGGAGGCTGAATACGTCGAGATGCTCCTCGAGCGCCAGGTCTCGGGGATGATCTTCGCCGGCGGCCAGTACGCGGAGGCTGATGCGCCCCACGAGCACTATGAGCGCCTGTTGCAGCTGCGCCTGCCCGTCGTGCTCGTGAACGGCGCTGCCGAGCACCTCGACTTCCCGCGCGTTTCGACCGACGACGCCGTCGCCATGGAACAGGCCTACTCGCATCTGGCTGACCTCGGCCACGAGCGGATCGGCCTCATCCTGGGTCCACCCGACCACGTGCCCTCGGCGCGCAAGCTGGCGGCGTTCGCGCGCGTGGCGAAGGTGGCGATGCCGTCGGAGCTCGTCGAGCGGACGCGGTTCTCGCTCGAGGGCGGGCACGCGGCGACCCTGCGCCTGATCGAGCGCGGCGTCACCGGAATCATCTGCGCGAGCGACCCGCTGGCGCTGGGCGCGATCCGCGCCGCCCGCAGGACGGACCTCTCGGTGCCTGGCGACCTCTCTGTGGTCGGCTACGACGACTCGGCGTTCATGAGCTGCACCAGTCCGCCGCTCACGACCGTACGGCAGCCGATCGAGGCAATCGGCCGTGCCGCTGTTGAGATGCTCGTGGGGCAGATCGAGGGCTCGACGGTCTCCGCGGACGAGCTCTTCTTCGAACCGGAGCTGGTGGCGCGGGGCTCGACAGGCAACGCACCCGGACGCTGAAGCGCATCTCTTGCGCTTTACAGTACGAAAACTGCAAAAATCAGTTTAGGTCTTGCATTGTTTTATCGGGTGTGTCATTCTCGCCCCGATGAGGGAGAGGGACGCGACGGAGGCGGCTGCCCAGCTGCGCGAGCCTGAGGGCGCGGTCGAGCGCCCGTGGTGGCACGAGGCGGTCGTCTACCAGGTCTACATTCGGAGCTTCGCCGACGCAAACGGTGATGGGATCGGCGACCTGCCGGGGGTGCGGGCGCGTCTGCCCTATCTGGCCGCGCTCGGCGTTGACGCGCTGTGGTTCAACCCGTGGTACCCGTCGCCGCTCGCCGACGCCGGCTACGACATCACCGACTACCGCTCGATCGATCCCGCGTTCGGGACGCTGTGGGAAGCCGAGCAGCTGATTGCGGAGGCGCGGGCGCTCGGTATCCGCACGATCGTCGACATCGTCCCGAACCACGTCTCGAACGAACACCCGTGGTTCCGCGAGGCGCTCGCCGCGTCAGCTGGATCTCCGGCCCGGGAGCGCTTCTGGTTCCGGCCGGGAACCGGCGAACGGGGCGAGCTGCCGCCGACCGGCTGGCAGTCGATCTTTGGTGGTCCGGCCTGGACGCGCGTCGGCGACGGCGACTGGTACCTGCACCTCTTCGCCCCCGAGCAGCCCGACCTCAACTGGCAGCACCCGGAGGTGTGGGCCGAGCACGAGGACATCCTTCGCTTCTGGTTCGACCGCGGCGTCGCCGGCGTGCGCATCGACTCAGCGGGGCTACTGGTCAAGGACCCCGAGCTCCCCGAAGAGCGGCCGGCGGCCGCCCCGGGCGAGCATCCGTTCACCGACCGTGACGAGCTGCACGAGATCTACCGCCGCTGGCGCACGATCGCGGACGGCTACGAGGAGCCCCGGATGCTCGTCGGCGAGGTGTGGCTGCCCGACGTCGAGCGCTTCGTGCGCTACCTGCGTCCCGACGAGCTCCACACGGCGTTCAACTTCGACTTCCTCGCGTGCCCGTGGGAGCCCGGTCCCATGCGGATCTCGATCGAGTCTGCACTCGCGGCCCATGCGCCCGTGGACGCGCCGGCGACCTGGGTGCTTTCCAACCACGACGTCACCCGCCCGGTCACGCGCTATGGCCGGGCAGACACCCGGTTCGCCTTCGAGACCAAGCGCGCGGGGACGCCCACCGACCTCGTTCGCGGTGCGCGGCGCGCGCGGGCGGCTGCACTGCTTGCGATGGCGCTGCCCGGCTCGATGTACATCTACCAGGGCGAAGAGCTCGGACTGCCGGAAGTGGAGACGATCCCCGCCGACCGGCGCCAGGATCCGATGTGGCGCCGCTCCGGCGGCGTCGACCCCGGCCGCGACGGCTGCCGGGTCCCGATCCCGTGGGCCGGCGCGAAGCCGCCCTACGGCTTCAGCCCGAACGACGACGCCCGCCTCTGGCTCGACCAGCCCGGCGACTGGGCGCCGCTCTCGGTCGAGGCACAGACTGGCGCCCCGGCCTCGATGCTCAACCTCTACCGCGCGGGGCTTCGCCTCCGCCGCGAGGCCCCGTGGGGTGTCGGCTCCGAGCTGCACTGGCTCGAGTACGGCGACGCCGTGATCGCGTTCGCGCGCGGCGATCGCTTCCTCTGCATCGTGAACTTCGGTCCGGAGCCGGTTGAACTTCCCGTCGGGGCCGACGTCCTCCTGGGGAGCGCCGCGCTGGTCGGCGACGCGCTGCCACAGGACACCACGGTCTGGTTGGTCCAGGCCGCAAATGGGACTCCGCTGAACGTCGAGTCGAGCCTAAACGAGCACAACAACCATCCAGGAGAAGGAGAGGGCGGACAATGAAGCGCAGAGTCAGGGATAGAGGAAGGACAATGAAATTCAAGATCAGGCCGATTGCGGCCATTCGCATCAGCACGGCAGTCGCAGCTATGAGTGTGGCCGTCGCGGTGGCCGTCGGCGCGGCGTCGACTGCGTCGGCGAGTCCGTCGGTGAGCATCACCGTTGCGTCGCTGGTCCCGGGCGCCACGGCCGCGGCGACGGCGCAGTTCAACACCCAGGTAAAGCAGTTCGAGGCCGCGAATCCGGGGATCAATGTCACGTCGGTTCAGTACGACTGGACCGGCCCGACCTTCGCCGCCGAGCTGGCCGCGGGGACGCTGCCGACTGTGTTCACGGTCCCGTTCACCGATGGCCGTTCGCTCGGCGAGGCCGGGCAGCTGGCCAACCTGACGAAGTATGCGAAGTCCTACTCGTGGTTCAAGGACTTCAACCCCGCGGCGATCGCGGAGGGCACCGACTCGAAGGGTCAGGTCGTCGCGATCCCCGTAGCGGCTTACGCCCAGGGGCTCCAGTACAACCGCCAGCTGTTCGCGGACGCAGGCCTCAATCCCAATGATCCGCCGACGACGTGGGCGCAGGTCGCGACCGACGCGCAGGCGATCGTGAAGGCCAACCCGAATGTGGCCGGCTTCTCGATGATGGGAGCGAACGACAACACGGCTGGTTGGATCCTGACCACGCTCGCCTACGCCTACGGTGGTCGCATGGAGACGGGCATCGGTGCAAAGGCCGTCGCTACGTTCGACAACCCGGGAGCAGTCGCTGCGCTCAACATGATTCACACCCTGCGTTGGACCGACAACGTCATGGGCTCCAACTTCGGTCTCAGTTGGGGCACCAGCAACCAGGCCTTCGCAGCTGGTCAGATCGGCATGTTCGTCAGCGGTTCTGACGTGTACACGAACATGGTCCAGGCGGATAGCATCCCGGCCGGCATCTACGGTCTGGCTGCGCTCCCGCTCCAGGGCAAAGGCGCCGGCGCCCTCGGCGGCGGCACGCTTGCCGCAGTCAAGCCGACGGCGACTAAGGCTCAGATCGCGGCGTCGATGAAGTGGATCAATTTCTACTACATGCAGCCGCTGGTGAATAAGACGCAGGCGATCCGCAACGCGAAGTCGCTGACCGCCGATAACCAACCGGTTGGTGTGCCGGAGTTCCCGATCTTCAACGCGAAGACCTACGAGCTCTCGCAGAAGTGGATCCAGCCCTATATCAACGTCCCACAGAGCGCCTTCGCTCCGTTCAACAAGGCGATCCTGAAGGACCAACTGATCCCAGAGCCCGAAGCCGCGACTCAGGCGATCTACGGCGACCTCGACTCGGTGGTCGAGGACGTACTGACCGACCAGAACGCAAACATCCCGGCCCTGCTCGCGGCGGCTAACTCCGTCGGACAGGCCTCGATCGCGCAAGCGTACGCGTCGTCGTAAGCCCCTCGCTTGCGGGTCCCGGGTGGTCGTGCTAGCAATAGCGCGACCACCCGGGCCGCAGGCACAAAGGAAGCAATGTCGACGCTCGATCCTATGGCGCCCAACGAGAACCGGAAGGTTTCGCTGACGACGCGGGCTCCGGTCGGGGTAGCGCGCCCACGCGCCGAAAGAGGCACGCCGGTGACCTGGGTGAAGCAGGGCGGGCTCTCGAAGCTCCTCTTCCTGCTGCCTCTGCTGTTCGTCTTCGGCGCGTTCTCGTGGTATCCGATCGTCCGTCTCGTGCTGATGTCGCTCCAGTTCACGAACCTCGTCCAGCCGGCGAAGTGGGTGGGGCTTGCGAACTTCTCCGAAGTGATCCACGACCCGCTGTTTCCGATTGCCGTCAGAAACACCGCGGAGTTTGCCGGCCTCGCGCTTCTCTTCGGCTATCCGGTTCCGCTGATCATGGCGGTGCTGATCAGCGAGGTGCGCAGGTGGCGTGGCCTGTACAGCGTGCTCGCCTACCTGCCGGTGGTGATTCCACCTGTCGTCTCAGTGCTGCTCTGGAAGACGTTCTACGACGCCGCGTCGAACGGCGTCTTCAACACGATTCTCGGCTGGGTTGGCATCGGGCCACAACAGTGGATCCAATCGCAGGCGCAGGCGATGCCCTCGCTCGTCCTCGAGTCGACCTGGGCGAACGCGGGCAGCACGGTGATCATCTATCTTGCCGCGCTGACTGGCGTCAACCGTGAGCTCTACGAGGCGGCGTCCGCCGACGGTGCCGGACTGTGGAAGAAGCTTTGGCACGTCACGCTGCCGCAGTTACGCACGGTGCTGCTCGTCACGATGATCCTGCAGATCATCGGGACCGCGCAGGTGTTCATCGAGCCGTGGCTCTTCACGCAGGGCGGCCCTGCGAACTCGACGCTGACGGTCATGCTGCTGATCTACGACTACGCGTTCGGCAACTCCCTTGGCGCCGCCTACGGCGAGGCGGCGGCACTCAGTCTGATGCTGGTCGCGTTCCTCACCGTGTTCTCGCTGATCTATCTGCGCGCCACGCGGTCCTGGAGCACGCAATGATCGCCTTCCCGCTTCGGCGCAGGCAGCGGCGACACGACGGCGGCGCGCAGGGGCTGGTCCTCGAGGACGAGTGGAGTCGGCCGAGCGTCAGATGGGGACTCGGGTCGGCGCACAAGCTGCTTCTGTTGCTGCTAGTCGTCGTCGGGCTCGGCCCGATCCTCTGGCTCGCAAAGTCGGCGATCACACCAACAATCGACACGCTCACCACCCCAATGGCGATCTTCCCTCACGGGTTGGCCTGGGGCAACCTATCGACGGCGTGGAACAACGTCGACGTCAGCCTCTACCTGCGGAACACGATCGTGATCGCGATCGGGTCCTGGGCGTTCCAGATCGTCGTCGCCACGACGGGTGCGTATGCGCTCTCCGTGCTTCGACCCAAGTTCGGGAACTTGATCATGGCGGCGCTGCTGACGACGCTCTTCGTCCCGGCCGTCGTGCTGCTCATCCCGCTCTACGTCGAGATCGTGAACCCGCCGCTCATCCACCATTCCTTCGTCAACAACTACTTGGCGATCTGGCTGCCGGAAGCCGCGAGCGCGTTCAACGTGGTGCTGATGAAGCGCTTCTTCGACAACCTGCCGCGCGAGATCTTCGAGGCGGCGCGCATCGACGGCGCCGGCCCGTTCCGTCTGTTCTTCTCGGTCGTGCTGCCGATGTCGCGGCCGATCCTCGGCGTCGTCTCGATCTTCGCCGTGCTCGCCTCGTTTAAGGATTACCTGTGGCCGCTGCTCGTCCTTGGCGACCCGAACCTGCAGCCGCTGTCGGTGCGCCTGCCGCAGATTGCGCAGTTCACGCCGCTCGGCGTCTTTCTTGCCGCCCTGGCGCTCACCTGTGTCGTGCCAATCGTCGGCTTTCTCATCTTCCAGCGCGGGTTCCTGCGCGGGACCGGGCTCAGCGGAGCGCTGAAGGGATGACCTGCTGATGGCCGCGATCCGCTTCGACGGCGTAACGAAGATCTACGGTGACGGCACCCTTGCCGTCGACGCGCTCGACCTCGCGATTGAGGAAGGCGAGTTCATGGTCTTCGTCGGCCCATCGGGCTGCGGCAAGACGACGGCGTTGCGGATGGTGGCCGGCCTTGAGCAGATCAGCGGCGGCACGATCCTGATCGGCGAGCGGCGGGTGAATCACGTGTCGCCCAAGGACCGCGACATCGCGATGGTCTTCCAGAACTACGCGCTGTACCCACACATGACGGTCGCACAGAACCTCGCCTTCGGCTTGAAGCTGAAGAAGATCAGCAAGGCCGAGATCGCGCGCCGGGTCCGCGACGCGGCCGCTGTGCTCGACCTCGAGCAACACCTCCAGCGCAAGCCGAAGGCGCTCTCTGGCGGGCAACGCCAGCGCGTCGCGCTCGGGCGCGCGATCGTCCGCGAGCCGGCCGTATTCCTCATGGACGAGCCGCTCTCAAACCTCGATGCCGCCCTGCGCGTGCAGACGCGGGGCGAGATTCTGAAGCTCCAGAAGCGGCTCGGGACGACCACCATATATGTCACCCACGACCAGGTCGAGGCGATGACGATGGGTGACCGCATCGCGGTGATGTGCGAAGGCAGGCTCCTGCAGCTCGGCACGCCCGAGCAGCTCTACACTCGGCCGGCCAACACGTTCGTCGCGACGTTCATCGGCTCGCCCGCGATGAACGTCATACCCGCCCCGGTCCTGAAGCTCGGCTCGGACTCGAGCCTCGTCGGCTTCCGGCCTGAGCACATACGCGTCGGCTCGGCTCAGAACGGCAGCGTCGGCTTCGAGGCCGCAGTCGAGGTTGTCGAGTACCTCGGCGACGAGAAGCTTGCGCACCTCCGCCTCGGCGAGCTCTCGCTCGTGGCCAAGCTGCCCGTGGCAGAGCGCGTCGAGCCCGGGACAGCCGCAGCCTTCGCCGTGGCGCGCGAAGCGCTGTTGTTCTTCGCCGCCGACACGGGCTTCCTGGCGGACCCCCCGGCGTGATCAACCGCTCGTCGTCACGGGCACGCCAGTCACAACAACAAGGAGGGGTCCGATGAAGCTGGCCACTCCCGTCGCTGTTGGGGCACTCCTAGCTTGCGCCGCTGCTTTGAGCGGCTGCGGTTCCGCTGCCAAGCACCAGGTGTCGCTGACCTCGCTTGCGTGTATCCCGAAGAACATCGGCGTGCACGGAAAGACAGAGATACGCTACTGCGGTCCCGCGACCGCGAGCTTGATCCTCGGCGGCAAGACCTACAGGTTCAGAGATGGCCGCTGCAGCAGCGATAAGGCGATCGGGCTGACGCTGGGTGTCACGCTCGGAACGATCGACTACGCCAACCTCAAGACCAACGGCGGCCGTCCACTGTTCCAGCTGCAAATCGACGAGCAGCCGATTGCGATCCAAACCGTGAACGCCTCATGGGGCGGGGAGCCGCTGATCGTGATCCACACGGTGAAGACGAACTACCGTGGCCCGAGGCCGCTGAACGGTACGTTCCAGTCGTTCAAGGGAGCCTTCGGCACCGGCAAGCGCTTCAGCGGGTCCTGGGACTGCCGCGGAAAGCTCTCCGCCGACTGAGCCACGAACGACCGTCGCGAGCTACGCCGGGATCCGAGGGAGCCGGGAGCTGGGCAATGCCCTTGGCCTTCCCAAGCCCTCTAACGGACTCGAACCGTTGACCCCCTTCCTTACCATTTGGTCCGGGGGGTTGTAGGCGGTTGCACCGCCTGCCAATCTGGCTGCTATTGAGCACTTTTGACCCTAGCTGCGACGATGGGATTTTATGCCCGTTGGTAGCGGTTGTTGTCCCACAAACGTGCCACTGCGCGGCGAGCACCGGCTAGTAAAGGCCATCCAATAGCTGGCCCGGCGACATTTCCAGCGCCCTCAGCAGCCGAAGCAGCGTCGTCAGCCGTATCTCCGGCACGCCACGCTCGACGCGGGAGACCTGCACAGTCGCCAGGCCGGTACGGCCTGCGAGGTCCTCTTGCGTCCAGCCGCGCTCGAGGCGCGCTGTGCGCACGTTCTGGCCGAAGCGCTGCACGGGCTCCACGGTTGCATCCGTGGCCGCTAGGCCAGGGAGTCCATGACCAAAGCGGTAAGCTGCGTGCGCTTGGGCGACTGGCCATGAGGAGGACGGGCTTCGTAGCGCCGCTTGCGGCGCTGGTTCTTGTGAGTGGCTGTGGCGGTAGTAGCAGTAGTAGCAGCGGCACGGTTGCGGCGGCTATCAGGCGTGACATGCGGTCCACGGCAGCCGGGGAGGTGGACTGAAGTTGTCGAGGACGAAGTGCAGCCGCTGATCGGCCGGGTAGAGCGAGCGGATGTAGCGGCAGAACGCGAGGAACCCGACTCTGGTCTTGCGCTTCTTGATGTGCCCGTAGAGCCGGTCGCTGGTCACGTCGTAGGCGCCGATCATGTGCCGGACACCGTGCGGGCGCTTGTAGGTCGCGCGGATCCGTCGTGGCTTCTTCAGCGGCGCCCACGCCTTCCCGCCGGGTTGCGGCTGGATGTTCAGCGGCCCGAACTCGTCCACACAGATGACCGTCGCCAGGCCAGCTTCGGCGAGATCGTAGAGCTCGAGGATCCGGTTCTTCTTCGCCTCGAAGTTCGGGGCGTTGGAGCGTTTCCAGGTCCTCACGGCTTGAAATGAGACGCCTTCCTCGCGCAGCAGGGCGCGCAAGCCTTCGTGGGAGATGTCCGTGACCACCCCCTCGGCGACGAGGTAGTCGGCGAGCTTCGCCAGACTCCAGGTCGCGAACGGCCAGCCGAGATCGGTCGGTACCGATAAGGCGATCTGCTTGATCTTCCGTCGCTGCGGCAGCGTAAACGTCGCCGGGCGGCCGCCCGCATAACGCGGGTAGAGCGCGTCGAACCCGTCGCGGTTGAAGTTGTGGATGACTTCCCGAACGGTGTCCGGGTCGGTGAACACCACCTCACTGATCCTCGCCGGCGACATCCCCTGCGCTGACAGCAGAACGATCTGCGCACGACGCCACGTCACCACCGAACCAGTGCCGCGGCGAACGATCCGCAACAGCCGGTTCCCGTCTTCGTTGGTGATCTCGCGAAGCCCCACCCGAGCCGCCAATTCTCGCCTCCGATCGCCGACCAGCGTTCGAAGACCAAATTCGGCAGCACCGCCCACGCTCCTCGTTATGGAAACCGGCAAACGTTGCCGGTCACACCACTAGCTCGGGGCGCTGAGTTGAGCGCGCAGCCAGTCGGCCATTTTCGCCTCGTCCCACTCGCCCGAGGCGATGGCGAGCATCGCGTGCTCGGCCTCATCGACGGTTGGTGGCGTGGTCCAGGTCCAGCCGTTGGTCTCGATGAAGACGCGTAGCGTGACCCAGGCGGCGCGTTTGTTGCCGTCGGGCAGCGGGTGGTTCTTGGCGAGGTGGACGACGAGCACAGCTGCCTTGTCTACAAAGTCAGTGTAGAACTCGGCATCGCCGAATCCTGCCGCCGGGGCGTGCAGGGCGGAGTCCGCGAGGTCCAGCTTTGCGACGCGCATCAGGGTGTCGACCCCGAGGCCGGTGACTTCAGCGGCGATCGCGACGTAGTCGACCAGGTCGACGTACGCGACGCTCACTTCGCGAGGCGTTCGAGCAGCTCGCGATCCTCAGCAATGATGCGCTGCAGACGCGCCTTGAACTCGGGGTCACGGCGGCGCCGCTCGACGGCCTCCTTGAGCGCCAGCTTGACCGTTTCGTTCAGGCTCTTGTCCTCCGCACGCGCAAGCGCCTCGGTGTCCGCCGCGAGCTCGCTATCGAGCCGCACCGTCAGATTCTTCGCCATAGCCGCATAGTAGCATGGTGGCATTGCCACGGGCTCCCAGGTGCTGCGCGCCAAGTGGCGGTGCCGCCCGGCTCCCGGCAGACGACTGCTCCACCCTCGACGCAGGGGCGGGTCGGGTACGGTGCCGGCCTACTGCTGCTCGTCCGTACCGGTCGTCCTGCGCGTGGTACCTGCGCTCCTGCTTCTAGCCTGGGAGTGCGCGGCCTGCTGCGACTGTGGAGTGCGGTCTATCCGTGAGCATACGTTGCCTACCCGTTCGAGCGATTGACTTTCAGATCGTGAACTGACAGCGGTTGATCGCGATCAGTGATTTGCGTTGTGGCCGCAGATCTTCACGGCTCCGGCACAGCCCTCCGGGGCGCTGTAGAGTCGGCGCTCGTGTGTCCTTGTGGCGCCGATGCGATCCCGAGCGCCGGCGGTGTCGAGTGAGCCGCCACGTCGCTGCTGCGGCCGCCGCGCTGCTGGTTGTGGTTGGTGGCTGCTGCGCCGAGGCGCTTGCCGCGGCGTCGGGCCCGACCGGCAACCAGGCGGCGATCAAGCTCTTCCAGAAGTCCGTCGCGGCGCTTGCCGCCTACCAGGGAATCTCGTTCACCGGCCGCGGTGTCCTGTACACGATCATCCCCGAGCCGGGGGGCACGTACAAGGGCGTCCCTCAGCCGAATTTCGACGAGTTCAACGAGAACGTCGGAGGGGTCGGGGTGCCTGCCGGCTATCATGCCGCGACCGATCAGCTGTTGATCATCCAGCACAACGGGCTCGTGACGGAGGAGGTCGATACGCTGAGCGCGCCGGGGCTGCCGATGGTGCGCCAGTGGCAGGGCGCCAACGGCGACGCCGACGGTGAGGTGTTGACCTCCAACCCGTGTGCGCTCACCTACACAGCGCATGCCCATTGGGCGGTGGTCGGGGCCGGCTTCTACGGCGCCAGCGCCGGCTTCGCAAGCTACCGCTTCGCCGCACTGAGTAAGACGGCTGCTGGCGACCTCGTTACCGCAGCCTTCCCCGTGGCCGGCGGCACGGCCACGCAGGTCGCGGCAATCAACCCGTCAAACGGCCTCCTTGAGGACTTGACGTTTGATGTTCATGGGGGAAGTGGCAACGGTTACGCGGTCTCTGAGAGCGACTTCAAGTACATCCGCGACCAGGCGACCGAGCTGCCGCCAGGGAACCTGCACCTGTGCAACGTGAAGTAGCGCACCGCGCCACCGGGACGGCTCCCGATGAAATAGCGTCCGAGACGTTGACCCGTGCTCGCGACACATCGCGCGTGGCGTCCGATGGGCAAAGGCGTCTGGGATGATCGCCCGGTCGAGAGCTCTGACGAGGTGCGCGGGTGTCGGCGCGCCGGTCGTAGTGGCTGTCCTGCTGGTTGGCGGAGGTTTTGCGCTTGGGTCTCAGCGGACGATCACGCGCAGCAATGCGCGCGCGGTCGCGACCGCGATCAATCTGCGCGCCGGCGACCTGCCGGACCTGAAAGCAGAGCCGGCCAAGCCCGAGAGCGCCCAGGGCAAACGGCTGATTGCGCAGTCGGTCAAATGCCTTGGTTTGGCGCCGCCGAGCGAGGACCTCGCTGAGGTCGAATCAGCGAGCTTTGCTCACTCCACGGCGTCGACGTCGCTGAGCGTGAGCTCCGACACGTCGATTCTTCCCTCGGCGTCGGTAGTCGCCAACGACCTGGCGGCGGAAAGGCTTCCGCATGCGCTGACCTGCGACCAGGTTGACGTCGGGGGGCTGGTGCGCCCATCGCTCCCCCACGACGTGACGGCGACGATCGAAGCCGCGCGACTGCCGGTGGCCCTGTCCGGAACCGACGGTGTGAACGCCGTCCGGGTCACGGTCGTCCTGCGCACAAAGCAGGGGCCGGCGACAGTAAGCGGTGAGATCTATATCGATGTTGTCGGGTTCGCCTACGGCCAGGCCGAGGTCACGCTCAACGTCGAGTCGGCGTTCGCCCTCCCGTCCAGCTCACTCGAAACCCGACTGCTGACCCTGCTTGTCGAACGCGCACGGGCAGCGATCGGGTAGCCCCACGGCGCATGAGCCAGCCCGCGACACTCGGCGGGTGGTGCGACGGCGAGTGAAGCGACGGCCACGCGGCTTGAGCCATGCGCGGACAGTGTCGCGCAATGGGCTGCCATTCGTGGGTGTAGGACGATTCCCGGACGCCCCATTTGAGCCGGCCCGGGACTTGGCCACATGGCGGGCTCCAGCTGCGCGGCGCCGCGTGCTGCTCAGGCGCTGTCCCACGGTCCGGGTTCGGGGCGGAGCAGCGCGTGGGATGTACGTGCCCCTTACGTCGCTGCTTTTGCACCACGAGCAGGCACGTCGTCGAGCCGGAGACGGGGCTATCGCTCAGGACGAGGACGAGGCGCGAGCGGGTGCGACGCACTCGCTTCTGCTTCGCCTGGTGTCAGCAGGACGGGCGGGAGCGCGCTGGCGCGCGCCCGCCGCCCTGGGTGTCAGAGCTGGAGTCCGGCGGTGGCGGACATCATGGGGGCACGCCGGGCGTGGACGGTGGCGATGATTTCTTCGGTGTCGATGCCTTGGAGGTGCCTTGGAGGTAGACGCTGGTGGTGCCGAGGTTGGCGTGTCCGAGTTGGCGTTGGATGACGTTGAGCGGCACGCCTTCGCGCGCGAGCTCGACGGCGTGGGCGTGGCGTAGTTGGTGTGGCGCGAAGCGTCGGCGCACGCCGGCGTGGATGGCGAGGCGTCGAAACTCGACGCGAACTGAGGCGCTCGCCCAAGCTCTACCGCGTGTTGGTCCGTCGATCACGCAGAACAGCGGCCCGACCGGGAGCTCGACTCGTTGACTGAGCCAGGGTGTGAGTTGTTCCCACCCCCAGGTGTCCATGCCGATCTCGCGTCGGCGGCCGCCCTTGCCGCGGCGAACCAGCAGCGATCCGCGCCGCTGGTCAAGGTCCTGCTCGGCGAGCGATAGTGCTTCCTGGACTCTCAGTCCGCCGCGCCAGAGCACGGCGATCAGCGCACGTACTCTCGATCCGTGGCGGTCGTCGCCGGCTTGGCGCATCACGGCGATGATCTCCTCGACGCTCGGCGCGTCGGCGGGGTACTGCTGACCCTTGTTGCGTGGCGGACGGCCCGCGTGGTAGCCGGGGAGCGTGGCTGGTGAGCGGCGTCGGCCGGCAGAATCGAGCAGCGGTGTGACGGTCATGGGATCCTCCTCCCAATCGCACGGCGGATAGAGCCTGCCGCTGTAGCAGCATTCGCCGCTCGCGCGCGTTCGCCGTTTGGGTTCCGTACCCGCCGCGCGCTACGCTGGAAAGCGTGAAGCGTTCGACTCAAGACACCACGGCCACGGCTGAAAAGCCCGCGATCAGCGACCAGCAGCGTGCTGCGCGCCTCGAGCTGCTCGCCGAGCGGCTCCTTAGCCCCGATGGGCTCGATCGCGACACGCTCGCCCGGATCGAACAGCTGACCGACGAGCAGTAGCCGCCCGTGAACGCGCACGAGCTGCTGCGCAGTGACGCGCAGTTCGTCGCTGACACCTCGGCGTGGTGGCGCGCGAGCACGCTACCCCCGGAGCTCGCGGACCTGCTCACGAAAGCCGTCCGCGAGGACCGGCTCTGGATCACGCCGATCGTGCGAATGGAGATCCTCTACTCGGCGCGAACCAGCTCCGAATACCTCGCGCTCGAGCTAGAGCTCGACGCGCTACGGATTCTGCGAAACGATCGCGCCGTGGCCGACGCCGCGATGAGCGCGTTGGCCGAGCTCGCCGCTCACAGCGACGGGTACCACCGTGTGCCGCTCACCGATGCGCTCATCGCTGCAGCCGCGGCCGAGCACGGCGGACTCTCGGTGCTGCACCTCGACCGCCACTTCGACCGGCTCAGCGAGGCGCTCGCCTTCGAAAGCGTCGCCCTCCCACGACAGTGACCACCGGCGCCCGCATCGCCCAAGCGAAACGGAAGCGATCGAGCCTGATCGCACACGACCGGTAATCGTCCAGAGCGCAAGCCACGTGCGTCGTTTCGAGACGCTCGCTACCGCGCAGATGCGACACGCTGGGCAGAGGCATGAACAGGCACCGAGGTGCGTTCGACGGCCCGTTCACCTCGCTGCTCGCCGATCAACGCGGTGCCCGACGGACGGATCGAACGGCTCGCCTCCTGCGCGTCGGGCCGTCATCGGACACGACAGCCTGCCCGGTGGCGCGCAACCCCGAGGAGGGCGTAAGATCGGCGCGTCGAGTGGTACGGCCCGCTTGGGAGTTGGGTAACGATTCGTGGTGCGCTGGGAAGGAAGGGTTGACATGCGAGGTGACGGGTGAGCGCAGCGTCGTGGTTCGTTTGCCGTTGATTGCGCTGGTCGGTGCGCTAAGCGCCGTCGCGGGCATCGCGGTGGGCGTGGCCGTGGCGCCCGCTGCGGTGGCGAGCGGCGGATCACCCCCAACCGCCTACGTGGTCGACACGGGCGCCGGTACCGTGACAGCGCTCGATACCGCGACCAACAAGGCCGGCGTCGTGATCAGCGTCGGCAAGACCTCCCAGCCGGACGCGATCGCAATCACCCCGAACGGGGACACGCTCTACGTGGTCAGCGGCCTCGACAACACCGTCACCCCGGTCGCCACCGCCACTAAGAAGGCCGGCAAGCCAATCAAGGTCGGCGTCTTCCCAGAGGGGATCGCCATCACACCGAACGGCGCGACGGCCTACATCAC
>JBEKNK010000005.1:0-75131 GCA_049522915.1 Solirubrobacteraceae bacterium | reverse complement strand
TGATCGAGGCCGAGCTCGGTGATCACCTCCTGCACGCGCCGGTGCCGCTCGGCGGGTGCCACGTCGCTCGGGAAGCGGATGTTCGCTGCGAATTCCAGCTCGCGCTCCACAGTCAGCTCGGGGTGGACAATGTCGTCCTGGGGGACGTAGCCGATCCGCTGCCGAAGGGCCTCGTAGTCGGCATACAGGCTCCTGTCGCCGTAGCGCACATCGCCCTCGGTCGCCATGCGGAATCCGGTCAGAGCCCCGAGCAGCGTTGACTTCCCACTCCCTGACGGTCCGATCACCGCGAGCATCGAACGCGACTCCAGCGAAAAGCTCGCCCCGTCGAGCAGCAGGGTCCCGTTCGGAAGGCGGACGTTGAGATCGACCGCGGCGTAAGCGACGCCGCCCGTGTCGACGAATTCAGCGAGGTGGCCGTCGATCAGGCGGTAGGAGTTGCGCCCGATGCTGATCACGTCGAGCTCCTCGAGGACCGCACGGTCGACCCGCCGACCGTTGACGAACGTCCCGTTGTGACTGCCCAGGTCGACCGCTTCGTACCTTCCGTCGCCGAGACTGCGGATCTCGGCGTGTCGGCGCGAAACCTGCAGATCGTCGACGACGACATCGCTCTCGCGATCCCTGCCGATCCGCAGGACCTCGCCCGGCAGCGGGACGCTCGTCACAGGCCGTGGAACCTCGGCTTGCGCCTCGGTGGGAGGTGAGCCGAAGTCGGCCGTCGAGTCGTTCCGGCCGTCATCCCCCGGCTCGAGCTCGAGCAGCGGACCCGTGAGCGGGTCGCCCAGTCGCACCGCCAGCGGGGCGGTGATCGGCACTGTGACGACTGGTTGCCGGTCGCGGAAGGTGAGACCGCCGACGCCAAGCGCCTCGAGTGTCCATGCCCCATCGGCGAATCGGACCACGAGATGCCGAGCGGCGACCGCGTCATCGGTGATCCGCACGGTGCAGCCGCGACCGCTGCCCACGACGATCTCGCCGACTGGAGGAGCGAACACTGCTTCGCGTCCGCCCGCGCGCAGACGGAGATGATCCTTCATAGCTCAACTATTCTCGCGTTGTGGCGACCAACGCGACGTTACCCCTCCATCGCGGGTCGCGCCTGGGCCGCTACGAGATCGAGGACGTGCTGGGCACGGGCGCGAGCTCGACCGTGTACCGAGCGCGGGACACCGGGGACGGTACGCGCGTGGCGCTCAAGCGCCCCTCAGCCGCGGGCGACCCCGCGCACTGGGAGATCGAGGCGCGACTGCTCTCCGAGCTGAGCCACCCGGGCCTGGCTTCGCTGGTGGATCACTTCGAGGAGCCCACCGGCGTCTACAACATCGTCATGCGCCTCGTCGAGGGGATCGACCTCGCTCGGCTGCGCTGGGACCAGGGCGGGCAGGGCCTACCGGTCCGCGACGTGATGCGCTGGATCGGGCAGGCCTGCGAGACCGTCCAATATCTGCACGAACAACAGATCGTGCACGGCGACGTGAAGCCGCGCAATCTCGTCGTCGGCGGCGAGCGCGTTGTTCTGGTCGATTTCGGGTTGGCGACGCGCATGAGTGGGGAAGGCGCCGTCGCGAGGGGTGGCACGCCCGGCTACATCGCGCCCGAGCTGTTCGCCGGCGAGGCCGTTTCTTTTCGCAGCGATGTGTTCGCGATCGCCGCGAGCGCCTGGGATCTGATTACCGGGGGCCCGCCGGCGTACGGCGAGGATCGGACGCTTGAGGCGATTCCGGACGTCACGCCAGAGCTCGAAAAGGCGCTCCACGCAGGGTTGGCCTTCAGGCCGGAGGAGCGAATCGAGTCACCGGCCGCGCTGGCCGAGGTCAGTGGCATGCGGACGGAGATGCCAACCGGGGCTTCGCTCGCGGTGAGCATCGAGCGCGAGGGACTCAAGCGCCCGCTCCTGGAGGCCATCGTTCGCGCCGCAGCCGGAGTGTTCGAGGCCGCGGCGGCGTCGATCGCGCTAGCCGACCCCACCGGCGGCCACCTGACCTACGTGGCCGCCTGGGGAGCCGGGGCGCGCAACGTCGTGGGCCTGGAGCTGACGCGCGGACAGGGCATCGCCGGTGCGGCAGCCGAGTCAGGCCAAGCGCAGATCGTGGCGAGGTGCCGCACGGATCCCCGCTTCGCACTCGAGGTTGCGCGCAGCACCGCGTACGTGCCGCACACGATGCTCGTGCTCCCGCTACGACGCGACGGCACCGTCGCAGGAGTGCTCTCACTCCTCGATCGGCGCGGCGGCGACCCGTTCGGCGTCGACGACCTGCCTCGTGCTGAACTGTTTGCCGCGGTCGCAGCTGCGTCGTTGGTGTGACCGCTTTGCGCGCGGGCGAACAGCTTGACGCGAAGCGTTTGCGCGCTTGCGGCGGTGATCGGTGCGAGCGTGGCGAACGACGCGTCGCCACCTCCTGGCGCAAACGCGCCGACAGGCACGGGTCTGTGTACACTGCGCCGCTTCAAGGACGGCTGGTCGAACGCCGGTGCCGGAACGTGACATCCGCTGATCGCATCAACGCGCGCGTGCTGCAAACCCGCGGCGACGCTCGCGGCCGCGGTTAGCGGATGTCTGGCCCGCTGCTCGCCCCTGCAGGCCCGCGCCGACAGCGGTGGCTGCGGATAACGCGGGGGATCCTGGGCGAGTTCGTGCTGTTCGTCGTGCTCACGGCGCTTGCTCCGTTGCTGCTGCTTGCCGCCTGTGGCGTGGATTTCACGCTGTGGCTCCGCCGCCGCAAGCCGTGGATGGCGGTCCGCCTGCTTGTCCTCATGTGGATGTGCCTGTTCGGCGAGCTGCGCGGCCTGGTCGGCGTGCTTCGGGTCTGGTTGCTCTCCGGCGGCCCATGGAGCAGCGACAGTCCGCGACGGCGACAGCGCACCTATCGGCTGCAGGTGGCCTGGGCGAGCGGTCATCTTGCGGCGGTCTGCCGGCTGTGCGGTGTGAGCTTCGAGGTCGAGGGCGCCGAGCTCGTCGGACGTGGACCGCTGATCATCTTTGCCCGCCACGCCAGCATCGTCGACAACGGCCTGCCTGCCCGGCTGATCAGCGGTGCTCACGGGTTTGACCTACGCTACGTGCTCAAGCACGAGCTTCAGATGCTGCCCACGCTCGACCTCGGCGCGCGCTGGGTGCCAACGTGTTTCGTGGAGCGGGCCTCGAACGATCCTGAGCGTGAAATCGCACGCGTCGCCTCTCTGGCCATCGGGCTGGATGGCGAGCGCGACGGCGTGCTGATCTTCCCTGAGGGGACGCGCTACACGGCGGCCAAGCTTGCTGCGCTGAAGGCCCGCAGCGACATCGCCGACCCACGGCTGCGAGCGAGCATCGAGCGGCTCCAGCATACGCTGCCACCGCGCACCGGTGGCCCGTTGGCGCTGCTTGCGCAGGCGCCGCAGGCCGCGGTCTTGGTGTGCGGTCATGTCGGCCTCGACGACTTCCGCGATCTGCGTGAGATCTGGAGCGGCGCACTGATCGGGACGACGGTTCGCGTGCGCTTCCGGCGCTACGAGCGCGCCGAGTTGCCGCAGCTGCGTGAGGATCTGAGGACCTGGCTGTACGAATGCTGGCAGGAGCTCGACGACTGGGTTGCCGCCCAGCACGCGGCGCGCGCCGCCGGGGTGGCGGCCTGAGCGTGCGCAGAACCACCTCGTCGGCCGATGCTGGACCGCATGCGTGAGGTTGGCCGCCAGGCCGCCGCCGCGGCGCTCGAGAACGTGCCGCCGGCAATCTTCGGTCAGCGGACGGCCTGAACGGCGAGTCCTGTGACCTCGTAGATCCGCTTTCCGTCGACCCACAGGGAACCGTCGCAAACCGCGAAGGGCAGGCCGGCGACGAGGCCCTTGTCGGTGATCTCGATCGTCGTGACGATCTGATCGTTCTCGGGCGTCACCTGGCCGCGGTAGCGCCACCTCAGCGGTCGACCCAGCGCGATCGGCTCGAAGTGCGCTTCGGGAAACGCCGCCGTCATCCCGGTTTCGAGCATGAGCCACTGCAGCAGCTGCAGCAGCGCCTCCACGCCCAGTGAGCCTGGCTGGACGGGATCCTGGAAGAAGTGGGACTTGAAGTACCACGCTCCGGCGTCGACATCGGTTTCCCCGCGCGCGGCGCCGAGCCCGGCCTCGCCGCCGGCCGGCCAGAAGCCGGTGATGCGGTCGAGCATCAGCAGCATCGGCCCGGCGAGGGCAGGCCCGCGTTCGGGGAAGCAGTTCGCCGGGCGTTCGCGCAGAGCGACCGGCGCCCCGCCCGGGTTGGCGAGCGCCCGGAGCTGGTGCGCGGTCGTCGGCAGGCCGACCTGCTCCTCGAGCGCGGCGAGCGGGAAGAAGCCAAACACGGTATCGAGCTCGTACACGAGCTCGTCGCCGACACGGCAGCTCACCTCAAAGCTCGTGATGATCGTGCCGGCGTTTGCGCTCAGACCCTTCAGCCGGGCCACGGTGCGCAGTCGTGCGGCCGCGGGTGTGACCTCGGCGTGGACGGTGCCGACGCCATCAAGGTTGCGGAAGGCGAGGTCCGCGTCAACCGACAGTGGGCAGCCGGCGTAGCAGGCCAGCCAGCCGCACGGCTGCAGCGCAGCCTCCATCAGCACGGCCGAGGGCATCGTCGGCGCGCCGTTCTCGCCGAAGTACCAGGCGTCGGCTGGGATGTCGTACTCGCATTCGACTTCGAGCCCCGCCGCATAGGCCCCGAGCTCCCCATCGACCCGCGTCACGCGCGACATGAAGTGGTAGGGGGGACCCGGCAGGCGCGCGACCCTGCGCTCGCCGTCGAAGCGCTCGTACTGCTGGCCAAACGCGTCGGACGGGCGGCCCCAGGCAGCCGCGAGCAGGGCGGGGTAGCCGAATTCGACACCGTCCGCGTGCGCGGCGGGGGGGTGCTCGCCCGTCTCGACAAGCAGCTCCGGCCGGCTCGTGAGTGGCCAGTCAGGGACGAGCGCCAGTCCAATCCGCTCCCCGTGGAACGCCTTGCGCCCATCGGCTGTGACGAGCACGTCCGCGTAGAGCGTGGGCGTCGGCCCGTCGAGCATCTCCTGCACGAAGATCTCGTAGAGGAGATGGCGGCTGTCGGGTGTCACCTGGCCCCGGCATTTGAGCACGAAAGGTTCGTCCAGCACGGGCTGGAAGCGGTAACCGTCGCGCTTGAGCGTGAACCCGCTCGCCGCCAGATAGAAGGCCATGCACTGCAGCGTCGCCTCAAACATCAGGGTGCCCGGCATGCAGGGGTCGTTGAGGAAATGGCCGTCGAAGTACCAGTCGCCTGGCGTGACAGCGGTCTCGGCGCGCATGTAGCCCCGACCCCACGGGCCACCGGCGTGGTCCAGTTCGGTGACCTCGTCGATGAAGAGCTGCTCGCCGTCCTGCACGCGCGGGCTGCGGACGTGCGCTCGAGCTGCCTCGAAGCCGCGGCCGAAGCAGGCGTACGCGTCCCCCGCGCAGAACGCCCGAACCTGCTCGGCGTTGAAGCTGCGCCGCTGCGTCGCAACCGCGGCGCGCTGCAGCCGCGGATCGGGCGTCGGTTCGACCAGCTCGGCGCTCCACACGACGCCACCGGAGCTCGCGAGCTCGCCGTCGGTGTAGAAGCCGGCGTGACCGTCGCGAACGGAGAGGCTCACACGGCCGCCGACGCGGCAGTCGTAGTGGAAGAAGAACACCCGCGTGCCGTCGTGGTCGAGATGGCGGTCGACCGTGATCTCGTGCGCGAGCGTGTCCCCTGGACTCGGGAGATCAGCCTTGAATGTGACCGTGCAGCCGAGCAGTCGGTACACGCGCTCGCCACGGTTGAGCAGATCGACACCGAGATAGGAGATCAGCATCAGGTCCGCCTGTCCGGTCTCGATCGTGATCCCCGCCGGCATGCGCCCGGCGTGGAGATACCAGGCGCCGGCGCGAACGTCGGTTTCGGTCCAAATCGTGCCCGTGCCCATCGACGCGGCCTCCGCGGCCAGCCCGGTGACCCGGTCGGCGAGCAGCAGCGGGGGCTGTGGCATACGAACCTGGCGCAGATAGCCGTCCTGGCGCTCAAACTGCGCCCCGAAGATCTCTGAGATGCGCCCGGACGCGTGAAGCTCGAGCGCCGCGCGGTCGAACGCGGGTCCGGCCGGACCAACTTCGGTGGGCTGCGCGGGCTGACCCCCGTCCGGGGCTTGAGCAGGCGCGCCCGCGCCCGCGGCCGCGAGGAATTGCCGGTGTGCCGCAGCGAGGTGAAGGATCGCTTGCTCGTGCACGGTGCTGTGCTGCTCGAACAGCCGGGTGAGCGCCTCTGGCGACGCGGAGCCGACCGCTGCGTGCGAGACGCCGGCCGCCCCCTGGTGCGCGGTTCCGCCGTTTGCGCGCGCCGGCAGGCGCGGCGCGCTCAGCGGCGCCCGCGCGGTCAGCGGCGCCCGCGCGGTCAGCGGTGCCCGCGCGCTCAGCGGTGCCCGCGCGCTCAGCGGCGCCGGCGCGGTGTAACCGAGCACCGGAGCCAGCGCCGGCGCCGGCGGCATCGCCTGCCCCGCTCCCGCAGGCCCGTGCGCAGCCTTCTCCTGCGGCGCCGCCACGGCCGTCAGCCCAGCTTCGCTGACGACGCCAGCGCCGACCTCGTCGATCTTCCCACGCGAGGGCAGAGCAACCGCCGGCCAGCGCGCGGGGAGGCGCAACATCGGCCCGGTGGCCGCTGGCTGGCGGCGGGGAGACAGGCGGTCGCTGAGCGCGCCGAGGTCGACGTCGACGCCGGCGGCCGCCAGTGCCGCGGTCGCGTCGAGCGTCGCGTCGATCCCCACGTCACGCCGATCCAGCGGCACCGCGAGGTGGGGGCGATCGGCCAGGATCTCGCCGATCCATCTGCTGCAGCCGGCCGCCGGGCCGTGTTCGACGAAGACGCGGACGCCGTCGGCGTAGGCGCGCTCGACTGTGGCGCGGAAGTCGATCGGCGTCACTGCCTGCGCGAGCAGCGCGGTGGCGCAGGCCTCCACGCCCGGCTCGTAGGCGGCGTTGAACGCGTTCGTGTAGTAGCGGATGCCCGGCGTCGGGGTCACCGGACGGGAGTGGATCCGCTGCCAGAGCTCCGCGACCTCTGCGACCTCCGGCACATGGCAGACGAAGCGGTAGGCCAGCTCACGGCAGCGTTCGCCCCCGAGCGCCGCTGCCACGCGCGCGACGGCCGCCTCCTCACCCGCGATGATGCAGTCGTTGGCGGTGTTGACGATCGCGATGTGGGCGCGTTCCTCGCCGGCGACGATCGCGTGCACCTCGCCGAGCGGGGCGCGGACACCCCACATGCGCCACTGGGCCGGCGCGCCCCATCTTCTCGCCAGTGCTTCGAAGCTGCCGCCGAGCTCACGCTCCATCAGCCCCGAGGCTTCGATCTCGCGATACATGCTCTCGATGTCGGTCCAGGCGCCTCCGGCAAACAGCGTGTTCGTCTCGCCCGAGGAGTACCCGAGCATCGCGTTCGGCTCCAGCGCGAGGAGCTCCCGCGTGTAGCTCGTGTGCAGTTGCGAGAGCGCCGAGGTGGACCAGAGGAACTCGCTCGCCTGCGGCGCCGGCTGGCCGTCGCCGTAGACCCACCGCATCACGTCCGGGAAGTGCGGCGCCCTCGCAGTCAGCTCGTCGCCCAATTCGGGCAGCGCGCGCAGCAGGCCGCGGCCCATCCCGCGGTAGGCGGCGCCGGCCGCGGCATAGACAAAGGCAACCTCTCCACTGAGCGGCTGCGCGCGGAAATGCACGCCGACGCCCGGCGGATGGCCGTTGCCGAGGTGAGCTCGCGCGCGGTCCATCCGCTTGGCAAGCTCCGCAGGCGAGCTGGCCACCACGACCAGGCAGGCCGGGCCGTCTCCCCCTTCGGCGCCTGTCCCGAGGCGCGCCAGGACCTCTGCCCCGTCGACGCCTTTGAAGAAGTGAAACCGGGGCCCCGGGCGATCGGCTTCGCGCCGCGCGTCTGGCGCGCCGGCGAGCCGCCAGCGCCCGCCGCCCTGACCGCCGTTGTCTGCCTCGACCGCGACCGTCCTGCGGCCGCGCGCGAGCCAGGGATCGCCGGAGGGCAGCGCGCGATGATGCAGACACAGAGCGCCCGAGGCCAGGCGGAGCAACCCGTCGGCGGCATGCGAGTGGCCAAAGCGCTCCGTGATGATGGCGTTGCCCGCGTCAAGCGTGAGCAGGTCCCCGCCCTCGCCGTCGTCGAGGACGGCGTAGATGCGGTCGCCCGAGGCCTCCGCGTCGACGCGGCGCTTGAGCGCGAGCGTTACCGCGGCGTCGCCGGCGGGAAGAGCGCCATGCGGGAGCACCTGCGCCGCGGCGTCCTCGTGCAGCTCGTGGACCGAGAGGTCGACGGCGCCGACGAGCGCGGCGTCCAGTTCGCCGCGGCGTAGCGCGCGCGCCGCGATCTCGAGCGCATCGAGGCCGGAGCGTTCACCAGCGGACACGGTGAAGCTTGGGCCCTGTGCTCCAAACTGGCGGTTGAGGCGGTTGGCGGGCATGTTCGGCATCGCCCCCAGCGTGCTGGCGTTGTCGAAGGGCGCCGTGACACCCTCTCGGGCGCGCGCCAGCCAGTCGCCGTCCATTCCCCAGCGGCGCGCCCAGTCGGCGAGGTGCCAGCGCAGCCCGTAGCGTGCGGCATCGGGGTCGGTCTCGATACCGACGAATACGCCCGTGCGCTCCCACGGTAGTTCGCCGGCGTCGGCAACGGCCTCGATCGCGCTGGCCAGGGCGAGGGTCTGTTGCCCGAGCGCGGACTCGAGCTCCCGGGGCGGGAAGCGCAGGCCCGCCAGTGCCAGCTCGATCTCGCCGCTCGAGCCCGGGTGACAGGGCGTGTCGGCGAGCAGGGCGTCGACGAAGCCGGCGCGATCCGTGAGCTCGCCGGCGCGAATTCCGATGCCGACGATGACGATGTCGGGGTCCGTGACGGGCGTGGCCGGCACCGACATCGCCGGCCGGCTGGGCTCGTAGGCCTCGAGCACGAGATGGGCGTTGTTGCCGCCGAAACCAAAGGCTGACACGGCCGCCAGTCGCGGTCCGTCGACCTCCCAGGCTTCGGCCTGCGTGAGGATTCGTGCGCCCGACGCAGCGACGGCGTCAGTTGCTTCGTGCACGGCTCGCATCGGCGGGCGGATCCCGCGCCGCATGGCCTCCAGGACCTTGACCAGCCCGGCGGCGCCGGCGGCGGTGATCAGGTGGCCGAGGTTTGACTTGAGCGACCCGATTGGCAGGCCGGTGCCTGGCCCGAAAACCGCCGCGATGCTCGCGAGCTCGACCGCGTCGCCGACGGGTGTGCCGGTGGCGTGGCATTCGAGCAGCGATATCGACGTCGCTGAGAGGCCCGCGGCAGCGTGGGCGGCTCGCATCGCGCGCTCCTGGCCGGCGCGCGAAGGGACGAGCAACCCTTCGCCGCTGCCGTCGTTGGAGAGTCCGATGCCGCGAATCACGCCGTCGATGCGGTTGCCATCGCGGATCGCGGTCGCGAGCGGCTTGAGCACGACCAACGCGCAGCCCTCGGCCGGAATGAGCCCGTCGGCGTCGCGGTCAAATGGGCGGCTGCGACCGCTGCGACTGAGCGCGCCCAGCGCCGCGAAGCCCTGGTGGATCAGCAGACTGTCAGCGCAGCAGATCGCGCCCGCCAGCATCACGTCGACGTCGCCGTCGGCCAGACGATCAGCGGCCAGCTTGATCGCATACAGGGAGCTGGCGCAGCCAGCGTCCAGGGCGAACGCGCCGCCGTCCAGTCCAAGCGCCTCGCAGAGCAGCGCGGCCGGCCGGCCAGCCACGAAGCGGTTGACCGCAGCCGGGCGCCGGAGGCCGAGCCGATCGACCTCCTGCTGCCCCTCGAGCCGCCCGATCCAGTGTGCGTTGGCGAGGGCGATGAGGCTGGCGGAGGGGTAGCCCAGATTGCCGAAGATGGCTCCGACACGCTCGCGCGCCGTCACGCCCGCGTCGCGGACGGCTTCGCGGGCGGTGTGCATCAGCCAGCGGTAGACCGGGTCGAGCTCACCGACCTGGCCTGCGGAGATCTTGAACCCCGTGGGGTCGAAGATCTCCTCGAAACCGGTCACATAGCCGCCACGGTCGCTCCAGGTGTGATCCGGCGATGGGGCATCGGGCGAGCAGAGGACGTCCTCGGGTGCCAGTCCCCAGCGCCCTGCGGGGGCGCCGCTCAGCAGATCGCGCCCGGAGCAGACCGCCTCCCACAGCTCCTCGGGGCCGCCCGCGCCGGGCAGCAGACAGGCCCGGCCGACGATTGCAATCGCCGTGACGTCGCGGGTCACGGGCGGTCCGGCAGGACGTGCGCCTCGAGATCGAGCAGCTCGAACACGACCTCGCCGCGCGCGTCGCAGACGACGGCGTCACCTCTCATGCGCAGGTCGCTGGCGTCGCTGACCGCGATGCTGCACTGAACGGGTCCCCTGACCGGCGGTCCGTGCAACCGCAGCGAGCCGATCGCCGTCGGTAGCGCGCGCAGCCCGAGCATCCGCTCGATCCACAGCACGGACAGCTGCAGCACGCCGTCGAGCGCCGCCGGATCTGTCAGCCATGGCTCGCCGCCCCATTTCATCTCGTGCACGCCGCGGAGCACGCCGCGAATGCCGCGGTCACCGATGCCCTCGACGCGCGCGACGACCTGGAACGGCGGTCCGTGGAAGAGGCTGCGCGCGGCGTAGGGCGCGTCGCCGTCAAAGCGCGAGAGCTCCAGCGCGGGGAGCTCCACGCGTGAGCGCGGTCCCCAGTCGGCCAGGCAGCGATAGGCGGTCGAGTCGTCCGGCGCGATGAGCTCGAGTTCGGCTCCGGATCCGTTGACCGCACGGCAGCCGACCGTCAGGCGGGCCGGCACCCCATCCGCGAAGCCGCTGAGCGTGATGCCCTTGAGCACGCGGATGTCCTCCAGTGCCGTCAACGCTCGGTCAGGCCACATCGATCTGGCGGTCCGAGCCATCCACTCGACGGCGTAGGCGACCGGGACCACGACGATGCCGCTGATCGCGTGCCCCGAGAGCTGCGGATGGGAGACATCGCTGACCATCACGTCGGCGCGGTGGTGTCCGTTCCCGTTGCGCGCGTCAGGCCAGTCGCCCCCGTCAGCGCTCAGCGTGACCTCGACGCCGTCGTCGACGCCGCCCGCGATTTCGTTCAGGAAAGCGCGGGCGCCGAGCTCCAGTGGCAGCAGTGCAACGCCCTGGGTGCGGAAATGCTCCTGTAGCTGTGCGGTCACCATCCCGCCCGCCCACGGCCCCCAGCCGATCGATCTCACCAGACATGCGCCGCCGCGCCGGGCCTGCTCCGCCTGGGCGACCTTGTTCACGACCTCGTTGGCCATCGCGTAGCCGGCCTGACCGACGTTTCCCCGACGGGCGGCGACCGAGGAGAACACGCACAGCACGGTGAGCGGGTCGCCGGCCGTCGCCTCGAGTAGCACCCGCAGGCCGAGGACCTTGGTGGCGAAGACGCGGGCGAAGTCCTGATCGGTGGTCTCCGCGATCAGCTTGTCGGCGAGCACGCCGGCGCCGTGGATCACGGCGGTGATCGGTCCCCAGTCGGCACGAACCTGCGCCAGCGCGTCAGCCACCACGGCTGGGTCGGTGACGTCCGCCTCGACGTAGCGCACGGCGCTGCCAACGCGTTCGATCGCCGCGAGCGTCGCCCTGACTTCGCGCGCGGATTCGATCGCGGCCGCTCGCGTGCCCAGCTGCGCCGGCGTGAGGCTCTCGCCGCCGCCGTCGGCCTGCGCCAGCAGGGCGCGTCTGAGGTCGGCTCCGGCGAGTCCCTCGCAACCGGCCGGATCGTCACGCAACTCGGTGCGCCCCAACAGCACCAGCCGCGCGGCGGTGGCGCGCGCGAGCTCGATCGCGCAGGCGGCTGTGACGCCGCGCGCACCGCCGGAGATCACGATCACGTCGGTGCTGCTCAGGCGAGGCTCCTCGCGGCCGAGGTCACGTGGCAGGTCGACGAGCGTGACCCGGGTGCCGTCGGCGTGGAGCCCGGCCTCGAGTGCCGCTCCGCCGCCGAGCAGCTCAGCGGCGAGTGCGGCGGCCACAACGGCAGCGTCGCGCCCGCGGCGCTGAATATCGATCGTCTTGACCGCGGCCTTCGGCCACTCCTGGGCCACCGTGCGGGCGAGTCCGGCAAGACCGGCGACCCAGGCGCGCTCGCCCGCGCCGCCGTCGAGACCAAAGCTGCCGCCGGTGTCCTGCACGGCGACGAACAGGCCGGCGCGCTCGGAGAGCCGCGGCGCGAGGGCGCGTGCGGCCGCGAAGCTGCGCAGGCTTCGCTCGAGTGTGTCGGCCGAGCCGCCGTCGAGAGAGTCGCAAAGCACCAGGCCTGTGGCGGTGGACGGCACCGTGTCGGCCAGCTCGGCGTCCACGCCATGCGAGCGCAGCTCCTCGACGAGTGCGTGAGCCACGCCGCCGCCGTCGTCAGTCACCGCGACGGGACCGTCGTAGAGTCCGTTCATCGCCAGCCCGGGAGCCAGCGTCGACACGGCGGCCGCCACCTGGCGTGAGATCGCGACGGCGGTTCGGCGGGCAGGCTCCGTTGGATCCGGCGGCGTTGGCGGCCGGCCGCGATCGTGGCTGGATTGCGATTGCGCGGGTGCGTCGGGCGCCGCTGACCCTCCCACGCGAGCGGACATGTAGTCGACGATCTGACCGAGCGTGGCGAGCTCCGCCAGCGCTGCCATGTCCACCTCGGGCATGCCGGGTAGCCGCTCGCGCATGCCCGACAGGATCTCGACGCGCTTGATCGAGTCGATTCCGAGGTCTTTTGCCAGCTCCATCTCCAGTGCCAGCATCTCCGCCGGGAAGCCCGTCTTCGCCGCCACCACGTCCAGCAGGAGGGAGCCCATGTCGACGCTGGCGGCAGGTTCTGGCGCCTGCGGCGGCGCGACGGGTTCGGGCGCCTGCGGTGGCTCAGCGGGCTCGGGCGCCTGCGTGTCATCGCGGGCAAGGGCCGGCGTTTCGAGGGGCGCTGCAGCGCGCACCGCCGTCGGCGCGGTGGCCGACTGCCAGCCGCCTGCGGCTTCGGGGCTGCTGGACGGCGACCACCCGTCGCCGCTCAGGCGCGCAACCGTTTCTGCGTATCCGCGCAGGTAGCTCCCGTGGAGTTCCGCGATCGCCTCCAGGTAGGCCATGTGCGCCTTCGCGGCCTGTTCGTGGATCGCCACCAACGCATCGAGGTCGCCTGCCGCCGGGGCGTGTACCGGCTTGACGCTGCTGGGCGCGGCGGGCATGGCGGTCATGGGCGCCGTCGGCTGAACCGCGCCAGGGAGCGAAGGCTCCGGCGGCGCCTGCGCGCCTGTTCGCGGTGCCGGCGCGACCGACGGCGTCGGGCGCTCGTCCGGGCGGGTCGGGCCGCGCGGCTCGGGCGGAGCCTCGTCGGCGACGGAGGGCCGACCGTTGGCGCCGTTTAGGGGAACTGACAGCTTGGGCTTGGCGCGCTCGTGCGGGTCGTCGAGCACGCGGTAGCCGTCCCACAGCGCGGCGGGGTTCATCGAGATTCCGGCGGCGAGCAGGCCGCCGATGCCCTGGAGCAGGGCTACGACCCCGGTGGCCCCCGAGCCGTCGAGCGCGATCGACACGTGCGGGCGATCTTCGAGGATGCGGTGCACCAGGCCGCTGAGCACGTCCCCGGGCCCGACTTCGATGAAGGTCCGCACGCCGTCGGCGTACATCCGGTCGATCATCTCGGCGAAGCGCACGGGCTCGGCGAGCGCCCGGGCGAGCTGTTGCGCGATCTCGGCGCGCTCCTGCGGGTACGGCGCCGCAGTCGTGTTGGAATAAACGGGTAGCCGCGGGCTGTTCAGCTCGACGGATTCGAGGTGGGCGGCGAACTCGCCCGCGGCGCCGGCGACGATCGGCGAGTGGAAAGCCGTCGCAACGTCGAGACGCAGGCAGCCGGCGCCCGCTTCCGCGAGGACTGCGGCGGCTGCATCGATCGCCTCGACGGAGCCGGAGAGAACGACCTGGCGCGGCCCGTTGTGGTTCGCGATGACGACCGTCGAACCCAGCCGGTCGAGGATCTCGCGCACTTCGGCGATCGGCGCGCCCACGGCGAGCATCGCGCCGGCCGTCGTCGAGGCGGCGTGCATCAGCTCACCGCGCCGGCTCGCCACCGCCAGCATGGTGGCGGCGTCGATTGCGTTGGCTGCGTGAAGCGCGGTGACCTCGCCGAAGCTGTGTCCGGCGACGGCGGCCGGGGCGACGCCGAGCATGCCGAGCAGCCGCAGCAGCGCCAAGCTCGCCGCCCCGATCGCGGGCTGCGCCCATTCGGTGGCCCTCAGCCGCGCCACCTGCCGCTCGCGGTCGGCGTCGGTGAACGCGGCGGGTGGGAAGACGACGTCGTGCAGAGCGATCTCGCCGCCGAGATCGGCGGCGAGATCCCATGCCGACATCGCGGGCGCGAACGCGATCGCAACGTCGGCTCCCATGTGCAGGTACTGACTTCCCTGTCCGGGGAACAGGAAGGCTGCCTCGCCGCGGCAGGGCCCAAATCCGGCCTGGACGCCCGGCAACCGAAGCTCCCGCCCGGCCGCGAGACCGTCGGCTGCGGCGGTGAGCTTCGCAGCGAGGTCCTCCTCCCCGCGGGCGACGATCGCGAGCCGCACCGGTGCGTCCGGCGCGTATTGCGCGAGCGTGGTCCGGCTCAGCCAGGCCAGGTAGTCGGGCAGCGTGGCGCGCTCGGCGTGCCGGCGGGCGGCCAGTTCGACATCGGCCGGCTCGCCGCACAGCAGGACGAGTTCGGCGTCGGTGGCGCGCAGGCGCAGCGCCTTCGGGGCCGGTCCGGTGTACTCGCTGACCGCCGCGTGGAAGTTGGAGCCACCGAACCCGAACGAGCTGACGCCCGCGCGCCGCTCGTGATCGGAGCCGCGCACCCAAGGCCGGGCTCGCGTGTTGAGGTAGAAGGCCGAATCGGCGAAGTCCAGGCGCGGGTCGGGCTTGTCCACCTTTGGCATCGGCGGCAGCGCGTGGTGTTGGAGCGCCATCACCGCCTTGAACAGCCCGGCCGCGCCGGCGGCCGCCTTGGTGTGTCCAATCAGCGACTTCACGCTTCCGAGCGCGCACCACTGGCGGTCGTCTCGCCCGCCCTCGGCGAACACGGCCCGCAGGCCGTCGAATTCGGCGAGGTCGCCCGCCTTCGTGCCGGTGCCATGAGCCTCGACCAGCTCAACCGTCCCAGGGCCGTAGCCGGCGTGCTCGTAAGCTCGTCGAATCGCCTTCGCCTGGCCGCTGGAGACGGGCGCGTACACGCTCGTCGAACCGCCGTCCGAGCTGGAGCCCACGCCGCGCACGAGCGCATAGATGCGGTCGCCGTCGCGCTCGGCGTCGGCGAGGCGCTTGAGGGCAAGCATCCCGATCCCCTCGCCGAGCATCGTGCCGTCTGCTTCGCTGGAGAACGGACGGCAGTCGCCGGAGGGCGAGAGGGCCGGCGTCTTCGAGAAGCACATGAACATGAAGACGTCGTTCATCGTGTCGACGCCGCCGGTGATCACCAGGTCGGAGTCGCCCATGTAGAGCTCGCTCGCGGCCATCGAGAGTGCCGACATGCTCGAGGCGCAGGCGGCGTCGGTGATGCAGTTGGTTCCGCCGAGGTCGAGCCGGTTGGCGATCCTCCCGGCGACCACGTTACCCAGCAAGCCGGGGAATGTGCTCTCCTGCCAGGGAACGTAGTGCTCGAGGATGCGCGCGACGGCCTGTTCCACCGCGTCCTCGTCCAGGCCGGTTTCGCGCAGCGCCTTGATCCACACCGGCCGCTGGAGCCTTGAGACCATCGCCCCGAGCAGTTCCTGCCCGCCGGTGACCCCGAGGATCACCGACACGCGAGAGCGGTCCATCTCCCGGTAGCGGCCGGCGGTCGCGTCGGCGAGCACGCGCTCGGCGACGATCAGCGCGAGCAGTTGCGAGGTGTCGGTCGCCGGGAGCGTGCTTGGTGGGATCCCCCACTCGAGCGGATCAAACTCCACGTCGGACAGGAACGCGCCGCGTCGCGCGTAGGTCCTGTCGGGGGCAGCCGGGTCGGGGTCATAGTGGTCCTCGAGGCGCCAATGCGTCGGGGGAACATCGCGCAGCTGATCGCTCCCCGCGAGGATGTCGCGCCAGAAGCCGGCGGCGTCCGTCGACCCTGGGAACAGGCAGTCGATGCCGACGACGGCGAGCGGCGTGCGGGGGCCGGGGTCGCTCATGGCCTGGTCTGCCTCATCGCGCGCGCACGGCGAGCGGTCGCGGACGAAAGTCGAAGGCCGCCTGCGGGACGGCCACGCCGAAAGCCCGCAGTTGCTGTGCGCGAGTGATCGACGCCGCGCCCTCGAGCAGATTCGCGGCGACCTGGGCGACTGTCCGGCAGGCTGGATCGGAGAGGAAGCTTCCGGCGACCCATGCGTTGAAGGCGCCCATCGCGGGGCCGCACCAGATCTGGTAGTCCGCGCGACGCTCGGGCTCTCCCGTGATCGCCCAGCGACTGGCGCGGCCGAGGTAGGCGCGGAACACGAGCGCCATGCGGTGGCGCGGCTCGGCCTCGGCGCGGTCGACTTGGCTGGGGTCGCGCTCGGCCCAGAACGAGCGCGCTTGCTCCCACGCCTGCTCACAGGTCGTTCGAAGCACCTCGTGCTCGAGCCATTCGCGCTCGCGCGCCGGAAGCTCTCCCAGGCTCGCGTAGCTGCCGTACAGCTCGCGCAGCCTGCTGGCGCGCACGCCGAACATCGTGCCCCGCTTGAGCACCTGCACGTCAACGCCGAGTTCGAACATGTCGGCTGCGGGGGCCATCATGACGTCGGCCACGCCGGCGTCGGACAGCATCGCGCGGCCGTCAGCGTGCAGTCCCGACTCGACGCACGCCTGGTTGATTGAGCCGGTGAGTACGTAGGCAGCGCCCATCGCAAAGGCCGCGGCGAGCGCGCCGGGCGTGCCCAGGCCGCCCGCGGCGCCGATGCGGATCGGCCGCTCGTAGCCGGCTGCGGCGACGATGTCGTCGCGCAGTCTCGCGATCGTCGGCAACACGACGGCCAGGGGCCGGTTGTCGGTGTGCCCGCCCGAGTCGGACTCGACGGTGATGTCCTCCGCCACCGCCAGGCGGGATCCCAGCCGCGCCTCCTCCGCGCTCAGCAGGTCGTGCGCCAGGAGGTGGTCGAGCAGATCGGCGGGCGCCGGTTCCATGAACCGCCGCGCCACCTCCGGGCGCGAGACCTTCGCGAGGACTCGGCGCGGACGCCGGATGCGGCCCTCGCGGTCGACGTGCACGCCGGCATAGGCGCAGCGCACGACTGCCGGCGTCAGGCTCATGAACGCCGACGCCGACACGCAGCTCGCGCGGCGGCGGATGTAGACGTCGGCCACTGCGGCCTCGACTGCTGGCTCCTGGGGCGAGTGGATCAGACTCGATCCCCACGGCAGCGCGTCACCCAGCGAGCTCTCGAGCTCGACGATCGCCGATTCGACGCGCGCGGGCGCAAGGCCCGCGGCACCGAAGAACCCGATGCAGCCGGCTTGCGCGGCGGCAGCCACCATCGCGGTCGTGGCGATCCCGTTCGCCATCTCTCCGACGACGTAGGGGAAGCGCGTGCCGTGGCTCTCGTTGAAGCCGCGGTCGCCGAGCCACTCGGGGTAGAGCCCCGGCAGCGTCGCGCACCAGCTCCAGCGGCCGCTGGAGCGCTCAGGCGAGAATTGCTCGCCCAAGCCAACGGCCAGCCGTCCGTCGGCGGCCGCGACGATATGAGCCGGCTCGCGGAAGCGCTCGAGCGCTTCCGTCAGCGCCCCCACGCCCACGGCCGGGGCGTCCGCAGAGAGCTCGGTGACGGTCAAGCCCAGTACACCCTGAGAGCGCGAGCGGGACGCAGGGCGACCGCGAGATGATGCTGGCCGGTCGGCCGCGAGTGCGCGAACCGCCAGCCTTTGGGCGTGTCGCGGCCTTTGTCAAACGACACGGATGGCTCGTCTCCCAGCTCGAAGCGGATGTCGGCAAGTGGCACGCGGAGCCCAGCTCCGGTGGCCTTGACGTAGGACTCCTTCAGCGTCCAATAGGTGAGGAAGTCGCGAGGGCTGCGAGCCACCGCGGCCCGCTCGTCGTCATGGAACGCGAGGGCGACAATGCCGGCCCGGTCGGCGATCCGTCCTTCTCGTTCGACATCGATGCCGCAGGCCGCACCGTGCGTCACCACGCAGGCCACGAGGCCCTCGGTATGGGACAGGTTGAAGCGCAGAGCGCAGGACGGCTGGTCGACGCTCAGCTCCGGCCGCCCGTCGCGGCGGCGCTCGAACCGCCAGCGGGCGGGGGTGGTGTCGGCGTATCGCGAAAGCGTTGCCCGCAGATGTGTGTGGGCGACGAGGAACAGGTCCCGGTCAAAGTCGCGCAGATAGCGCCGCCACCGCGCCCGCTCCTCGGGGTCGAGCCAATCCGGGCGCCGGGCCGCGAGTTCGCCGGCGTCCGTCAGCCAGACGTGCGCCTCCGAGGTGAGCATGCGCTCGACCGTCGGCCAACTAACGGGGGCGTCCAATGGCTGTCGCTTCCTAACCTGGCCGCGTTGTGACAACGCGGCGGCGGGCGAAGGTCCGGATAGTAACCCGAGTGGCACTGCGCCGTCACCGCCGGCCGGGCCGGCGGAGGGCATTCCGCGCACGATCAGCAGGCTCGCCGGCCAGTCCCGCCCCGACATCCGCTCGAAAGCCCCGCTCTGCGAGCCCGCCGCCGAGCGCGCAGAGGACAAATCGATGCGATGAGATCCGGGTAGCGTTCCGCGCCATGTGGATCCAGCGGCGGATAGTTCTTGAGGCGCGCCCGCGAGGCTTTCACCTGATCGGCCGCGAAGTGCTGGAGGCGCTGCCCGAGCTCGGTCGGCTGCACGTCGGCCTGCTGCACCTGCTGATTGCCCACACGTCGGCTTCGCTGGCACTCAACGAGGACGCCTCGCCGGCGGTCCGACGCGATTTCGAGAGCTGGTTCGACGCAGCGGTCCCCGAAGCAGCCGATTACTGGACGCACACGCTCGAGGGTCCGGACGACATGCCGGCGCACATCAAGGCGGCGCTGTTGGGCCCGACGCTGACGCTCCCGATCGCGGGCGGGAGGCTGGCGCTCGGGACGTGGCAGGGTCTCTACCTGTGCGAGCACCGCGATCACGGTGGTGCACGATCGCTGCTGGCCACCGCGTGGGGCGAGGGGGCGGAGGACGGAAGGTCCTGAAGGCGCTGGGCTGGTCGCCTGCTGGCGCTTCGCACGGCGAGGGGCGCCGCCCCGGTGGCACCTACAATCGACGCGTGTTGCGCAGGCATGCGGTGTCTTGGGGGCCGCGCTTGGCTGCGCCGGTGCTGGCCGTGGCGGCGCTCGCGATGGCGGCGCTGCTCGCCGGCCCGGCTTCAGGGCGCGCGATCGACGCGTGCGGGTCGGCGACCGGCGCGACCGTCGCAGCTGTCGACAGCACCGTGGTCGATGACATCTATGCCAACGAGCTTTCCGGCAGTGAGGTCAGCAGCGACCTGGCGCACGTCACAGACGACGGCGACCTGATCAGCGCGGTCGTTGCGGGGAGCCGAGCGGCGACGCTGCGCGCCGTCCAGAAGATCGTCTACCACCACGGGTGGCACATCGTCCGTCTGCGCGTGTTCGGCGGCGCCGGCCGGGTGCTCGCGGACGTCGGCGGCCCGTACGTGATCGCGCCCGTCTCGGGTGCGCTGCGCGCGCCCGGCGGCGGCGCCGTGGGCAGCTTCCTGATGTCAGTCCAGGATGACATCGGCGTGACCAAGCTCGAGACGGGGATCGTCGGGGACCCGATCGGCATCTACGTGAAGGGCAAGCTGGTCGCCGCCAGCGACGGCTGGCTCCCCGCGACGCCGCCGAGCGGTCCCACCGTGGCGCTGAAGCACGCACGCTACCTCGCGGTGAGCGAGACCTACGACGCCTTTCCCACAGGCACGCTGCAGGCGGTGCTGCTGCTCGCTCTCCCGGCGGCTGCGCTGCGGGCAACCCCGTGCGCCACGGTCAGGGTTGACGAGTTCGGCCGGATCGCGCAGCGCCTGGTCGTCCTGCTCGGCCCCCAGGACCTCCACGGCTACGCGTTTTGGATCCGCGTCTACACCGGGGCGGATGTCTTTGTGCGCGACCCGAGCGGGCTCCAGCTGACCTCGAGCCCAGTGCCGGACGTCGGTCCAACGGTGCTGCCGGCGAGCGGCACGGTGAGCTACGACAACGCCACCTGGCTCGTGTTCTCCTTCCAGGTCAGCCCGGGCGACCTCCTCTACATGCTGATCGCTCCCGGGTGAGCAGGCCGGCGCGGGTCGCGCCGCGCTCGGCGCGACCCGGCCGACGGACGTCTCAGTACTCGTCGGTGATGTCCACTCCGGCTCGTGCCGCCTCCTCGAGGCGGTCCCCGATGTCGCACAGCGCGATCAGGCCGCCACGCAGCGCGGCCAACTCACCGGGGGAGATCAGGGTGGCGAGCTCCTCGTCGATCGCTTCGACACCGGCCCCGACCGCAGCCGCTGCGGCGCGCCCGCGCTCGGTGACGAGCACCGTCACGCGCCTGCGGTCCTCGGGGTTCACCTCGCGATCGAGGTACCCGCGTACGACGAGGGTGTCGATCAGCTGGCTGGCCGCCTGCTTGCTGACGCCGAGCTGGCGCACCAGGTCCCCGGCGGTTCCACCGCGATTGACGATTCCGCCGAGAATGTAGGCGCCGTTGCGAGGGAGGTCCTCGAACCCCGCTGCCGCCAGACGCGCGCGCACGGCGTGTGTGTAGCCGCCGCGGGCAGCACGAAGCAAAGCCGGGATCGGCACGTCGTCGGCCGAGAGCGGCGTGTTGTCGACTTCAGGTGTGGTTGACATACGCGCAGCGTAGCGGCTCCCCAGAAGTTAGTCAACATGCTAGACAGTCAAGTAGCAGGATCGCCTCGGCCATCCCACCGGCTAAGGCAGCTGCTCGATCATCTGGACCAGTTCGGCGCGGTTGTAGCCACTGTCGCGACCGAGCTGAACGAGCTCGACGGCCTTTGCCAGCAGGGCTCCGCGCTGTGGCGTCCCGGTGACGCGGATGCCGTGCCCGGGGCGCAGCTCCAGCAGCCCTTCGTCGCGCAGCAGCCGCAGCGCGCGCAGGACCGTGTTCGTGTTGACATTCATCACGGCCGCCAGGTGGCGGGCGGGCGGCAGCCGCTCGCCGGGCCTGGCCTCGCCGTCGGCGATCGCGCGGCGGATCTGGGCCGCGACCTGGTCGTGCAGGAGGGTCGGCTCGTCTCGATCGATCTTGACATTCAACAATGTGCTAGTCATAGTAGCTCAGACCGTGTCTCTGCGTGGTCGCCGCCTCCGATGCCGTTGACCGTCGAGCCACCGCCGGTCCGCGCGCTCGACGCAGGCGTGATCGAGGACGCGCGGGCACGGCAGCTTCGTCACCGCCGCGCCGGCGCCGCCGCGCTCGTGGCTGCCGCCGCGATCGCCCTCGCATTGGCTGCGCTCACTGCTCCCGGACACCCGAAGCCCGCCGGGACGGCCACCGCCATGACCTTCGCGCCGGCCGGCCCGACCGTCGACGCCCGGGCGTTCTCGCACGAGGGCGACCTCGCGTTCGTCTCGCGCGGAGCGCTGTGGGTGCTCGACGGGTCCGGCCGCCTGCGCAGGGTCGCGCGCCACGCCGGCTACGGGGCGCCCGCACCGGCCTTCTCCGCCGACGGGCGCTGGCTGGCCTACGTCACGTCGGCCTACGCGAGCAGCACGACGAGATTGTGGATCGCTCGGGCCGACGGGAGCGACCGCCACCAGGTCACCTGGCTTCACGACCCGCGGATGATCGGTTGGAGCCCCCGTGGCGATCAGCTCGCGGTGAGCGGTCGGAGCGAGATCCCCACCGGCTACCGCGGCGTGCTCGTCGGGCGCCAGACCTCCGTGTGGCTGCTCACGCCCGGGGGATCGCGGCGCAGGCTGATGCGGGCATCGGAGATCGATGGCGGCGTATGGTCGCCGGACGGCTCGCAGCTCGCCGTGGCGAGCGACTCGGGCTACATCTACGGTCGCGCGCCTTGGCAGGCATCCCTCCTCGTATACCCGATCGCCGGCGGGAGGCCGACGCTCTGGCTTCGTCGGGACAGCAAGGCGACGTTCGCCGGGGGCGATCAGAACCTCTTCCTTCCTGCCGGGTGGTGGCCGGGGTGGGGGATCGGGTTTTGGGTCGTCGGAGCCGCCAGCGACGACCCCTCGATCCTTGACGGCGGTGGCATCGACCTCTGGCACCTCACCACCCCGGGCGCCGCGCCGCGCCTGCTCGGCAAGACACTCGCGAACGGGACGCTGAGCCCGATCGTAGCCTCAACTACGGGACGCCTGGCGATCACCAACGAACCCCCCGGGAGCCAGGGTGCAAAGCCGCTGTGGCAGGGCCAGCAGGTCGAGCGCTGCAGCCTCGCGACGCAGCGGTGCCTCGACGTCGTGCAGCCGCCCGACACGGTCAGCCTCGATCCGGCGTGGTCGCCGGACGGCTCAGTGCTCGCCTTTCTGGTCGGCAGGGCCTCGAACAGCGCCAGCGACATCCAGGACCAGAACGTCGTCGCGCGCTGGTACGACGCGCTCGAGCTCTGGCTCTACAAGCCCGCAACCGGGACCAGCGTGAACGTGCCCGCGGCGCGCGGCGCCGTGACCCCGATCTGGTCGAGGGCCGGCGACAGCCTCCTGTTCGTCGCCGACGACGCCTTGTGGCTGTGGAAGCACCTGAAGGGCGCCCCGGTCGCGATCGCCGGGCCGCTGCTGTCACCGAGCAACTGGAACTCCTTCTTCGCGCAGATCGACTGGAACGGCCAGTTCGCCTGGAGCCGCTGACGCGCGCGGCGCGGGATAATCCCCGCGAGCCCATGCGCGTCGAGTGGTACGGACAGTCTGCCTTCCATCTGCGCTCGCCGCAGACCTCGGTCTTTATCGACCCCTTCGGCGACCTGACGCCGCTCGTGGCCGCCCGCGGGCTGCGGTTCGACTACCCGCCGATCGAGGGCGTCGAGGCCGAACTGCTGCTCGTCACCCACGAGCACATAGACCACAACGGCGTCGAGGCGATCAGCGGCGAGCCGACGGTCCTGCGCTCGACCGCCGGGCGACTCGAGTCGCCGATCGGCGAGGTCATCGCGATCGCCTCCGAACACGACGATGTCGCCGGCACCCAGCGGGGGCCCAACACGATCTTCAGCTTCGAGCTGGACGGCCTGCGCGTCTGCCACTTCGGTGACTTCGGCCAGCGCGAGTTGCGCGCCGAGCAGCTCGCGGCGATCGGTCCTGTTGACCTCCTCTTCCTCCCGGTGGGCGACGGGGCGACGATCGGTGCAACCGCTGCGCGGACGATTGTCGACCAACTCCGACCACGCTGGGTCGTGCCGATGCACTACCGCACGCCGCGCATCGGCTTCCTCGAACCGCCCGACGCCTTCCTCGGGCTCTTCGACGAGGTCAACGCGCTCGCGACCTCCGCGCTCGACACCGACGAGCTGGACTCCGCCGAGGGACCGCCCGTCGTTCTGTTGCCGGCCGCGCCGTAGCGACGTCGATGACGCCGATCCTGATCAGGGAGGCGCCCCGGCGCGCGCGCCGCCGGCACATTCGGGTCGCGACCACGGCGATCGCACTCGGCGCGGCCGCCCTCTACCTCATCGCCGGCGGTGACGTCGGCTCGACGCATCCCCGGCCGGGCGCGGGCGACGGGCCGGCTTCGGCAGCCGCACGGCGGACCTCCACAAGGGCGGGCGTCGTCGTGTCGCCGGCGAACACGCTGCAGACGCTGTCATTTCTCAACCCGAGCACGGGCTACGGGTTCTTCGAGCGCCAGGGCACGGTCACGTGCGAAGCCATCGTCGGGAAGACCACCGACGCCGGAGCACACTTCGGCTCGTTCGCCCGCGCAGCCGTGTGGCCATGCACCGGCAGCGCACCCGTCGGCGCTCTCACCTTCGACGGCCGCGGAGACGGCTTTCTCTACGGTCCGCAGCTCTACGTGACGCACGACGGCGGCAGCACCTGGACCCACGACGTGCAGCCTGGCAGCGTCGTCGCCGTCTCCGCCGTCGGGGACTCGGTCTGGATGGTCGAGGGCACCTGCGCGCCCGACGCGGCGGCCGACGCCCAGCGTCAGCCCTGTCCGATCCGGCTGCTGGAGTCCGCGGACGGCGGCCGCACCTGGAGACCGGCGCCAAGCGAACCCCCCGATACCACGACGACCAGGGGCGCTCTGCAGCTCGGAGCTCTCGGCACCGCCCTCGGTGAAACGTGGCTCGTGCGCACTGGCGCTTCGGCCGGGTTCGTCGTCGGCGGCCCCTCGATCGGCTCGGTCAGCCAGGACCGTTCGCCGCGGCTTTGGTACACCGACGACAGCGGAGCGTCGTGGCAGTCACGACGGATCCCCTGCGATGGCTTCACCTTCGCGCTGGTGCTCTCCTCGGCGCCCGACGGCGCACTCGTCGCCGCCTGCGGAGGAGAGCCGGGCGTGGGCTCCGAGGTCAAATCGGTCGCGCTGTCCAGCAACGAGGGTCGGACCTGGACGACCCACGGCAACTGCCCGAACCTCAGCTGCAGTGGGCCTCTAAGCAACGGCTACCTCGGTGAGGTGGACGCGGTCTCGGCGACGACGGCGTATCTGATCGGCCCACGCAGCCCGCTCGTGTTCACCCGCGACGGCGGCGTCACCTGGCATGAGAACAATCAGGTCGGCGAGGACGCCGGCGGGACTCAGGCCCAGGTGATCTTCTTCGACCCCGCGCACGGCATCGTCCTCGGCCGGGCCAACACGGCGACCGCCCCGATCACGATCTGGCGCACCTCCGACGGCGGTCGCAGCTGGAGCGCGCTGGTTCCGCAGGCCTCCTGACGATGGCGGCGATGCGCGCATATCGCTCCGGGCACGCAAAACGCGGAGCCCTGGCGGGAGCGGTCGCGGCCGCGGTCTGGGCGGCACAGCAGCCGCTCGACAAGCGCGTCTTCCACTTCGGCTTCGACGACGTGGAGCTGCTCGGCAAGGCGGTGACGCGTGGGTCGCGTTGGCGGGTCGTCGGGACCGCGATGCACCTCGCGAACGGCGCCGCGTTCGGCGCGCTCTACGCGAAGTTCCAGCGGCGCGCCCGCGCCCTGCCGCCCTGGAGTCGCGGCCCGCTCGCAGCCCTCGGCGAGCACATCGCGAGCTGGCCGGCGACCGCGCTCACCGATCGCTTCCACCCTGCACGCGCCGAGCTCCCGCGTCTGCGCCACTCCGGCCGCGCCTTCGCTCAGGCGACCTGGCGACACCTCGTGTTCGGGACCGTCCTCGGCGAGCTCGAGCGGCACCTCAACCGCTCGCACCGCACGTGAACGCGCGCCGCACATGAACGCGGACCGCACGTGAACGCGCACCGCACGTGAACGCGGACCCGGCCCACGCGCGGACCCCGGACCCGTGCGGGTCGCAGCCGCCCCGCGCCTCGCCCCCGCGCGCCCGGCAGCGCGACACCGCCCCGCGCCCCCGCGCCCGGCAGCGCGACACCGCCCCGCGCCCGACCGCCCGCAGCGCGACACCGGCACGGCCCCTCGCCCCCGCCCCGCAGCGCGACACCGGCGCCCGACCCTCACCCCGTCCGGCCGACCCCGTCGCGCACCATCCCCACGCAGCGAAGCAGCTCCGCCACCGACCAGGCCTGGAACGGGCAGCCGCTCGCCAGGTGCGGAGCGTCACCCTCGGCCGTCTCGGAAACCGAGCACAGGCCCCATTCGCCGATGTGCGCGAGCAGCCCGTCCAACGCACCGGAGCAGTCGGCGCCGGTTCGCAGCGCCCCCTCGACATAGGGGCCGATCAGCCAGGGCCAGACCGTTCCCTGGTGGTAGGCGGCGTCGCGCTCGGCGACCGCGCCGCGATGGCGTCCGTGGTAGGCCGGATCGCTCGCCGCCAGGGAGCGCAGGCCGAGCGGCGTCAGCAGCTCATCGCGGCACGCGTCGACGATCGAGCGCTCGCTCAGCGGCGCGTACGGCAGCGACACCGCAAGCAGCTGGTTCGGCCGCACCGACCCGTCATCGCCCGAGGGCCCGTCGACGACGTCGAGCAGGCCGCGCCCGTCGCGCCGCGCGAACCGCGCGGCAAAGGATCCGGCGGCCTGGTCGGCGAGCGCGCTCCAGCGCCCGCCGCCCCCCCGCCCGCCGCGCCCCCGCCCGCCGCGCCCCCGCCCACCGCGCCCGCGGCCCCCGGCAGTCTCCGCCAGCCACGACGCCGTCCGCAGCGCGTTGATCCAGAGCGCGTTGATCTCGACCGCCTTGCCTGCACGGGGCGTCACCGGCACGCCGCCGACCCGCGCGTCCATCCAGGTCAGCGCGAGTCCGTCGGCGCGCTGTGTCAGCAGCCCGTCCACTGGGTCGACCGCGATCCCGAAGCGCGTGCCGCGCAGGTGGTGCTCCAGCGCGTCGTCGATCGCGCCGATCACCGCGCCGGCCAGGTCGCTGTCGTCGCTGCACGCGACGTGGCGCCCGGCCGCGTGCACGAACCAGAGCGTCGCGTCGGCCGTGTTGTATTCGGGCACGCCGGAGTCGGTCGTATTGGCGAGCATGCCCTCAGACATGCTCGCGGCGGCGCGCAGCAGCAGCTCACGGCCTTCGCCGGCTCGCCCGGTCGCCAGGAACAGCCCTTCGTAGGAGGTCATCGCGTCGCGCGACCACTCGCCGAACCAGGGGTAGCCGGCGCAGACCGTGATCCCGTTCGAGGTGGACACGACGAACTGGTCGGCGGCGAGCACCAGCGCGGCCTCGGCCGGCCCCTGCGCACGCGCCGTCGCCACGAGCTCCCGAGCGCGCGCCCGCGCGGCCGCCACGATCGCCAGGGCGCTGCCCGGCCCGCGCACCTCGGCGTCGGCCGCGGCGATCACCTCGACCGCCTCCCCGACAGCCGGCTGCGCGACGAAGGCGCCGGCGGCCCAGAGGTCCTCGCGCTCGCCGAGCCCGCGCGCCGCCTCCTCCCGGTAGCGCGCGCCAAACCACCACGCGCCGCCCGGCTGCCAGCCCGGGCCCAGAACGCGGTAGCGCCGCTCGAATTCGAAGCCGCCCGCGACCGCCTCAACCGCCGGACCGCCACCGGCGAAGCGCTCGCCGTGCGCGTCACGCCACGTGCACAGCGGCGTCAGCTCCAGGCGAACGTCGCGATCGGCCGCGAGCAGCCGGTGCACGATCGCCACCGCCGGGCGCCCGGCGGCGCACGCGATCTCACGCTCGAGCACGACGCCGCCCACCGCCCACCGCCAGCGCGGCACCCCGTCGCACAGATCGAAGCTCGCAAGCAGCGTGTGGCCGGCCGGGTCGACCGCGCCGCCGGACCATTCATCGGTCGCGAGGCGCACCCGCTCCTCGCCGATCACGAGCACCGGATCGAGCGCCGCGAGGCCCATGCTGCGCTGTCCCGGGGTGGCGCCCGCGAGCACCAGCAGGCCGTGGTAGCGCCGCGTGCGAAGCCCGGCGACCGTGCCCATCGCGTAGCCGCCGAGGCCGTCGGCAACCAGCCACTCGCGCACGCAGGACTCGGCCAGCGTGCCGCAGACCTGCGGGCCGAACGCGACCCCCATCAGCCGTACAGCGACCGCGCGCAGGGGTCGGGCGGGATCCGACGGCCCACGATCAGGTCGGCGACGAGCGCGCTCCAGCCGGTCTGGTGCATCGCGCCCAGTCCGGCCCCGTCATCGCCGTTGAAGTACTCGAAGAACAGCAGGTTCTCGCGCCAGCGTGGGTCGCTCTGCATCCGCTCGACGGCGCCGTACACCGGTCGGCGCCCGCCCTCGCCGGGCAGCCAGATCGCGATCAGCCGCCGGCGCAGGTCGGCCGCGATCTCGCCGAGCGTCCGCTCCACCCCCGAGCCGGTCGGGTATTCGAACACGAAGCCGTCCCCGACCTGGTCCCCCAGCCGCGCGAGCGCATCGACGAAAAGGTAGTTGAGCGGCATCCAGACCGGCCCGCGCCAGTTCGAGTTGCCGCCGAACAGGCCGCTTCGGGACTCGGCCGGCTCGTAGTCGACGCTGGCGGTCATCTCGCCGATCGTCACGCGATAGGGCTCGTCGCGCAGTCGCTGCGACACCGAGCGCAGTCCGAACGGCGACAGGAACTCGCTTTCGTCGAACGCGTGCGCGAACAGCCGGCGCATCCGGTCGAGGCCGACTGCGCTGAGCAGCAGGCGCTGCGCCGCGCCCGCGCGCAGCACCTGCGTCGCCGCCGCCTCCTCGCGCATGTGGCGTTCCTGCAGGCGCGCGAAGGCCTTGCGCAGCGAGGTCGCCAGGTGAACGTCGTCCGCGTCGAGCACCACCGTCGGCAGCAGCGGGATCAGGCCGACGATCGAACTCACCTTCAGCGGCGTGCGCGAACCGTCGGCGCCAGCGAGCACGTCGTAGTAGAAGCCGTCCTGCTCATCCCACAACCCCTGGGATTCGAGCGCTTCGGCGATCACCGCGAAATGTTCGAGGAACTTCAGCACGAGGTCCTCGTAGGCCTCGTCGCGCTGGGACAGAACCGCGGCGATCGTCAGCATCGTCAGGCAGTAGAACGCCATCCAGCCAGTGGCGTCCGACTGCTCCAGCGTGTCCATGCCCGGCACGTTCGAGCGGTCGATCGCCGAGATGTTGTCGAGCCCGAGAAAGCCGCCCTCGAAGATGTTGTTGCCCTGGCTGTCCTTCCTGTTCACCCACCAGGTGAAGTTGATGAGCAGCTTGAGGAACACGCGTTCCAGGAACTCGTGGTCGGTGGCTCCGTCGATCGCCCACACCTTCATCGCCGCCCAGGCGTGGACCGGTGGGTTGACGTCGCCGAACGCCCACTCGTAGGCCGGCAGCGCACCGTCGGCGTCCTGTATCCATTCGCGGCACAGCAGCAGCAGCTGGTACTTCGCGAACGCCGGGTCCAGGTGCGCGAGCACGACCGCGTGAAAGCCGAGGTCCCAGGCCGCGAACCACGGGTACTCCCAGGGGTCCGGCATCGACATGATGTCCAGGGCGAGCAGGTGGCGCCAGCCGCTGTTGCGACCGCTCAGGCGCGACGCGGGCGGTACCGGCTGGCCGGGATCCCCGTCCAGCCAGCGGGCCACGTCGTAGCTGTAGTACTGCTTGCCCCAGATCGTGCCGGCGAAGGCCTGGCGCATCACGGCGCGCTCGTCGCGCGTGCAGTCGCCCGGCGCCAGCTCGTCGTAGAACTCGTCGGCCTCGCGCTCGCGCAGCTCCATCACGCGATCAAAGGCCTGCCCGAGCAGTCGGCGCGCCGAGCGGGGCGGCTCCGCGCACGCCACCAGCCGCAGCCGCAGTTCGGCGCTCGCCCCGGCCGCCACGCTCAGGCGATACCAGGCCGCCGCCTTCGTGCCGACGCCCTCGGGGTTCACCGAAGCCGTGCCGTGCAGCACGTGGTCGCCGATCCCGTCCTTCGGGTACGGGCAACTCTCGGCCGCGCCGAACAGGCGCGCGGCGTTGGTCTCGTTCTCGCACACGAGGATCGCCGGCGGCGCTCCGTCGCCGTCGGGGCCGAGCACCAGCGCATAGCGGCCGAGCCGCGGCTCCTCGGCGATCACCATCTCGGCGTCCGAGCGCAGGCTCGGCTTCGTCACCTCATCGCCCCAGGCCCAGCGGTTGCGAAACCACAAAGTCGGCAGCACGTGCAGCATCGCCGCTTCGCGGCCGGCGTTCGTCACGCGCACCCGCATCAGCACGTCCGTCGGGTCCGCCTTGGCGTAGTCCACGTCGATCACCCAGTAGCGGTCATCGTCGAACACGCCGGTGTCCAGCAGCTCGTATTCCGCTTCCTCTCGGGAGCGCGCGCGATTGGTCGCGACGAGGTCCTCGTAGGGGAACGCCGCGTGCGGATAGTGGTAGCGCCAGCGCAGCCAGGCGTGGCTCGGCAGCGCGTCCAGGTACCACCAGTACTCCTTGGCGTCCTCGCCGTGGTTGCCCTCGTTGCCGGTCAGCCCGAAGATCCGCTCCTTGAGGATCGGGTCGCAACCGTTCCACAGCGCGAGCCCCAGACACAGCCGCTGGTGGACGTCGCAGATCGCGGCGAGCCCGTCCTCGCTCCAGCGAAACGCCCGTGAGCGGGCGTGGTCGTGTGGCAGGTACTCCCAGGCTGTGCCGCCGGGGCTGTAGTCCTCGCGAACCGTCCCCCAGGCGCGCTCGCTCACATACGGCCCCCACGCGTACCAGGGCGTGGCGGCGGACAGCCCGTCGGCCGGTTGTCCAAAGCCCGCAACTCTCTCGCGCTCAGCGCCCATCCTCGCCGTCCTCCTCCTCCGTTCTCGCGCCACGGCGCGGCGCCGGGAGCCAGACCGCCACGAGCGCCGGCCTCACCCGACCTCGGCGCTCATTCCACGGTGGGCGCGGCTCCGCTCCCTCGGTGGCGCAACGAGCGCAGCCATTGCGCCGCCCGCGCGGGCAGGCCCGTGCGCTCGCGGCTCGCGTGTTCGCGTTCGGCCTCCAGAGTGCGCAACTCGCCCTCCGCCGCCTCGCAGCGCTCGCGCACGGCGGCGAGCTGCGACTCGAGGCCCGCGGCGCGCTCCTGCGCCACTCGCGCGTTCTCGACGGCGGCAGCGCGGTCGCTCGCGAGCGTTCCGATGTAGGGGTGGGGAGCCTGATCGACCGTTCCCGCCACGACCGGGTAGTGACTTCCGCTCGTCACGTTGATCGTGCGCCCGTCGAGGTAGCAGCCGGTGAACGCGCGCCACGGTGTCGCCGAGCGGTTGGCGGCGGCGCGCCGGATCAGCCAGCTGTGCAGAAGCAGCGCGTGCCCCGAGGGAACCTCGAGTGCCACGATCCGCTCCGCGTCGCAGTGGATCGCCGCGTCCTGCTCCGACAGCTCGCCTCCCCGCGCGCTCAACAGTCCGCTGCGATGGCTGCCGCGGACAGCCTCGATGGCGCCCGCGCCCGCTGCGTCGTCGAGCGCCACCCACAGCGTCACGAGCGGGTCGCGGTCGAGCTGCCAGTCCTCGCCCCCGTCCTGGCGCCAGGCGGCGACGGTCGCCTCGCCGGCCGACGCGGGGTCCTCGATCACCATCGCGTGAAAGACCGAAACCGGCGCGTGCGGAGCGTACATGCGCTCGCAGACCTCGAGGAAGAGCTGGTGCGCCACCAGCGGGCGAAAGACGTCGTCGTGCTCCAGTCCCTCGACGACACGAAGACGCTCCTTCACCTCGCCGGACGCCGGTGCGTCCCCCGGCTCCTCGGCCGCCGCTGCGCCGACCGCCGCCAAACCGCCTTCGGCCTCGCCATCCCCGGCCGCCCGCACCACCGCGCTCCCCGTCGCAAGCTCGTCGGCCCGCGCGCGCAGCGCTTCGAGCTCAGGGCCGGTCAGCACGCGTCCCAGGTGCAGGTAGCCGTCGATTGAAAAGCGCTGCCACTGCTGTTCGTCGAGCACCACGGCGCCTCCCATTTCCGAAATCTTGCCAGACCCCCGAGCGCGCCGAGCGCCTGGGGTTTCGCGTGCTGCGGCGATTGCCTACCCGCCGCCCATCAGTCGCCGGCCGGGCTGTAGCGGTTCAGCCTCGAGCGTGCGCTCGTCGATTGGCGCTCGATCAGCTCCGGCTCGAAGCGGATGTCGCCGTGGCGATGGTTGGGGTCCAGCGTCTCGGCGAGCAGCAGCTGCGCCGCCGCGCGGCCGACCTCGTACTTGGGCTGGCGGATCGAGGTCAGCGCCGGCGTCAGCATCGCCGCGAACTCGACGTCGTCGTAGCCGACCACGCTGATGTCGCGCGGCACCCTCACCCGCCGCTGCGCGAGCGTCCGCAGGACGGTGAAGGCGATCTGGTCGTTGACGCACACCACGCCGGTCGGGCGGTCCTCGATTCCGAGCAGCTCATCCACGCTGCTCTCGGCCTGCTCGAGTGCCGTGATCGGGTCCACCGTGTACTCGACGATGCTCTCGTCGGGGTCGAGGCCCGCCTCGCGCGCGGCTCGCCTCAGGCCGCGACGGCGCTCCGCGCACTGCGAGAGGTGCAGCGGTCCGTTGATGAAGGCGATCCGCCGGTGACCCAGCTCGAACAGGTGGCGCGCCGCCAGCTCGCCCCCGTGCGCGTGGTCGACGGAGACCGAGCAGAGGTCCCCGTCGGCGCTGCGGCGGTCGAGCAGCACGACCAGCGTCCCGCGGTCGCGGAGCGTCTGCAGATGGCGGATGCTGCGCGTCGCCGGCGTGATCAGGATCCCCTGCACCCGCTGCTCCTCGAGCAGGCGCAGGTAGCGAGCCTCGCGGTCTGGCGAGCCGTCGGTCGAACACAGATACACCGCGCAGCCGTGCTCGTGCACCACGTCCTCGAGGCCCCGCACGGTCTCGGTCGCGAACGGGTTGGCGGCGTCCAGGACGACCGCGCCGAAGCAGTTGCTGTTGCCGCTTCGCATCTGGTGGGCGGCTGAGCTGCGCACGAAGCCGAGCCGCTCGATCACCTCGAGCACCCGCTCGCGCGTCTCGGGCGCCACGCGCTCAGGGCGGTTGAGCACGTTTGACGCGGTGCCGAGCGACACGGCGGCCTGCTGCGCGACGTCGCGAATCGTCACCCGCCCGGGCAGCGGCGGGCGCACGATCCCATTCGACCGCGGGGTGTTCGCGGACGGCTTCGGAGCCTCCTTGCGGCGCGTCGTCAACGGTTTCCTCCCACTGGGCATCTCATCTCACTTGCAGCACGCCCGACTGACACTCGCTGACGGCTGGTGGCAAGGATAGCGCCGCAGACCAGCCAGCCCGCCACCCTGGCGGCCACGAAAAGGACGATTTTTAGGCGGCCCTACCGGGCCGGGGGTCCCTTGCGGGACACCACCCATTCGCGGTCGGGCGTGCGCCGGCGCGCCGGGATCTCGATCAGCTCGACAACCACGCCGAGCGCCTCGAGCGAGTCGAGGTAGGTGAATCCGCCGTCGCCGTCGAGGCCGTAGCCGTGGCCCCACTGGCTGACCGCCAGGCCGATCGCCTGCAGCGCGGCGGTGTCCGCCGCCATGTCCTTGGTGAAGGTCCCGATGTGATGAAAGCCCAGCCCGCGCGCCTCGATCCACTCGGTGTAGACGCTCGGCCCCTGCAGCGACTGGATCAGCTCGATCTGGGGGTCGGTGTCAGACAGCGCGACCCAGAACGAGAAGCGCCCCGGCTCGCCGCGGTAGACGAGCTGCGGGACGGTGTCCGGGCCGTAGCGGTAGCCCCGCCAGCTCGTCGCTCCGAACAGCTGCGAGTAGCCCTCGATGCTTGCGTCGATGTCCTCGACGAGGAAGCAGATCTGGTCGACGCGCCGGATCACCGCAGGCCAAGCGCGGCAAGCCGTTCCGGCGATGGCTGCAACAGCTCGAGCGTGATCCCGTCGGGGTCGCGGAAGTAGCAGGCGAAGCCGCCGTTGTTGGCGCCCGCTGTTATCGCGACGGGCGGGTTGGCGAAGCGCACGCCCTGCTCGCACATCCGCGCGTGACGCGCGTGGATGTCGGTGACCATCAGCGCCAGGTGCGCGCAGCCGACGCTGTTGGTCGCAAGCTCCCCCAGGGGCGCCCCGCGGGGCGTCACGTACTCGACCAGCTCCAGCATGTGCGTCGATCGCGCGGGCGGCACGCCCGGCACGGCGAACTGCGCCACCTCGAGGATCGCGCCGGGGATCCCGACCAGCACCTGCGTGTACTCGTTCTCCTGGCGCTGGCGCCAAACCAGCTCCAGTCCGAGCACGCGCGTGTACCAGTCGATCGAGGCCTCGATGTCGCTGACGGTGAATGAGAAGTGCAGGACGTCCGCGATCACGCCGGGCGCTCCGCCCTCAGTAGGCCAGCGTCCGGCGAGCCGCTTCCGCGATCCGCTCGGCGCTCGGCAGCCAGGCCGCCTCGAGCTCGCCGGAGTAGGGGATCGGCGTCTCGTCGCCGCCGACCATGATCGGCGGCGCGTCGAGCAGCTCGAAGCTCTCGGCCATCAGCGCCGCGATCATCGTCGCGCCCCAGCTGCCGCCCTGCGAGCACTCCTGCACGCAGATCAGCCGGTTGGTCTTGGCGACGCTGGCCGTGACCGTCTCCAGGTCGAAGGGGACCATCGTGCGCGGATCGATGACCTCCGCCTCGACGCCTTCGGTCGCCAGCAGTTCGGCGGCCTCCAGTGCGCGGTGGCGCATCAGCTGGCTCGCGACCAGCGTGATGTCGCTGCCCTCACGAGCGACGGCGGCCTCGCCGATCGCGACCGGCTGATGCTCGTCGAGCGGCCCGGTCAGGTTGTAGAGGTTCTTGTGCTCGAAGTAGAGCACCGGATTGGGGTCGCGGATCGCCGCGCGCAGGAGCCAGTACGCGTCCCCGGGCGTCGCCGGCGTCACGATCTTCAGCCCGATGATGTTCAGGAACCAGTTCTCGACTGACTGCGAGTGCTGGGCGCCGAAGCCGCCGCCGGCGCCGTTGGCGAGGCGCACCGTCACACCGACGCTGACCTGGCCGTCGGTCATGTAGCGGTACTTCGGCAGCTCGTTGGCGAGCTGGTCGAAGCAGACGCCTGCGAAGTCCGCGAACATGATCTCGATCACCGGGTTCAGGCCGCGGATCGCGGCGCCGATCGCGCAGCCGACGATCGCCTGCTCGGAGATCGGCGTGTCGAGCACGCGCCTGGGTCCGAAGCGCTCCTGCAGACCGTCGGTCGCCTTGAAAACGCCGCCGGCGGCGGCGATGTCCTCGCCGAACAGCACCACCCGCTCGTCGGCCTCCAGCTCGTCGGCGAGCGCCTGCGTGATCCCCTGGCGGTAGCTGATCTCGCTCATGTCCAGATGTTCTGAAACCGCGTCTGCGGCTCCGGGTCGGGCCAGGACTTCGCGCGCGCGAGCGCGCCGGCGACCTCCTCGGCGACCTTCGCCCGCCGCTCCGCCAACTCGTCCTCGGCGACGCCGAGCTCGACCAGCGCCCGTTCGAGCAGGACGATCGGGTCCCGCGCGAGCCATTCGTCGAGCTCCCCCTCCGGGCGGTACTTCGCGGGGTCCGAGCGCGAATGCCCGACCTGGCGGTAGGTGAGCGACTCGATCAGCGTCGGCCCCTCCCCGCTGCGCGCCCGCTCCACGGCCTCCCCGGCGGTCGCGTGCACGGCGAACACGTCGTTGCCGTCGACCACCACCCCGGGCATGTCGTAGGAGGCCGCGCGGTCCGCCAGCCGCTCCACCGGCGTCGTCAGGCTCTGCGGCGAGTACTCGCCGTAGCGGTTGTTCTCGCAGACGAAGACCGTGGGCGTCTTCCACAGCGAGGCCAGGTTCAGGGCCTCGTGAAACGCGCCGATGTTGGTCGTCCCGTCGCCGAAGAAGCAGACGCTGACGGCGTCGTCACCGAGGAAGCGCGACGCGAACGAGAGACCGACCGCGATCGGCAGGTGCGCGCCGACGATCGCAAAGGACCCGTACGCGCCGATTCGCACGTCGGTCAGGTGCATCGAGCCGCCCTTGCCGCCGCACAGTCCCTTCGCCTTGCCCATGATCTCGCCGAGGACCTCATCCGCCTGGGCGCCCATCGCGAGCACAGCGCCGTGACCGCGGTAGGTGCACGTCATCGTGTCCCCCTCGCGCAGCGCTGCGCAGACCCCGACCGAGCTCGCCTCCTGTCCCTGGCACAGGTGTGTCGTGCCGCGCACGAGCCCCTGCGCGAACATCCGCTGGACCTCGTCCTCGACGCCGCGGATCAGCAGCATCCGCTCGAAGCAGCGCAGGCCGAACTCGGTCTTCGCCGGCACCTCGGTGGCGGGCACGCTCGTCACGCTCCCCTCAGCATCGCCACTGCGGCGCCGGCGTCGCCGCGCGAAGCCTCCGCTGCCGCGTTGCGCGCCTGGCGCAACAGGAACTGGCGCTCGGCGCGGAAGCGCTGCGCCGGTGCGGCGACGCTCAACGCGGCCGCCACGGCTCCGCCCTGGTGGATCGGCACCGAGAGGCATGCCAGCCCGTCCGCGAACTCCTCGTTGTCGCTCGCGCACTGCGCGGCGCGGATGCGCTCCAACTCGGCCTGCAGGCGAACCGGGTTGGTGATCGTCTTGGCCGTCAGGCGCGTCTGCGGATGCGCCGCGAGGTAGGAGTCGCGCTGCGCCGGCGGCGCGAACGCCAGCAGCAGCTTGCCGGCCGCCCGCGCATGGGCATGGGCGTATGAGCCGATGTGGATGTCGGGCACGCGAACCGCTCGGCTGCCCTCCACGCCGGCGAGCATTCTGATCTCGCCGCCGCGCCACGCCGCGAGATGGGCGGTCTCCCCGGTCGAGGACGCAAGCTCCGCGAGCGCCCGCTGCCAGACGCTCGGAACGCCCTGCTCGCGCACGAACGACCCCGACAGCACGCCGACGTTCGCTCCCATGTGGTAGCGCCGGGCCGCGTCCTTCTCGAGCAGGCCCTCCTGCGCCAGCGTGCTCAGCACGTGATGCACGGTCGGCAGCGGAACGTCGAACTCCCGCGCCACGTCCGTCGCGCTCGCGCCCTCGTGCTCGGCGATCCAGAGCAGCCAGCGCGCAGCCCGCGCGACCGATCGAACGGAGGTCTTCGCGGGGGCGCTCGCGCTGAGAGAGGTCGACATCGCGGCGAGTATAGCCGTCGAAATGATGAAAGTGGTTTCAGTAGCTGAAATGTGTGGCCGGCTTCGCCGGCCCACATTTCAGCGTCGCCGCGCGCGTCAGGCGGACCCTCTTGGTGGCGGCGACCTGGCTCCTGGCGCTTGCCCGACTACGCCTCTCCGGGGCGTATGCGTTTAGTTCGCGAGCGCTCGGGCCAGCTCGCCGAGCAGGGCGACCATCTCGACGTCCTCGTGGTGGAGGTGCTGCAGCATTGCGCGCTCGACGCCGACCGCCTCGTAGTCGCGCAGCGTCTGCGCGACCGCCTCGACCGTGCCCGCCAGCTCCGGGGCGTGGTCGAGCTTCGAGGATTCGCCCCATGCGCGCAGACGGTCGCGGACCTCGCCCTCGTCGCGGCCTAGCACGCAGGTGGTCATCATCGAGAAGCGAAGCGGCTCGCGCCCGGCGGCGGCCGCCGCTTCGCGCACGATCGCGCAGCGCTCGCGCGCCTGCGCGAGCGTCGGGACGACGGTGTTGTACTCATCGGCGAAGGCGACCGCGGCGCGAACGCTGCGCGGCTTCGCGCCGCCGCCGACGATGATCGGCGGGCGCGGCTTCTGGACGGGCTTCGGCCACACATCATCAGCGCTCGTCCACTGGCGATTGATCTCCTCCAGCTGGCGTTCGAACTCCGACATCCGTTCGCCGACCGTCCCGAAGGGGAAGCCGTAGGCGTCGTGGTCGGGCTCGAACCAGCCCGCGCCGATGCCCAGCTCGACGCGGCCGCCGGAGATCTCATCGACCGTGACGACGGATTTCGCGAGCACCGAGACCGGCCGGAAGCTCGTCGGCGAGACCAGCGTGCCGAGCCGGATCCGCGACGTTCGCGCCGCGAGCGCGGCGAGCGTCGCCCACGCGTCAAGCGAGCCGGCGGGGTCGCCGCGGTGGATCGAGCGGTAGTGGTCTGAGCGGAACAGGCCGTCGAGCTCCGCCCGCTCCGCGGCGAGCGCCAGCGCGAGCCACTGCTCCCAGCTGACGCCCTCCTGGCCCTCGATCATCAGGCAGATCCGCATCGCGACGCTCCTACCCCGCGCTCAGCGGGCGAAGGGCCGGGTAGAGCATGCGGTAGCGGCCGTAGCCCTGCTCGTAGGCCTCCACCCAGCGCTCGTCCGGTTCGACGACGTCGCGCACGCGCACGCACCGCTGCACCGCCTCGGCCACGTCCGCGAACACGCCCGAGCGCACGCCGGCGAGCAGCGCCGCGCCGAACGCCGAGCCCTCCTGGGACTCCGTTCGCTCCAGCGGGATGCCGAGCACCGAGGCGACGATCCGCGACCACAGCCTGCTCGCGCTGCCGCCGCCGCTCAGGCGGCCGGCCCGGGCGTTGACACCGAGTTCGCGCAGCAGCTCGAGTGAGTCGCGCAGCCCGTAGGCGACTCCTTCGAGCGTCGCGCGGGCGAGCGCCCCGCGGTCGTGGCGGAGCGTCAGTCCGGTGAAGGCGCCGCGGGCGTCCGGGTCCGCATGGGGGGTCCGCTCGCCGGCCAGGTAGGGGGCGAATTGGAGGCCTTCGACGCCGGGTTCCCAGCGTTCCGCCTCCGCGTCGAGTGTGCGGTAGTCCCCGCCGAGCACGCCGCGCAGCCAGGCGAACGAGCCGGCTGCGCTCAGCATCACGCCCATCGCGTGCCAGCTGCCGGGGGCTGCGTGACAGAACACGTGCACCCGGGCCTGCGCGTCGGGCGCGTAGGCGGGCAGCACAGCGAACACGACCCCGGAGGTGCCGAGCACAACCGAGACCAGGCCGGGCGAGACGATCCCGACGCCGAGCGCGGCCGCCGCCTGATCGCCGGCGCCGGCGATCTCGGTCGACTCGAACGCCGGCGGAAGCCACTGCAGTGGGATCTCCAGCGCGTCGCAGACCTCCGCGGACCAGCGCCGCTTCGCCACATCGAACAGCAGCGTCCCCGACGCGTCGGCGACATCGATCGCGCGCTCGCCACTGAGGCGGAAGCGGACGTAGTCCTTCGGCAGCAGGATGTGGCTGATCGCGCCGTAGCGATCCGGCTCGTGCTCGCGCAGCCAGAGCAGCTTCGGCGCGGTGAAGCCGGTCAGCGCCCGGTTTCCGGTCAGCTCGATCAGCCGCTCCAGCCCGACCCGCCGCTCGATCTCCGCACACTGCGCCGCCGTGCGCTGGTCGTTCCAGAGGATCGCCGGCCGCAGCACCTCGCCGCCCGAGCCGAGCACCACGAGCCCGTGCATCTGCCCGGAGAATCCGATCTCGCCCTCGGGCAGGGCGGCCAGGCAGGCCTGTGTCGCCCGCCACCAGTCCTCGGGGTCCTGCTCGGCCCAGCCGGGCGCCGGCGTGGACAGCGGGTACTCCTCCGTCGCGCTCGCCAGCAGCTCGCCGTCAGGTGAGATCGCGATGCCCTTGACGGCGGTCGTCCCGACGTCCAGCCCGATGAGCGTCACGCAACGGACGCCGCGACCGCTGTTGGCGCGGTTTGGGCGCCGATGCGGTTGCCGGTCTGGGTGTCGAATAGGAGGATTGATTCTTCGCGTACGCGTAGGTGGATTGTGTCGCCGCTGCGTGGTGCGCTGCGGGGTTCGACGCGGGCGATGATGTCGTTGACGGCGGTGACTGATTGGGTTACGTGGGCGGCGAGTTGGGCGTAGACGTAGGCTTCGGCGCCCATTTCTTCGACCAGGTTGACGACGGCGGGGATGCCGTGGCCTTCGCTGACGAGCTCGATTGCCTCGGGGCGTAGCCCGACGGTGACGGCGCTGCCGACCGCTCCGGCGTGTTCTTTGAGTTTGGCTGGGATCGGGATCACGGTCTCGCCGAGCAGTAGTCCGCCGGTGTCGATGTGTCCTTCGATCAGGTTCATTGCGGGGGAGCCGATGAAGCCGGCGACGAATGAGTTGATCGGTGATTCGTAGAGCACTCTGGGTGTGTCGCACTGTTGTAGGACGCCGTCCTTCATCACCGCGACACGGTCGCCCATGGTCATCGCTTCGACCTGGTCGTGGGTGACATAGACGGTCGTCACGCCGAGGCGGCGCTGCAGTGATGCGATCTCGCTGCGCGACGCGACGCGCAGTTTTGCCTAGAGGTTGGAGAGCGGCTCGTCCATCAGGAACACGCGTGGCTGGCGCACGATCGCGCGACCCATCGCGACGCGCTGGCGCTGGCCGCCCGAAAGCTGGCCCGGCTTGCGCTTCAGGTAGTCCTCGAGGTCGAGGATCTTTGCGGCTTCCTGCACGCGCGAGCGGATCTCGGCCTTTGGCATCCGTGCGATCTTCAGCGCGAAGCCCATGTTCTCGGCCACGTTCATGTGCGGGTAGAGCGCATAGTTCTGAAACACCATCGCGATATCACGGCTGCGCGGCGGCAGGTTCACGACATCCTTGTCATCGATCAGGATCGAGCCCTCGTCGACATCCTCAAGCCCCGCGAGCATCCGCAGACTCGTCGTCTTACCGCACCCAGACGGCCCCACGAGCACAAGAAACTCGCCATCCTTGATCTCCAGATCAAGCCGATCAACAGCCTTGCGACTCGACTTCGGATAAATCCGAGTCGCACCCTTAAACGTCACAGTGGCCATTCAGGATCCTTTCTGGCGGGGGCAGGCGGCCGCGTCCCACGCGACCTGCTGCACGAACAGTTTGCTGAATTGGGCGCCTTTGCGCCCATCGCCTGCGCGGCGGGCGCAATGGTAGTGCGATCCCGGCCGGTGCCGTGTAAGTTCTCGCGCGTGGAGTTCCTGGTGCAAGTCGAGGTCGCCCTGCCGGCCGATCTCGACGACGGGCGCCGCGCGGCGCTGATGGCTGCGGAGTTCGAGCGCGGCAACGCATTGGCGCAGGCCGGCCTGCTGCGGGCGATCTGGCGCGTGCCCGGGCGCCTCGCCAACCGCGCGATCTGGTCCGCGGACGACGCCACGGTGCTGCACGACGCGCTCACCAGCCTGCCGCTCTGGCCGTACATGGACATCGCCGTCACACCGCTGGCTCGCCATCCGCTCGCCGCGTCCTGCCAGGGCATCGAGGCCGGCACGCGCGACGCTGCCGCCGGCTGAGCCACCCGCGTTTCGCCAGTCCCTCGCCCGCCCCCCGAACGGGGGGGCCCGGACCGACTAACTCGCCGTTGCGACCGAGCCATCGAAGCGAATCAGTCTCTCGCCCGACATCGGGCGATCCACGACCGGAGCGATCGTGGCGTAGTCGTCGAGCAGGCTGATGCCGAGCCCCGGTTCCTCCGGCAGCTCGCAGTAGCCCCCCTTGCGGACGACGTTGGTCTGGAAGGCTGCCGACGGGCTGGCCGGATCCTCGTCCCCGGGGAGGAACTCCAGCGTCACGACGTTTGGGATCGTCACGCACAGGTGCAGCGACGGCGCCGTGAGGGCGGGCCCGAGGAAGTTGTGCGGTGCGACCCCGCAATGGTGGGCCTCGGCGATCGCGGCGATCTTGCGGCACCCCGAAAGGCCGCCGGCGAGACCGACATCGGGCCGCACGAGGATCGCCACGTTGCGCGAGAGCAGCTCCTCGAACTCCCAGATCGAGCTCAGCCGCTCGCCCATCGCGATCGGCGCGTCGATCCGCTTGGCGATCTCGGCCTGCGTCTCGATCGAGTCGAGCTGGATCGGGTCCTCGATGAACAGCGGGTGGTACTCGGCGAGCGCGTTGCACACGACGATCGCCTTGGTGGGGTCGAGCTTGCGGTGCAGCTCGAAGATCAGGTCGACCTCCTCGCCGCCCGCCTCCCGCGCGGCGGCGGCCATTGCGCAGGCCGAGCTGACGAGCCTGCCGATCGACAGATCCTCGTAGCCGTGCACGAGCGGGTCGAACTTGACCGCCGTGAAGCCCTCTTCGACGGCCCAGTTGACCGAGGAGACGATCTCGTCGGGCGTCCCTCCGCCGACGAGCGCGTGGAGCCGGACGCGGTCGCGCGTGCGTCCCCCGAGCAGCTCCCACACCGGCAGGCCGAGCGCCTTGCCCTTGATGTCCCACAGCGCGAGGTCGATCGCGGAAACGGCTGCCGAGAGGAGGTTGCTGCGGAAGGGCCGCACGCGGTAGGCGAGATGCCAGATGTGCTCGATCCGGAACGGGTCGGCACCGATCAAAAGCGGCGTCAGCTCGCCGAGCACGCCCGCCACGCCCCGCGGGTAGCCCCAGCACGCGGACTGCCCCAGGCCGCTGATCCCCTCGTCGGTCGTCAGTCGCACGAGCGTGTGCTGGCCGGTCAGCTCGTTGCCGACGCCGATCACCTCGACCGACGCGATCTTCATCTGCCCTCCGATCTCCTCACCGGCCACAGACGGTAGCGGGCCGGGCGAGCCGATGCGCCAACGCCGGGAGCTCGTGGCTAGCACGCGGCACCGGCGTGAGCGCCCAAGGGGGAGGCGTGGCAGCGGCCGGGGGCTCGCGAGCACCTCGCCGGGTGCGCGCCGGCGCACGCCGCCGCTCGCGAGCGCAACAGGGCTTGCATCACCGCTCCTCTGGCAATGGTTTTCGCGTGCGACAACGACTCTTCCCTCGCCTCCACTCGAGCCTTTGAAAGCGGCCGCCATGCCGATTTGCGGCCAATCCGCGCCGCGACGGGGCACGCAACCGGTCGCTCCCGGGCAGGACGGTTCCCGCTTGACAGCGCCACCAGGGTTGGTGTAGCTTCGCCGGACGCTTCACGTTGAAACATTACAACAGGCGGCGATCGCTGAAGCCGAAGCTGGCGAAAGCGGTCGTTGAAGGAGCAAAGCAGGACCGCAGTTTGTCCATCACAGACGCTGAGCGCGTGAGGTCACGGCCAGCGGCCCGACTTTGTTGGGAGAGGAGATCCGAATGACAGTGCATGAGCCTCGTTCCGAGGCCAAGAAGAGCCGTGCCACACGGCTCCGCAGGAGGTTTGCAGCGTTCGCCGTAGCATCGGCGTGCGCCGCTGGCGTTGTCGGCCTCTACGCGAGCGAATCAAGCGCGACGGTCGAGCGTGCGGCCCTCAGTGGGAACCTATCGATCACCTTCAACACGTTCGACTACACGACGCTGGACACGATTCTCATGGCCTGGCAGGCGCTCAACCCGGGCGTGCACGTCAGCGTCGCCGACGTCAGCAACAACCCGAGCACCTACGTCCCGCTGCTGCAGTCCGAGCAGGCGGCCGGCGATCAGCCCGACATCAACGAGGCCTATGACGTCCTCACGCCGACCTTCGAGGTCGACAACCTCGCCGCCGACCTGAAGACGGTCCTGACCTCCAGCGCAACCTATCCGGTCAGCTACTGGTACCCGTCGTTCGAGGCCTCCTACATCCCGCCGCCCGGCGCGACCGGTGGCGTGACCGTCGGCGACCCCTACGGCGTGCCGCTCGAGGCCGACGCGACGGTCATCCTCTACAACGAGGACGAGCTCGCAGCCGCCCACGTTCCGTTCCCGAAGGACGGCTGGACCTGGGCCCAGATGCTGGCCGACGCGAAGAAGCTGCGCAAGGGCAGCGGCGCCAGCCAGAAGCAGTACGGCATCTGCCTGCGCCCGGACTGGCAGGCCGAGTACAACCCGGTGCTGCATGCCTATGGTGTGACCGCGTTCACTGAGACCAAGGCCACGCTGGACACCAAGGCCGCGCAGAACGCATGGAAGCTCATGCTCGCTCCGCTGGAGAACGGCGACGCCGTTCCGGAGTCCCAGATCGGCGCAAACGCCGCCGGCGACTGCGGTGGCGTGTTCGAGTCCGGTGAGGCCGCGATGGCGCTTGCCGTGCGCGGTGGCGCTGCCGGTTACGCCGCGGCGATCGGTAACAAGTTCAAGTGGAACGTCGTCACGATGCCGACGATCCCGATCGGCAAGAGCAAGGTCGACTACCCGGTGGGTGGCGGTAGCGTCAGCTTCACGCTCTCCCCGTCGGTCGTCAACGGCTCGGCCGGCGGCAACCACACCGCGGACCTGCCGAACGCCGAGTCGTTCATCCAGTACCTGTTCTCGGCCGCCGGCTCGAAGGTCGGCGAGGACACGTTCGGCATCATCCCCGCAGCGGCAGCGCTCAACGGCCCGTCGGCCGAGTGGCGCCACCTCGCAGGCGGTCCTGGTCCGAACCAGTCGTTCCCGACCAACAACAACGCATGGTCGATCGACGCCGCAAAGGCGATCATCGCCCCGCAGACGCCGGGTACCGTGTTCACACAGTCGAACACGGACATCCCGAACTTCGTCGAGGCGGTGACGACCGGTGCGGAGAGCCTGTCGTCAGGGCTCAGCCAGTTGCAGTCGCAGATGAACGCCGCGTACTCCGGCTAGCAGGAGACGGAACGTTCCCTGCTGGTGAATGGATGAGATGATGCGTAACGGTCGGTTCAGAGATGATCCGGCCGTTCGCATCTCTCGCGCGAGGCAGATGAGATGAAGCCAGAACGGTCGGCTCGCAGATGAGCCGGCCGTTCTCATCTCCCGCGCGCATGGCAGTACCTTGACCAATCCGCCACATCAGCCACACGCCCATGTCTGAGCCCTCAACCGCAAACCTCGGCCCCTCACTCACACCGCCGCGCCGGCGTAACTCGCGTCGCGACGGCCGGGCGGCCACGCTGATGATGGGTCCGAACCTTGCGATGTTCGCGATCTTCATCATCGTCCCGATCGTCGGCGGGCTGTACCTGAGCTTCACGACCTGGGACATCAACAACGGCGCCCCCAAATGGGTGGGCCTCGCGAACTACCAGAAGATGTTCTCCGACCCGATCGTCGGCGTGGCGGTCGGGAACACCGTGAAGTTCATGCTTTTCGGCGTCGTCCCCACGGTCCTGATCGGGCTCGGGCTCGCCCTGCTGATCAATGTCCGCTTCCGCTTCGTGGGCGCCGTGCGCTCGCTCTATCTGATCCCCGCAGCGATGTCGTTCGCCGCCTCCGCCGTGGTGTGGCGCTACATCTTTCTCGACGGTCCCGGCTACGGCGTCGTCAACTGGGTGCTCTCGCAGGTCGGGATCGTCCCGCCGAACTGGTTCGTGAGCACGACGTACGCGCTGCCGGCGCTGGATGTGATCGCGATCTGGCTCAGCCTGCCGCTTGCGACGATCCTTTACCTAGCTGCTCTGCAGCGCATCCCGGCTTCGGTCATCGAGGCGGCGACCCTGGACGGAGCGGGTCCGATCCGGCGGGTCTTCTACATCATCTGGCCGATGGTGCGTCCGTTCACGGTGCTGGTCGCGATCGTGTCGATCCTTTCGTTCACGACCGGGTCATTCGACCTCGTGAACATCCTCACCCCGACCGGCGGCACGAACTACGCGACGACGACGTTGATCTTCTACATCTACCAGCAGAGCTTCACCTACGGACTGTGGGGCTACGGCGCGGCGCTGTCCGTCCTGCAGATCGCGCTGATCAGCGGCGTCCTGGCGGTGCTCCGTTTGTTCTACCTGGTGGGTCGGCGCGCATGATGAACAGGGCCGGGATCACACATTCGCTGCGCGTGCTGGTCGCCACGCTCGTGGGCGTGCTGATGGCCGCGCCGCTTTTCTACATGGCGCTGAACTCGGTGATGCCGGACTCCCAGACGGCGGATCTGACGCCCCAGATCATCCCCAACTCGCTGCATTTCAGCAACTACACGGCAGCCCTGTCAGGCACGACACAGGTGATCTACTCGCGCAGCTTCCTCAATTCGGTGATCTTCACCTTCTTTGTCGTGCTGCTGCAGTGGATGCTCTGCATCAGCGGCGGCCTGGCGATCGCGAAGATGCGTTTCCGCTCGCGCACCTTCATCACCGTGCTGCTGGGAGTCTCGCTGTTCATCCCGATTCTCACCACGCTGATTCCGACCTTCATCGATACGCTCAAACTTGGTCTGATCAACACCTACCCGGGCGTGATCCTGCCGATCGTCGCGCAGACCGGGTTCGGCACGCTGCTGTTCCGCCAATACATCTCGCAGATGCCGGAGGAGCTCTTCGACGCGGCGCGCATCGACGGCGCGAACTGGTGGACGATGCTGCGCCGGCTGGTCGTACCCCTCGCCAAGCCGGCGACCGGTGCATACGTGGCGATCTCGGTCCTGACGGCGTGGAACATGTACCTGTGGCCGCTGGTCGCGGCATCCTCGCCGCATTTGGAGCTTCTCACGCAGACGTTGGCGACGCTCGGCGAGACGACGTTCGGGGACACGCATCCGCAGAACATCGTCTATGCCGCGATCGTGATCGTCACGCTGCCGATGATCGTCGTCTTCCTCTGCGTCCAGCCCGCGTTCATCAGGGGCCTGACGGGGTCCGGCGTCGAGTGAGAGCGCGGAGCCGCGACTCGGCCACGCTGGGAGGGGACGGGCGTGGCTGAGTCCAGTCCAAACGGGTCCTCGCCCGCTGCCTTCACCGGGCTTCGCGCGGTCGTCACCGGTGGCGGTCAGGGGATCGGCGCGGCGATCGCGAAGGGCCTGGCGCGCCGTGGCGCGCACGTCGTGGTGAGCGGGCGGCGCCAGGCGAAGCTCGACGATGTCTGCGCGGCGATCGCCGCCGAGGGCGGCTCGGCCGAAGGCCTTGCCGGCGACGTCACCGACCCCGAGCACGTCGAGGCGCTGATGGCCCTCGCGGGCGGCTCGAGTGGCGTGATCGACATCCTGGTCAACAACGCCGGCATCGCCGGTCCGACGGCGCCGCTGGCCGAGGTCACGCTCGCGGAGTGGGACGAGACGCTCGCCGTCAACCTGACCGGCGTGTTCCTGTCCTGCCGGTCGGCCCTGCCCTACCTCGAACGCTCTGCGCATGGCAAGATCGTCAACATCGGATCGGTCACGGGCAAGCAGCCGCTGCTGAACCGCACGCCCTACGCCGCAGCCAAGCTCGGCGTCGTCGGGCTCACGCGCACCCTTGCGCACGAGCTCGGCCCCAGCGGCATCAACGTCAACGTCATCTCGCCCTGGCTCGTCGGCGGCGAACGCCTCGAGAACGTGATCGTCACGATGGCCCAGGAGCGCGGTCTGAGCGCCGATGCGCTCCGCGCCGAGATGACCGCGGGCACCGCGTTCAAGCGGACCGTGTCAGAGGAGGATGTGGTCGAGCTGACGCTGTTCCTGTGCTCCACGGCGGCGAACAACGTCACCGGTCAGGACATCAACCTGTCGGCCGGCGCGGTGATGTACTGATGGGCGCCGCGCGCCGCGGCGCCTGAGCGGCGAGCACCGGAGTTGAGCGATTCAGCGATCGGACTGGTGGGGTGCGGTGGCATGGGCCACCGTCATCTGCGCGCCTACGCTGCGCTCCGGCGTGTCGGTGTGCGCGGCTTCGAGCTCGCCGCGGTCTGCGACCCGCGCCGCGAGGCGGCCGAGCATGCCGCCGAGGTGGTGGCGGAGCTGCTCGGGTCGCGGCCCGCCGTCTTCGCGAGCGCGGACGAGCTGATCGCGAGCGGCGCCGTGCAGGCGATCGACCTCGTCACCGAGCCCTCGATCCACCACCTGATCGCCGTTCCGGCGCTGGCCGCGGGGATTCACGTGCTGAGCGAGAAGCCGCTCGGGGTGACCGTGCGCGCATGCCGCGAGATGGTCGACGCGGCGGCGGCCTCGGGGGCGATCCTCGCGACCGCCGAGAACTACCGCCGTGACGCTCCCAACCGGCTCGCGCGCGCCGTGCTCGACAGCGGCATGCTCGGCGACATCCACCTGATGCTCGAGTGCAACATCGGCGGCGGCAACGGCGTCCTGATCAGCCCGTGGCGCCACCTGCGCGAGAAGGGCTCGATCGCGCTCGACATGGGCGTGCACTACACCGACATCTTCTCCTACCTGCTCGGCGACCTGGAGCGTGCCTGCGGCGTGGCGTTCATCGCCGAGCCGGGACGGGTGCTCGCGCCCGGGATGGTCGCCGGCGGTGACGTGGAGGAGCTCGAGCCGGGAGTCATGCGAGCGACCGGCGACGACTCGCTCGTCGCCATCTTCGAGACGGCCGCTGGGGCGCTGATCCAGCTCTCCTACCTGCCGTCCGGCCCCCCTCGCAGCTGGATCCAGCGCAGCCTGCACGGGCGCAACGGCTCGATGAGCGTCCCCTTCGACCGCACCGGGGGCCCGGTCGTCGTGGAGCTGGCCGATCGCAGGCTGACCGGCGCCGAGCTTCGCGCGCAGCTCGGGGACTTCCGCCTCCACGGCGTGACGGCCGAATTCTTCGGCCCCGAGGGAACCGAGTACGACCTGCCCTTCGCGGAGGTCGATGCGGCAACGATCGCAATCGAGCTCGACGACTTCATCACGGCGATCGGCGAGGGACGCGCGCCCGAGGTCGACGGGCGCGCGGGCCTGCTGGCCGTCGCCGGCGTGTGGGCGATCGCCGAGTCGCGCGCGGCGGGCGCCTTCGTGGCGATCGCCGACGTCGCCGACGGCACGATCTCCGCCGTGCAGGATCCGATCGACAGGGCCAACGGGCTCCTGATGAAAGCGAGCTGAGCGCACCATGACCGAGCAGCCCTCACCGTTTCTGGACCCGCCGCTGAAGCAGTGCGCGATCGTCGTGCACGATCTCGACGAGGCCGTGCGGCGCTTCAGCGCGCAGCTGGGCATCGGCCCCTGGACCGCGTACCGTCTCGAGCCCGGGATTCTCAAGGGGATGCGCTACGGCGGCGGGGAGGTCGAGTTCTCGCTGCGCCATGCGCTCGCCTGGCAGGGAGAGATGCAGTTCGAGCTCGTCCAGCCACTGGCGGGGCCGAGCATCTTCGCCGAGCACCTCGAGGCCCACGGCGAGGGGCTGCATCACGTCGGCAAGTACGTGCTCGACCACCCGGCCGCGGTGGCGCAGGCGCTGGCCGCCGGCTTCGTCGAGTTGCAGGCCGCCCACGGCTTCGGCGCCGAGGGAGACGGTGCCTTCGCCTACTTCTCCTCGCCGGCGCTGCCGCTGATCGTGGAGCTGATCGCGGCCCCGCGCGTCCGGATCGAGCCGGAGTTCGTCTACCCTGCAGGCAGTCGCTGAGCGCGGGCGTCGGCGGCCACCGGCGAGGAGCCAGACGAGATGAAGATCGAAACGGTCGAGGCGATCCCGGCAGGCAGCGCCTGCTACGTGCGGGTGACCGCCGACGACGGGACCACGGGTGTGGGCGAGGCGACCTTCTTCGGCTGGCCAACCGCGGTCGCCGAGATCGTCCGCTCCTTCGGCGATTACCTCAAGGGCCGCGACGCGCTCGACGTCGAGCACCACTGGCTCGCCCTGTATCGCGCCTTCAGCTTCCGCGGCATGGTGGTGACCGCTGCGATCTCGGCGATCGACCAGGCGCTCTGGGATCTGAAGGGCAAGCACTTCGAGGCCCCGGTCTGGGCGCTGCTCGGCGGGCGCGCAAGGCGCGCGGTGCGCGCGATGCGCGTTGTCGACACCGGCACGCTCGAGCAGGTCGTGGAGTCCTCGCGCGCCGCCGTCGAGGATCACGGCTACACCGCGCTCAAGGTGATCCTCTTCCAGCACGACCACCACGGCCAGCGCCAGGCTGCGCGGATCGCCGACCTCGTCGCGCGCTTCGCGGCGATCCGCGAGACGGTCGGCTGGCAGATCGACCTGGGTGTGGAGCTGCATCGCAACATGAGCGCCGGCGACGCCGTGATGCTCTGCGGCGAGCTCGCGCGGCTGCGGCCGCTGTTCGTCGAGGATCCGATCCCGCCCGACAGCGTGGCCGCGATGCGGGCCTTCGCCGCCAAGGTCTCATTGCCGGTCGCGGCGGGCGAGCGCAACACCACGATCTGGGAGTTCGCCGAGTACCTCGAGCGCCCGGGCGTCAACTTCATCCGCCCGGACGTCGGCACCTCCGGCGGCATCACGCACGTCAAGAAGATCTGCGCCCTGGGCGAGGCCTTCCACGCCGGCGTCCTTCCCCACGCCGTGCCCTCCGGTCCGGTCGGCGTGGCGGCACACGTCCAGCTCGGCATCTGCGTGCCCAACTGGGAGGCGCAGGAGCACGTCCCGCAGGACGCGCCGAAGTGGACCGACATCGTCGATCACGTGATCGAGGTGCGTGACGGGTACCTGATCGCCCCCGATCGCCCGGGCCTCGGGATCGAGCTGAACGACGCCGGTCTCGCCAAGCACCCGCCGGAGTCCGTCGACCTCTCGGATCCGCCGCTGCGCGAGGACGGCTCGGTGGCGATCCGGTGAGCGACGCCGGCGGCGCGCGGCGGCCGCAGGTCGGCCTCGCCTGCAACCAGTACACGAGGGAGCGAAACATCGACGACGCCGACCTCGCTCGCCTGCAGCCGTTCGCCGACTTCTCCTTCCGTCCCTTCACGGTCGCCTCCGACCTCAGCGGTCCCGCCCCGCGCGACGCGGCGGCCGAAGCGGAGCTCGCGCAGTTCGCCGCGGGACTCGACGTCCTCGTGGTCTGCCACGGCGCCCCGTACGTCAGCGCCGAGGTGCTCGCCGGCGCCCCGTCGCTGACGATGCTCGGTGAGCTCGACGGCGACCGCTTCGGCTACCGCCTCGATATCGCCGCCGCGGATGACAGGGGCGTGGTGGTCGTCGACACGACCCACGGCTCGTCCTGGCCAACCGCGGAATGGGCGCTCGGGCTGGCCCTGATCGGACTGCGCAACGCCGGGGCGGACTTCCGAGCGATGATCGCCCACCGGCCGAGCCTCCCGCACGCGGAACGCTCCGGTCCAGGCTACGACGGCGCCGAGCTGAGCGGCAAGCGCGTCGGCATGGTCGGCTTCGGGCACCTCGCCTGGCGCCTGGTGCAGCTGCTCGGACCCTTCGGCGTCCAGATCCGCGCCCATGACCCGTTCGCCCCGCGCGCCCTGGCGGAGGCCTACGGTGTGGACTTCGGCCCGCTCGATGCGGTCCTGCGCTGCGACGTCGTGTTCGTGCTGGTTCCCCTCACGGCGGGGACCGAGCGGATGCTGGGGGCGCCAGAGCTGGAGCTGCTGCGCCCCGGCGCGGTGCTGGTCAACGTCTCGCGCGGGAGGGTGATCGACAGCGACGCGCTGCTCGCACGGCTCGCGCGCGGCGATCTGATCGCGTGCCTGGACGTCTTCGACCCCGAGCCGATTCCGACCGACTCGCCGCTCCTCGATCTGCCCAACGTCTTCCTCACGCCGCACATCGCCGGCTACACCGAGGAGAGCCGCCGGCGCTTCTTCTCGTTGATGGTCGACGAGTGCCTGCGCCACTTCGCCGGTCTGCAGCCGCGAGCGGTACTCACGCCCGAGAACGTGCGCCCGGGTCTCGCCGGCGCCTGAGCGCCGGGCCCATCGCGGTCGCGCTCGCCTTCGTCCCGGTCGCGCTCGCCTTCGTCCCCGTTGCGCTCGCCTTCGTCCCCGTTGGCTCCTTCGCCTGCGGTCCCTGTTGGCTTCGCCCGCGCGCAGGCTCGTCAGGCGGCCTTCTCGCCGTGCGGCTCGTCAGGCGGCCTTCTCGCCGTGTGGCTTGTCCAGGCGGCCTTCTCGCCGTGTGGCTTGGTCAGGCGGCCTTCTCGCCGTGTGGCTTGGTCAGGCGGCCTTCGAGCATCGTGAGTGCGTGGCGTACGTGATCGAGTCGTTCGAGCGCTTCGTCGACAAGCTCCTCGATCTCGTGCGTCTGCTCGACTGTGGTCTTGGGCATACGCTCGCCCTACCCCGCTGGGCGCTGGCCAAACTCGAACTTGGGCCCGCCCCGCCCTCAGCCGCGGGCCTGCCCGCTCGCGAGCAGGCCGCGGAGGTTCTCGCCGAGCACGAGCCGGCGGTCCTCGGCGGTCATGAACGGGCAGTGCGAGCGCACCACCTCGAGTGACTGGGTGAAGGTGGTGTAGCGGGTCGACGCGGGGAAGTCCGAGCCCCAGCACAGGCGACTCGGACCGTAGGCGTCGAAGATCCGCTCGAAGGCCGCGAGCGCGTCGGGCCAGGGGTAATCCCAGGCGTGCTGTGCAATGTAGTGGAAGCCGGAGACCTTCAGCAGGATGTTGGGCACGGCGGCGGAGGCGATCACCTGCGCGAGGCCGGGGGATTGCAGGCCCTCGGCGGCCCTGATCACGCCGAGCGCGTGGCAGAGCACCGGCACGCTCGGGTGGCGGGCGGCGAGCACGCGCAGGTCGGCCTGCCAGCGCGGGTTGGCGCCGAGGCTGACGATCAGCCGGTGCTCGGCCGCCAGCGCGAACAGCGCGTCGGCCTCCGCGCCGAGCAGCCAGCCGTCGTTGCGCTCGGCGGCGTAGTGGGTGAAGCCGACCAGTTCGTGACGCTCGAGCAGCGCCCGCAGCCGCTCCGGCGCGCCGGGCTCGTGGTAGGTGTCGCTCCAGGTGCAGTCGAGATCCGCGACGACGGCCAGGCGATCGCCATGTTTCTCGCGCGCGCGTGAAACATAGTCGACGTTGTCGGGATTGTTGTCGATCGCGGCGCAGACGACCACGGCCCGCTGAACGCCGTGGCGCTCCATCTCGAAAGCCAGCAGCTCGACCGAGCCGCGGGTGTCCTCGTCGGGCACGGCCGGCAGGTAGGGCCAGCGTGCCCAGGCGTGGCAGTGGCAGTCGAGGATCGCGTCGCCCCCACGCTCGTCGGTCGCCATCGCCGCCATCCTACGACACGCCGCAGCGGCGGCGGTCGGGCGAACTTGACTGCGCCGACGTTGCTCGACTACGGTTGTTTGGTGCGAAGCCGGACCAGTTTCGAACGAAACCAAACCTCCCGGCGCTCGCCCCCGCAGTCGCTGCGCGCCCCGGGCGGGCCACGGTCTTGACGTCCGCCCCGGCCTTCGCCGCCGTCGACCTGGGAGCCGACAGCGGGCGGGTCGTGCTCGGGCGACTGGAGCGCGGCTCGGTCTCACTCGAGGTCGTGCACCGCTTCCAGAACCGCCCGCTCCGCCTCCCCGACGGTCTGCACTGGAACCTGCTCGGCCTGTTCGCCGACACGCTCGAGGGACTGGCGCGCGCCGCGGCGAAGGCGCCGCTGCTGGGCGTCGGCGTCGATTCGTGGGGCTGCGACTACGGCCTGCTGGACGGCTCCTCGCGGCTGCTCGGGCTGCCGTTCCACTACCGCGACGAGCGCACCCGTGGGATGGTCGACCGCGTTCACCGGCGCGTGAGCCGCGACGAGCTCTACTCCGTCACCGGCATCCAGACGATGGCGATCAACACGATCTTCCAGCTCGCGGCGGAGGCGGAGGACCAGGCCGCGCAGCTGGCGGCGCGGATCGCGCTGATCCCCGACCTGTTCGGCCTGTGGCTGACCGGCGAGCTTGCCAACGAGGTCACGGCCGCCTCGACGACGGGCCTGCTCGACGCGCGCAGCGGCGGCTGGGCGCGCGAGCTGATCGCCCGACTCGCCTTTCCGGCGGCGCCGTTCGCGGGTCAGCCGGTCGCTCCGGGCACGCTGCTCGGCCCGCTGCTGGCGCTGCACGGCCCGCTCGCCGGCGCCGCCGCCGGCACGCCGGTGTGGACGGTGGCCGCGCACGACACCGCCTCGGCGTTCGCCGCCGCGCCGCTGCGCGGCCCCCACGACGCCGTGCTCTCCTCCGGCACCTGGTCGCTGCTCGGGCTGGAGGTCGCGACGCCCTACCTCAGCGCCGATGCCGCCGCGCTCAATCTGACAAACGAGCGTGGGCTTGACGGGACGACGCGCCTGCTGCGCAACGTGATGGGGTTGTGGCTGCTGCAGGAGTGCCGCCGCTCGTGGGCCGCGGCCGGCACGGCGCTCGACTATGACGAGCTGCGTGAGCTGGCCGCGTCGGCTCGCCCCGACGTCGCCCTCTTTGACCCCGATGACGACGGGCTGCTCGCGCCCGGCGACATGCCGGCGCGCATCGCGGCGCACTGCATCGCCGGCGGGCAGGAGCCGCCCCTCACGCCGGGGGAGTTCGCGCGCTCGATCCTCGTCTCGCTCGCCTGCAAGTACCGCCTCGTGCTCGAGCGCCTCGAGCACGTCACGGCCTCGCGCATAGAGCGCGTGCACGTCGTTGGCGGCGGCGCCCGCAACGAGCTGCTCTGCCGCCTCACCGCCGACCTCTGCGAGCTGCCGCTGCTCGCCGGACCCGACGAGGCGACGGCGCTCGGCAACGTGCTGGTCCAGGCCCGGGCGGCCGGCGAGCTTGGCGGAACGCTCGCGGAGCTGCGCGAGATCGCCGCCGCCTCCTCACCGACGGTGACCTACGAACCCTCCGGCGATGGGCAGGCGGCCGAGAGCTACGCTCGCTTTCTCGCCGTGACCGGGCTGGACGCCCAGACAACCAGGCCGACGGCAGTCGGCTCATAAAAAAGAATCGAAAGGCTACGCAGATGACCGACACCAGTCACGATTACGAGCACCTGGCGAGCCGGCTGCGCGAGGACGGCTGCGACGTCGACGCGGCGGCGGCGGCGCTCGCCGCGCTGGTCATCGAGACGCCCTCGTGGGGATACGGCGACTCCGGCACGCGCTTTGGGGTCTTTCCCCAGCCGGGCCGCCCGCGCGACGTTTTCGAGCGCCTCGACGACGCCGCGCAGGTGCACCGGCTGACCGGAGCCGCGTCGGCGGTCGCACTGCATTTCCCCTGGGACGCGGTCGATGATCTCGGCGCGCTGCGCGAGCATGCCGCCGAGCTCGGGCTGAGCTTCGGCGCGGTAAATCCCAACCTCTTCCAGGATCCCGACTACAAGCTCGGCTCGATCGCCAACCCCGACCCCGCGATCCGCGCCCGGGCGGTCGAGCACCTGCTCGAGTGCGTCGCGATCGCGACGCAGCTGGGCTCGAGCGCGCAGTCGCTGTGGCTCGGTGACGGGACCAACTACGCCGGGCAGGACGGCCTCGCGTCACGGCACGAGCGCATCATCGACTGCCTGAGCGAGCTCTACGCGGCACTGCCCGAGAACCAGGAGCTGCTGGTCGAGTACAAGTTCTTCGAGCCCGCCTTCTACGCCACCGACATCCCCGACTGGGGCACGGCGATGGCGATCTGCGGGCGCCTCGGCGAGCGGGCGCGCGTGCTCGTCGACTTCGGCCACCACGCCCAGGGCACCAACGTCGAGCAGATCGTCGCGCTGGTCGGGGCGCAGGGGCGCCTCGGCGGCTTCCACTTCAACGACCGCAAGTACGCCGACGACGACCTGCTGGTCGGCTCGGTCAACCCGTTCGCCCTGTTCCTGGTGTTCTGCGAGCTGGTCGGGAGCGGGCGTCCGCTGCCGCGCCTGACGATCGACCAGTCGCACAACATCGAGGAGAAGGTCGAGGCGATGATCCTCAGCGTCGCGAACCTCCAGGAGGCATACGCGAAGGCGCTGATCGTCGATCAGGCGGCGCTGCGCGAAGCCCAGCGGGCGGGCGACGTGCTGGGCGGCCACGAGCTGCTGTTGCACGCCTACCAGACCGACGTGCGCCCGCTCTGCGGGCGGGTGCGCGAAGAGCTCGGCGCCGCGGGCGACCCGGTCGCGGCCTTCCGTGCGTCGGACTACGTCGCGCGCACGGCCGCGCGTCGTGGCGGCGGCGTCGCGGTCTGAGCCGGCGGGCGCCGGCTAGCTGCTGCCGGCGTGGTGAGCCGCGGCGGGTGCGGCCTCGCCGGCGCGGACGATCCGCACCGTCGTGCCGGCGCGTCCGAGCGCCGCGGCCTGGTCGGCGCTGATGTCGGCGGCGAGCGCGATCGTGATCTGCGACAGCGGCGCGATCGCGATCAGGCCCCGCTCGGTCAGCTTTGAGCCGTCGATCAGCAGCACGGCCTCGCGCGCGTGGGCGATCATCGAGCGCTTGACGTCGGCCTCGAGTGAGTCCGCGTCGGTCAGCGTATCGCCGTCGACGACACCCTTGACGCTGAGGAACAGCCGGTCGGCGTAATGCTCGTTGACGGTGCGTGTCGCGCCGGCGCCGACGAACGAGCGGGTCAGTGTGCGCAGCGTGCCGCCGACCCCGATCAGCTCCACGTTGGGCCCGGCCTCGCTGGCGAGCAGCGACATGATCGGCAGGCTGTTGGTCAGCACGGTCGCCGCGATCCCGACACCGACGATCTCGCGCGCGACGAAGAAGCTGGTGGTCGAGGAGTCCAGGAAGACCGTCTCGTGCGGGTTCATCAGCTCGACCGCGGCGCGCGCCAGCAGGCGCTTGGGCGCGGCCGCGACGTTCATCCGGCGGTCGAAGGAGTCCTCGTGGCCGGCGGCGTTGGGCAGCACGGCGCCGCCGTGCGTGCGCCGCGCGAGGCCGCGACGCTCCAGCTCACCGAGATCGCGGCGCGCCGTCATCGCCGAGACGCCGAAGCGCGTCTCCACCTGCGAGACCGTCACCGCGCCGGTGGCCAGCAGCAGATCGGCGATCGAGCGCCTGCGGTCCTCCGGGATCGCGCCCTGTTCGGCCGCCTCGGGGGCGGCGGGGGCGGTTCCCTGCTCAATCGTCGGCTGGGTCATGTTCGGTCGGCTTTCGGAGAGCGCCGTTAGGGCGAGCTTACAATCAGGTTAGCGTCCGGCGACCCGATCTTCGCGCACAGTGTAGTCCGGCGCCACGAACATGTGGTGCCAGCAGCCCGCGGGCGTCCTTGAACCCCGCCGGCATTGGGCCGGATGGCTATTTCGCGCTGATTTCCGCACAACTCCGCAACGTTCGGATATGATCGCGCCGCGTGTTTGCTCACTGCACTCCACCAAAAATGAGCGGTCGAATCTGTCGGGCAAAGCCCTGGGGCAGCGCTCGGCCGCGCGTCGAGGCGGAGTTGTTCGTTGATGAGGAGAGGAGGCTGTCGGGCCGCGGGGAGGTCCCGGCAGCAGGTTGGCGTTGCGGTGGCGGGAGTGCTGCGAGGAGCAGCGAAATCCGCTCTCATCGCTGCGCCGGCGATGGCGTCGTGGGTCTGTTTCGGTCTTCGCGACGACCGGCAAGTGGTCCTCATCCAGTCGGCTGTCGCCGGCGTGCGCTCCCGCGTACGCGACGCGGCGCGCTGGCGGGTTCACGGCGCGTTGGGGCGCCGGTTTCCCGCCATGAGGTCGAGGTCGTCTCACCATGAGCACAGTGAGCGGCGACGGTCGTTGTCCCCACGTGACAGCCCCCAACTCAGCATGTCGTTGCAGCCAACCGGTCGCCGAAGGCTCGCGGCGTCCGAGCGACCTGCGCTGAGTTCAGCCAGGGAATCGATCAATCCTTCGAAAGGATCAGATGTCATGACGTCTCGCTTGAGCAAGCGCACACTGATTTTGGCCGTCTCGGCCCTGTGCGCGATCGGAATCGTGGGCGGGGTGGCCTATGCGGCCTCGCTGAAGAAGGGCCTGAAGGTCTATGTCATCCCGAAGAACCTCGGCAACTCCTACTTCACGACGGCTGACAGCGTGAAGACGGGTGGCGCCCTCGCAGCGCTGAAGACGCTTGGCGAAACCGGGACCGAGACGAGCGGCACCGCCGCCACGGCGGCCTCGCAGCTCCCGGCCATCCAGGCCTCGATCGCCAAGGGCGCGAACATCCTGATCGTGTCGGCGACGGACCCGACGGCCCTCTGTTCGACGCTGAAGTCGGCGATGGCCAAGGGCATCACGGTCGTCACCTACGACTCTGATGCGCCCACCTGCCGTTCGGCCTACGTCGAGAATGCTCCGGCGTCGGCGATCGGTGAGAGCGAGGTCGTCGATATGGCCCAGGAGATCGGCTCCGGGCAGATCGCGATCGTCTCGGCTGAGGCGTCGGCGACCAACCAGAACGTCTGGATCGGCTACATGAAGACCGAGCTGAAGAAGTACCCGAAGCTCGACCTCGTGGACACGGTCTATGGCAATGACGATCCGACGACGGCGACCCAGGTCACCCAGGGTCTGCTGCAGAAGTATCCGCACCTGAAGGGGATCATCTCGCCGACCACGGTGGGAATCCTGGCTGCCGCACAGGTCATCGACGCGGCGCACGACATCGGCAAGGTCAAGCTGACCGGGCTCGGCACGCCGCTGGAGATGAAGGCCTACATCGAGAACGGGACCTCACCGGACGTCATCCTGTGGGATCCGGCTCGGACCGGCACGATCGCGGCGTACCTCGCGGTCAACCTGGCGTCCAAGACGATCACGGACGCGACCGGCCAGTCGTTCACCGCCGGCTCCTACGGCAAGGAGACGATCGGACCGGACGGCACGATCGACCCGGGTGGAACGACCACGTTCACCAAGGCCAACGTCGGGCAGTTCAGCTTCTAACAAACAACGATTGACGGGCCACGGGTCGCCGGCGCAGTGCCGGCGACCCGCTGGTCCGGCCAGGGCGACGGGCCGGCCGTCGCGGGCCGACGCGCCCGCGACGGCCGCGTTCTTCGCCGCTCCAGCGATCAGAAACTGCGAGCCTGTGCGAGAAGTGAGCGAGCAGGAACAACCAAACGACGAGGGCGGCGAGGGATCGCATCGGCGCGAGCGTGAGCCCGAGCCCGCGAAGTCCGGGGCGCAGGCGAGCGCTGCCGGCTCCGGGGCGATGAGCCCCGCGGCGGGTCCCGCCGCGCGGCCGATCCTCAGCGTCCGCGACGCCAGCAAGGCGTTCGGCGCCGTGCATGCGCTCGAGGGCGTCTCGATCGACCTCTACGGCGGCGAGGTGCACGCCGTCGTCGGCGAGAACGGCGCCGGCAAGTCGACGCTCGTCAAGATCCTCGGCGGCGTACACCCGCCCGACAGCGGCACGCTGCTCGGCTCCGACGGGCGCCCGCTGTTTCTCAACGGCACGGCCGCCGCACGCGAAGCCGGGATCGCGATCATCTTCCAGGAGCCCACGCTCTTCCCCGACCTCTCGGTCGCCGAGAACGTCTTCATCGCCCGCCAGCCCCGGCGCCGCGGCGGGCGCATCGACCACCGCCTGATGCGCCGGGAGTCCCGCGCGCTGTTCGAGCGGCTCGGCGTGCCGCTGGACCCCGACCGCGTGGCCCGCGGCCTCTCGATCGCCGAGCAGCAGATCGTCGAGATCGGCAAGGCGCTGTCGTTCGACGCCCGCGTGGTCGTCATGGACGAGCCGACGGCGGCGCTGTCGGCGACCGAGGTCGCGCGACTGTTCGGCGTCGTCGCCAGCCTGCGCGAGCATGGCGTCGCGGTGGTCTTCATCTCCCATCGCCTCGAGGAGGTGTTCGCCATCTGCCAGCGTGTGACCGTGCTGCGCGACGGCAGGCTGGTCCTCACGCAGCCGGTCAGCGAGCTGAGCGCCGGCGACCTCGTGCGGGCGATGGTCGGGCGCGACATCGCCGCGCGCACACACGAGCACCACGACCCGGCTGCGGCGGTGCTCCGCGTGCAGGGCCTCTCGCGGGCGGGCATCTTCCAGGACATCTCCTTCGAGGTGCGCGCCGGGGAGATCGTCGCGCTTTCGGGCCTCGTCGGCGCCGGCCGCAGCGAGGTCGCGCGCGCCGCCTTCGGCATCGACGAGTACGACTCCGGCAGCGTGTTCGTCGGCGAGCGGCGGCTGCGCAAGGGCGTGCCGATCGATGCGATGCGCGCCGGCGTGGCGATGGTGCCGGAGGACCGCCGCCAGCAGGGCCTCGTGATGGACATGTCGATCCAGGACAACATCGCGCTCGCCTCGCTGCGTGCGCTGACCCGCCACGGTCTTTTGATCGGTCCGGCCCAGCGCCTGTTCGCCACCGACTGGGCCGCGCGCCTGCAGGTGAAGTACAGCCGCATCACCAACCCGGCGACCTCGCTCTCGGGCGGCAACCAGCAGAAGGTGGTGCTCGCCAAGTGGCTGAGCCGCGAGCCCTCGGTGATCATCGTCGATGAACCCACGCGCGGGATCGACATCGCGACCAAGGCCGAGGTGCACCGCCTGCTGGTCGAGCTCTCGCGCAGCGGCGTGGCGGTGCTCGTGATCTCATCGGAGTTGCCCGAGGTGCTGGCCGTGGCCGACCGGATCCTCGTCATGCGCGAGGGTCGTGTGGTCGCGGAGCTGGCGCAGGCGGAGGCCTCCGAGGAGCGCATCATGGCGGCGGCGACCGGCCAGGCCGACGTCCCCGCGCCGATCGTGGAGGGGACCCCCGCGTGAGCGCGTCCGCGCCGCCCGCCGGCGACCCCGCCGAGCTCGCAAGCGCGCGCAGGCTCGTCGATGTCGTGCTGCGCGCCCGCACGTTCGGCATCGTCGTCGTGCTCGGCGTCGTCGTGGCGATCTCGGCGCTGATCCAGTCGCGCTTCGTCGGCGGCGGCGAGCTTCGCTTCATCCTCAGCCAGACCTCGCTGTACGCGCTCGTCGCGGTCGGCGAGGCGATGGTCATCATGACCCGCAACGTCGACCTGTCGGTCGGCTCGGTGGTGGGGCTCTCAGCCTACGTCTCGGCGAACATGTTCGGCACCCACCCGGGGATCCCGACGATCCTCGTCTTCGCCGTCGGGCTGGGCGTCGGCCTGGCGTGCGGCGTCGTGACCGGCGCGATCACCGCGATCGGCCGGGTGCCGAGCCTGGTCGTGACGCTCGCGATGCTCTACATCATCCGCGGCATCGACACGATCGTCGTCGGCTCCGGCGTCGTCCTGGCCAGCACCGAGCCGAGCTCGTTCCTCAACCTCCCGACGGACACGGTGCTCGGCATCCCCGACATCGCGCTGGCCGTCGCGGTCGTGGTCGCGATCGCCGCCTACTACCTGAACTCGTTCCGCTCAGTCCGCGACCTCTACGCGATCGGCTCCGACCCTGACGCGGCCCGCCGCGCCGGGATCCCGATCGCCAAGCGTGTCTTCACCGCCTTCGTGATCAGCGGTGCGCTGTCAGGCGTTGCCGGGGTGATCTGGGCGGCGCAGTACGCGACGATCGAGTCGACCGCGGCGACCGGCCTCGAACTGCAGATCATCGCCGCGGTGGTCGTCGGCGGCGTCGCGATCTTCGGCGGCAGCGGCAGCGTGGTCGGCGCCGCGCTCGGGGCGCTGCTGCTGCAGACGATCAACTCGGCGCTCAACGTGATCGGCGTCTCCTCGATCTGGATCGAGGCGATCTACGGCCTGCTGCTGATCGCCGCGATCACGCTCGACCGTGGCATCCAGGTGCGTCTGGCCGCCGCCCTGCGCAAGCGAAGGGTTCGCCTTGGCGCCTGAGCCCCCCGATCGAGCTGTGCCGCCGCCGCCGCCGGACGATCCTGGCGAATTTTCGCAGCCGGTGTTCGCCGGATCGGTCGCCGGCGAGCCGCCGGGCGCGCCGCCACCGGAACCTGGGCGGGCCGGGGGATCCCTGTCGCTCGCGCGCTCCCGCCTCGGTCGCTTCGCGAGCTGGGAGGCGGCGCTCGCCGTCGCGCTGGTGCTCGTCTTCCTGCTCGGCGTCGAGTCCTCGAGCTACTTCCTCGGGAGCTACAACCTCTTCACGCTGTGCACCAACATCGGCGATCTGGCGCTGATGGCGCTGCCGATGACGCTGATCGTCATGGTCGGCGAGATCGACCTCTCCGTCGCCTCGACGCTCGCGCTCTCGGGTGAGGCGCTCGGCTACCTGTGGCTGCACCACTGGCCGATGGCCGCGATCTTCGTCGTCGTGATCGCGCTGGGCGTGGTGCTCGGGGCGATCAACGGGTTCCTGGTCACCAAGGTGGGGCTGCCGTCGCTGGCCGTCACGATCGGGACACTGACGCTCTACCGCGGTCTCGCGAACGTCGTGCTCGGGCCGCTGACGGTGTCCAACTTCCCCTCCTTCTACACCAACGCCGGCGTCCTCAATGTGCCCGGGATCCCCTTCCTGTCCTGGTCGGTCCTGTTCTTCATCGTGCTCGCGATCGTCTTCGGCATCGTGCTGCACCGCACGCCGTTCGGGCGCTCGCTGTACGCGATCGGGCTCAACAAGGAGGCGGCGCTGCACGCCGGGATCCGCGTCCCGCGGGTCAAGATGATGCTGTTCGTCCTCTCCGGCGTGGTGTGCTCGCTGGTCGGCATGCTCTACACCTTCGAGCTCTCCTCGGCCGGTGAGAACATCGGTATCGGCTTCGAGCTGAAGGTGGTCACGATCGTGCTGCTCGGCGGCGTGTCGATCTTCGGCGGCCGCGGCACGATCATCGGCGTCGCGCTCGCGGCGTTCGTCTACGCCGGCCTGCACAGCGTGCTGCTGCTCAGCAGCTCCTTCAACGACAACGACTTCCAGGTCGTCTCGGGGGCGCTGCTGATCCTCAGCGTGCTGATCCCGAACCTGCCGTCGTTCGTCCAGCGCGGCCGGGAGCTCGCGCAACGGCGCGCGGCGCGCGGTCGAGCGGCGGCCGGCGAGGGCCCCGCCCAGATTCCGCCTCCCACGCAGGGCATTGCGACGTGATCTATTCTGGTTGGATCAGCGCCAAAACGATGCCGGAGCGGTCAAGTTCGCACTCTACCCACCAATTTCGCGGGCGCGGCCGCCCATTCGTGCGCTCCCGCCCGCGTTCGAACCGGAGCTAGCCGCCGATGGCATTGACCGCGCTGCACTCGATCGAGAACCGCTGGGATCCGCCGCGCGACGCCGACAGCGACGAGCTCGCGGCGCTCGTCTACCGCTCCAACCTGCTCGCCGCCGACCGCTCCGTGGTGAACTTTGGCGGCGGCAACACCTCGGTCAAGGTGCGCCTGCCCGACCACACCGGTCGCGAGGTGACCGTGATGTGGGTGAAGGGCTCCGGTAGCGACCTCGCGACGATCGACGCAGCCGGCTTCACGGGGCTGCGGCTCGACGAGATCCTGCCGCTGCGCGATCGCGAGGAGATGAGCGACGAGCAGATGGTCGCCTACCTCGCGCGCTGCCAGCTCGACCCGTCGATGCCGCGCCCGTCGATCGAGACGCTGCTGCACGCGTTCGCGCCGGCGCCGCACGTCGACCACACCCACCCGGACGCGATCGGCGCGATCGTCGGCGCCGTGGACGGTGAGCGCCTGGCGGAGGAGTGCTTCGGGCCCGACGCCGTCTGGATTCCCTACATCCGGCCCGGCTTCGCGCTCTCCAAGCTCGTCGCCGACGCGGTCGCGGCGCACCCGGCGGCCAAGCTCGTCCTGCTCGCCAAGCACGGCCTGGTGACCTGGGGGGCGACGGCCGAGGAGTCCTACGCGGCGACACTCGACGCGATCAACCGAGCCGCCGCGTTCGTCTCCGCACGCAGTCCCGACGCGCCCTTCGGTGGCCCGTCGCGGCCGCCCCTCGAGCACGAGCGCCGCCTGGACCTGCTGGCGGCGGTGCTGCCGGGACTGCGCGGCGCGCTGGGCCTCGACGGCCCCCGCGTGCTCCAGGTCGACCTCTCCGAGCCGGTCGTCGAGTTCGTCGCCGGCCGCGACTCCCGCGAGCTCTCACAGGTCGGCGCCGCCTGCCCCGACCACCTCGTGCACACCAAGCGCTCCCCGGTCTGGGTCCCCTTCGACCCCGAGCACGACGATGCCGCGACGCTGCGCGAACGCGCGATCGCCGAGGTCCGGGCGTTCCAGGAGCGAGAGCGGGCGCATTTCGAGCGCTACCGCAGCGAGGGCGACGCGCTGCTTGACCCGAGCGCCCGGATCGTGGCGATCGAGGGTGTCGGGCTCGTCAGCGTGGGGCGCACGCTGAAGGCAGCGCGACTCGCGCGCGACCTCTACCACCGCGCGATCGCCGTGATGCGCGGAGCCTCGGCGCTGGGTGGCTTCGTGTCGCTCAGCGACGAGGAGTCATTCGCGATCGAATACTGGCCACTCGAGCTCTACAAGCTCTCGCTCGCGCCGCCGGCGCGGGAGTTCCAGGGCGTCGTCGCGCTGATCACCGGCGGCGCGGGCGGCATCGGCAGCGCGTCCGCGCACGCCTTCGCCGCCGAGGGCGGGTGCGTCGTCCTGACCGACATCGACGGCGAGGGCGCGCTCGCGGACGCCGCCTCGATCGGCGATGCGGCGGTCGCGGTCACGGCCGACGTGACCGACGAGGACTCGATCATCGCCGCCTTCCGCGACGCCGTGCTCGCCTTTGGTGGCGTCGACGTCGTGATCTCCAACGCCGGGATCGCCTCGAGCGCTCCGATCACCGAGACGACGCTCGCGATGTGGGACCGCAACCACGACATCCTCGCCCGCGGCTACTTCATCGTCTCCCGTGAGGCGGCGCGGACCTTGATCGACCAGGGCAGCGGCGGCGCGATCGTCTTCATCGGCTCAAAGAACGCGCTCGCTCCCGGCAAGGGGGCAGCCGCCTACTCGGCTGCGAAGGCCGCGGAGCTGCATCTGGCGCGCTGCCTCGCCGAGGAGCTCGGCGCTCACGGCATCCGCGTCAACACCGTCAACCCCGACGCGGTGCTCGAGGGCTCGCGGATCTGGGACTCCGCCTGGCGCGAGGAGCGCGCCCGCGCCTACGGCATCGAGGCCGACGCGCTCGAGGACTTCTACCGCGAGCGCACGACGTTGAAGGTCAACGTGCTCCCCGCCGACATCGTCGCCGCGATCCTGTTCTTCTGCTCGCCGCGCCGCGCCGGCAAGAGTACGGGCAACATCCTCAACGTCGACGGCGGCGTCGCGCTCGCCTATCCGCGCTAGCTTGCGCGTAGCCCTCTTCATCACCTGCATCGGCGACACGGTCACGCCGGAGGTGGGGCGGGCAACCGTCGCGGTGCTCGAGCGCCTCGGCCACGAGGTCGTGTTCCCGCCGGAGCAGACCTGCTGTGGCCAGATGCACATCAACAGCGGCTACCGCGCCGAGGCCGACGCGCTGGGGGAGCGCTTCCTGGCGGTCTTCGACGGCTGTGAGGTGATCGTGTCCCCGTCCTCCTCCTGCGTCGGGACGATGCGCGAGCTGCATCCGCAGCTGCACGGGCGGCTGTTCGAGCTCTCGGAGCTGCTCGTCACGAAGCTCGGCGTGAGCGACGTGGGCGCCTCGTTCCCCCATCGCGTGGTCTATCACCCGACCTGCCATTCGCTGCGCGTGACGAAGGTCGGCGACGCTCCCCTGCAGCTGCTGCGCGAGGTCGACGGCCTGGAGCTGGTGGAGCTGCCGGACGCGCGCGAGTGCTGCGGCTTCGGTGGCACCTTCGCGATCAAGAACTCCGAGACCTCGACGGCGATGGTGCTCGACAAGTGCGCGGCGATCGCCTCCACCGGAGCGAGCGTCGTGACGGCGGTCGACAGCTCCTGCCTGCTGCAGATCGGCGGGCGCCTGCAGCGCGAGGGCTCAAGTGTGCGCGCGATGCATCTCGCCGAGATCCTCGCCCGGACCGACGGCGGATGAGCGCTGCGAGCGGCAGCGTCGGGCGCCCGTTTCCGATCGCCGCGCGCGAGGCGCTCGGCGACGCCCAGCTGCGCGCCAACCTGGCGAACGCCACCCACACGATCCGCGAGAAGCGCGACCGCGTCGTCGCCGAGGTCACCGACTGGCAGCAGCTGCGCGAGTCGGGTGCGGCGATCAAGGCCGACGTGCTCGCCAACCTCGACAGCTACCTGATTCAGTTCGAGGCGGCTGTCACCGCCGCCGGCGGTCACGTCCACTGGGCACCGGACGCCGCCGCCGCCAACCGGGTGGTGCTCGACGTCGCCCGCGCCCACGGCGTCAGCGAGCTCGTCAAGGTCAAGTCGCTGACGACTGATGAGATCGGGCTGAACGCCGCGCTCGCGGCGGGCGGCGTGCACGCGCTGGAAACCGACCTGGCGGAGCTGATCCTGCAGCTCGACGGCGACTGGTCCTCGCACATCCTGGTGCCGGCGATCCACCGCAATCGCACCGAGATCCGCGACCTCTTCCGCGCCACGATCGGCCCACCGTCGCTCAGCGACGACCCCGGCGAGCTGGCCGAGGCCGCGCGACTGTACCTGCGAGAGCGCTTCCTGAGCGCGCGGATGGCGGTCAGCGGGGCGAACTTCGGCGTCGCCGACAGCGGCACCGTCTGCGTCGTCGAGTCGGAGGGCAACGGGCGCATGTGCACGACGCTGCCGCCGGTGCTCGTGAGCATCCTCGGAATCGAGAAGCTCGTCCCCACCTTCGGCGACCTCGAGGTCTTCCTCCAGCTGCTGCCGCGCTCCTCGACCGGCGAGCGCATGAACCCCTACACCTCGCTGTGGACCGGCGTCACGCCCGGCGACGGGCCGCAGGAGTTTCACGTCGTCCTGCTCGACGCCGGCCGCAGCCGCGTGCTCGCCGACGAGGTCGGCCGCCAGGCGCTGCACTGCATCCGCTGCAGCGCCTGCCTGAACGTCTGCCCGGTCTATTCGCGCACCGGCGGCCACGCCTACGGCTCGATCTACCCCGGACCGATCGGCGCGATCCTGACGCCGCAGCTGTACGGGATCGAGCACGCGCCGACGCTGCCCTTCGCCTCGAGCCTGTGCGGCGCCTGCTACGAGGTGTGCCCGGTGATGATCGACATCCCGAGCGTGCTGGTCGATCTGCGCGCAAAGGCCGTGGCCGTGGCTGCAAAGCCGCAGGAGCGCGCGGCGTTCAGCGCCGTCAGCTGGATCTTCGGCTCGCGCCGGCGTTTCGCCGCCGCGGCGCGGCTTGGCCGGGTGGGGCAGTGGCTGCTCGTGCGCGATGGGCGGATCATGCACCTGCCGCCGCCGCTCTCGGGCTGGACGCGTTCGCGCGATCTGCGCCCGCTCGCGGGCCAGAGCTTCCGCGACTGGTGGGCCGGGCGGCGATGAGCGAGGCGCGCGAAGCGGTGCTCGACGCCGTCCGCGACGCCCTCGCCGGCGCCTCGCCCGCCGGCGCCGTGCCGCGCGAGTACCTCAGGCACGGCACGCTCGACGCGCCGGCACGGATCGCCCTGCTGTGTGAGCGGGTCAGCGACTACCGCGCCCAGGTGCACCGCGTCGATGCCGCCGAGCTCGCTGCCACGATCGGCGACGCCTTCGCGGGGCAGGGCGCCAAGCGGGTCTGCGTCCCCGCCGGAGTGCCCGCGCAGTGGCGCCCGGCCGGGCTCGACCTGATCGCCGACGACGGGCTGTCCTTCGACGCGCTCGACCGCCTCGACGGCGTGCTGACCGGCGCGACGCTGGCAATCGCACAGACCGGCACGATCGTGCTGACGGCCGCCCCCGCGGAGGGCCGCCGCGCGCTGAGCCTGGTGCCCGACCTGCACGTCTGCGTGGTCGGCGAGGAGCAGGTCGTCGAAACCGTGCCCGAGGCGCTCGCGCCACTGGCGGAGTTGGTCCGCGAGCGGCGCAGCCCGATCACCCTGATCTCCGGGCCCTCGGCGACCTCCGACATCGAACTGCGCCGCGTCGAGGGCGTCCACGGCCCGCGACGCCTGATCGTCATCGTCGTCAACAAGGAGACCCATGACTGAACGCTGCGGCTTCGTCCTGCACGTCCGCCCCGAGCGGATCGACGACTACATTGCAGCCCACCGCGAGGTCTGGCCCGAGATGCTGGAGGCCCTGCACGCCTCCGGCGTGCGCAACTACACGATCTTCCGCTCCGGCACCAGCGTGTTCGGCTACTTCGAGGCCGACGACCTCGAGGCCTCCGGTCGCCACCTCGCCGCCCAGGAGGTCAGCACCCGCTGGCAGGACGCGATGGCCGACCTGCTCGATCAGCGCGTCCCCGACGGGGGGCCGCCGGCGCTGGAGCAGATCTTCCGCCTGGATTAGGAGCGGCGCTTCGCGCCGCCGCCGTCCCGCGTTGGGCGCCGCCGCGGTCAGGAATTCGGTGGCGTGCCGCCGCCGTCGCCAGGCCGCGCGACCCGCGCCTGCGCTGCCTTCAGCCGATCCTCGAGCATCTTCAGCGAGTAGCGCACGTGGTCGAGCACCTCGAGCGCCTCGGAGACGAGCGACTCGATCTCGACGGTCTGCTCGAGCTCGGACTTCGGAAACGTCGACATGCGTTCACTATACCCACGCTGCGCCGGTGTCAAACCTGCCCCGGACCGCCCGCTGCGCGCGGCCCGTACACGCGCTACCCTCGCGCAGACCGATGGCCTACGACGAGGATCTCGCAAACAGCCTGCGCGAACTGCTCGCGCACGATGACGCGATCACCGAGAAGAAGATCTTCGGTGGGCTCGCGTTCCTGCTGCACGGCCACATGACGGTCAGCGCGTCGCGCAGGGGCGGGATGCTGGTGCGCATCCATCCGGCCGACACCGACGCGGCGCTGGCGCTTCCCCACGTCGCGCTGATGCGCATGCGCGGCCGCGTCATGGAGGGCTGGCTCACCGTCGCGCCCGAGGGCCTGACGACGATGCCCGAAATCGCCCACTGGGTGGACCGGAGCCTCGCCTACGTGCGGACGCTGCCGCCGAAGTAGAGCCCGCAGCGCGTCGAGAACCCGCGCGCCCCTGCACGTGCTCAGGGCATCACCCAGATCTCCGGCGAGGTGACGAGCACCACGGGCTGGGCGAGCAGGTGCTTGCCGGCCTCGTCCCAGCGCGCGTTGACGTCCGTCTGCCGCAGGCGCGCCCACGCCGTCGCCGCGTCCGGGTGGCAGACCGAGTAGATGCTGACCGTCTGCTCGTGACGGAAGATGCGCATCTCGCTGAATCCGGCGGCGCGGAGCGCCTCGACCATCTCCGGCCAGATCTCGTCGTGGCGGACCTGGTACTCGTCCTCGACGCCCGGACGCAGCGTGATCTGGAGCAGCGAGTGCTCGGTCGCGTCGTGCTCCTCCGGCGTGCTCTCACTCATGAACCCTCCCGTTGTGAACGTGTCCGCGCCCGGTGGCGCGCTTGCGTTGGCGGCCAGGCGGCCCGCCAGGGCCGCCCGGCGCCAGGCTGGGTTATTTCACAATCGTGATCGTGCGGAACATGCCGAGTTGATAGTGATCGCGCCCGTCCTCGGCGTTCATCGCGCAGGCGATGACGTAGACACCCGGAGGCTCGTTGATCACCTCCTGCTGGAGTTCGGCGTGCGAGAGCGGTCCGGCGAACATGCCGTGCACTCCCGTGCTGTAGAGCTTCAGCGCCTCGTTCCCCTTGCCCGCAAGCAGGAGCGCCTCGGCCTTGGCGGCGTCGGCCAGGCTCTTGGCCTGGGCGAATAGGAACATGTGGATCAGGTAGCCGTCGTTGACGAAACGAACGAGCTCGCCGTCGTGCAGGGTGCTCGCACCGCGGAAGGCGAACTCGATCGCGCGCACCGTCGCCCCGGGGACGGGAAGCGTCATCGGATGCACCGATTGGGTGACGGTGAAGGCGGCGAAGCCGTTGCCATTTTCTGCGGCGACGTAGTTCCCCGGCTGGAGCCAGGTCTCCGCCGTGGTGGCGGCTCCCGCGACGGCGGTGCCGTCGAAGACGATCGACGCGTAGGGATCGATCGCGTCAAACGGCGAGTTGGACGGCAGCGTGCTGACGGCCTTGCCGAACTCGGCCGCCGTCACCCCCGGGCGCAGCAGGAACAGCGTCGGACTGTCGGATGGCTCGCCGGAGACCGTGCTGACGATGTTCACGGCGCCGGAAACCTCGTCGCCGCCAACGGTGATCGTGTTCTTTGTCAGGGCCAGCGTCAGAGTGGGCAACGAGCTCGCGGCGACTGATGTCGCGCTCATCAGCACGAGGCCCGACACGATCGCCGCGAGGCTGAGCGCGGCGACCGCGAGTGCGGGTCGCTTCATCGTGTTCTCCTTCGATTGGTGGAGGGCGGCTGTGGTGGCGGCCACCGCAGGGCGAGCGCCGCTCCCTTCCGGGCGGCCTGCCGCGACTGCGCCTGCGGCGGAGCCTAATGGCGTCCGTGCACGCACGCGTCACCACGGCTGCGAGCGGGTTGTCCGCAAACGCTCCGGCTCGGCCGGAGCGTTGCTTGTGGGAACCTGGGCGTGATGAGCGAACCGTGCTGCCTGGCCTGCGGCGGAGAGCTGGCGCGCGAGCCGGCGATCGTCGGGCGCGATCTGCTCCACGGTGTGGCGGGAACCCACACGGTCGCCGCGTGCGCTGTGTGCGGCAGCGGCACGACGTTGCCGCCGGCCCGGCTGGAGGAGCTGGCCGCGTTCTACCCCGCCTCCTACCAGCCGCACGTCGTGCCGAGCGGGCCGCTGGCCGCCGTGATGGCGATCGTGGCGCGGGCGCGCCTGCGCAGCTGGCCGCTGCGCAAGCTCGCGGCGCCCGGGCGTGCGCTCGACGTGGGCTGCGGCCGCGGCGACCTCGGTGCGTCGCTGCGTGCGCGTGGCTGGAGCGTGGACGGCGTCGAGCCCTCTGCGCCGGCCTGCGCCGTGGCGCGCCTGCGCGGCATCGACGCGCGCGAGGGGGTGCTCGCCGAGGTCGAGCTGGCGGAGGGAAGCTATGACGCGGTGATCTTTCGCCACTGCCTGGAGCACGTGGTCGATCCGCGCGCCGATCTCGCGCTCGCCAACCGGCTGCTGCGCCCCGGCGGGCGTGTGATCATCACGCTGCCGAACTGGGGCTGCTGGCAGCGGCGCCGCTTCGCCGACCGCTGGTTCCCGCTCGAGCTGCCGCGCCATCGCACGCACTTCACGCGCGAGGGGCTGGCGCTGGCGCTGGCGCAGGCCGGCTTCGCCGAGCCTCGGCTCGGCACCAGCAGCTCGTTCATCTGCCTGTGCTGGAGCCTGCAGTACCGGCTGCTTGGCCGGCTGTGGAGCGAGCGCGGAGCACGCCTGTGGCTCGGCTACGCGGCGAGCGCGGTGCTCTGGCCGGCGGCGTTCACGCTCGATCGTCTGCACGGCGACGGCGACTTCCTGCACGCGAGCGCGGTCCGCGCGCGCGCCTAACCTGGCGCGACCGCCGTCTCCTCGCCCCTGAAGTTGCGCACCGCCGGGACGGCGAGGACCGCGCACAGCAGCACTCCGAACAGGCCGGCGGCGCCGTAGAGCGTGGTTGAGACGCCGATCGCGCCGGCCACCGGGCCGGCCATCGCAAGGCCCACCGGATAGAGGGCGAGCGAGCCGACGTAGTCCCAGGAGCTGACGCGCGAGAGCTCCTCGGCGGGCACCTCCCTTTGCAGCGCGGTGAACCAGTACACGTTGAACAGCGTCCCCGAGCTCCCGTCGATCAGCGCCGCGAGGAGGATCAGCGCGAGCGGTGCGCGGGCGCCGATCAGCACGAGCAGCGCCGGTCCCGCGATCCCGAAGCCGAGAAAGGCGCAGCGCAGCGGATGGCGCGGGCGCCAGCGCATCCCGAGCAGGCCGCCGAGCACCGAGCCGGCGCCGAGCGCCGTGGCGATCGCGGCCCACGCCCCCGGGCCGCCGAGCGAGGTGCGCGCGACCTGCGGGCCGAGCACCTGCAGCGGCCCGTAGACGAAGGCGAGAAAGAGCGTGAAGTAGGCGACGGTGACCCACAGCCAGGTGCGCGAGCGAAAGGCGCGCCAGCCGGCGCGCAGCTCGGCCAACGTGCTCGTCCTCACCGCAAGCGCGACCGGGCCGACCCGCATGAAGGCGAGGCAGCCGGCGCTCGCCACGAAGGTCCCGGCGTCGAAGGCGAGGCCCCACCCGGGTCCGGCCGTCGCGACCAGCACGCCGGCGAGCGCCGGTCCGACGACCGCGGCCAGGTTCGAGCTCAGCCCGAGCAGCGCGTTGGCCTGCTGCAGGTCCGACTCCTCGACCGTCTGGGGCACGACCGCCGTGGAGGCGGGGCCGAAGAACGCCTCGGCGGTCCCGTACACGGCCTGCAGCGCCGCGATCTCCCAAACGTGGGCGGTGCCGCTCAGCAGCAGCCCGGCGGTCGCGGCCTGGGCGCCCGCGCGAACGCCGTCGGAGGCGAGCATCACCAGCCGGCGCGGCAGGCGGTCGGCCCACACCCCGCCGATCAGGACGAAGACGACCAGCGGGATCGTCTGCGCGGCGAAGACGATGCCGACGTCGGTGACCGAGCCGGGCAGCTCGAGCACGGCGAAGACGAGCGCAACGGGCACGATCCGGTCGCCGAGCGCCGAGATCGCGCGTCCGGCGAACAGCAGCGCGAACGCGCTCTGGCGGAGGGGCCCCCGGCGCATCCGCCAAGACTAGGGGCGGCCCGAACGGGGCGCGGCTCTGGCGCGCAGCAGCCCTCGCCGCTGCGCCGCGGGCGGCGCCCTGGGCCGCTCACCAATCGTGCATCGTGCCGTCGGTCAGGCGGTTGACCGACCGCGCGGCGCCGCCGGGGCCGCTCACCAATCGTGCATCGTGCCGTCGGTCAGGCGGTTGACCGGCAGGTAGGCCCGCTGGTAGGGGTGCGCCTGTCCGATCTCGTCGTCGTAGTCGACCCCCAGGCCCGGTGCCTCGCCCGGTGTGAGCATGCCGTCGGCGAACGTGTAGCCCGGGCGGAAAAGCTCGTGCGTCGCCGGGCTGTGGCGCATGTACTCCTGGATGCCGAAGTTCGGAATCGCAATCCCGAGGTGGATCGCGGCGGCGAGGCCGACCGGCGAGACGTCGGTCGGACCGTGAACGCCGGATTTGATCTGGTAGACGGCGGCGTAATCGAAGATGCGCCGCAGCGCGGTGATCCCGCCGGCATGCGTGACGGAGGAGCGGACATAGTCGATCAGCTGCTCCTCGAAGCACTCGCGGTAGTCCCAGATCGTGTTGAAGACCTCGCCGATCGCCAGCGGTGTCGTCGTGTGCTCGCGCACCCGGCGCAGCGCCGCCTGGTTCTCGGCCGGCGTGACGTCCTCGAGCCAGAAGAGGTCGTAGGGCTCGACCGCCTTGCCGAGCCGCGCCGCCTGGATCGGCGTCAGCCGGTGGTGCGCGTCGTGCAGCAACGGCAGCGCCGGGCCGAACTCGCCACGCACCGCCTCGAGCACCGTCGGGACGTGGCGCAGATACGCGGCGGTGTCCCAGCGCTCCTCCACCGGAACCTCGCCGCGCCGGGCGGGCTCGTAGTCGTAGCGTCCCTCGCCGACGCTCGCGTTCTCACTCGACGCCACGCCGTAGACGGAGGGCAGGCCCGGAACGCCCGTCTGCACGCGGACTGCGCGGTAGCCCTCGGCGAGGGTGTCGCGAATCGAGCGCAGCAGTTCGGGCAGATCCATGCCGCTGGCATGCCCGTAGGCGAGCAGCCCGCTGCGACTGCGCCCGCCGAGCAGCTGGTACAGCGGCAGGCCGGCGACCTTGGCCTTGATGTCCCACAGGGCCGTGTCCACAGCCGCGACCGCGGCCATCGTGACCGGCCCGCGACGCCAGTAGGCGCCGCGGTAGAGGTACTGCCAGGTGTCCTCGATCAGGTGTGCGTCGCGGCCGATCAGCAGCGGCGCCACATGCTCGGTCAGGTACGCGGCGACGGCGAGCTCGCGGCCGTTGAGGGTGGCGTCGCCGAGGCCGACGACGCCGTCGTCGGTCGTGATCCGCAGGGTGACGAAGTTGCGACCCGGGTTGGAGACGAGAACTTCGGCCGTTGAGATGTGCATTGCGCTGACGCTCCTCAGGGTTTTGGGCGGGTGCTCATTGCGCGGCGATCTCGAGCACCGAGCCGATCACGTGCGGATCCTCGACCAGGCGCGGTTGAACTAGCTCGAGCAGCGCCCGGACCGCCGCCGCCCGCGGGCTCCGCGCCGCCACCGCCACCGCGTCCGCTTCGGTGTCGTCGAAGGCGGCTCCGCCGAGGATCAGCAGCACCCACGTGGCGATCGCGCGGATGCTCGCCTGCGCGTCGGCGCCCGCGGCGCGCTCCGCGATCACGACGGGGGCGACGCGAACGCGCAGCTTCGCGACGCCGTCGGTGGCGATCTGGCGCAGCTGGTACTCGATCCTGGGGTTCTCGAATCGCTCGACGAGTGCGCCGCGGTAGGCGTCGATGTCGAGTTCTGCGAGCGGAAGGTGTCGCGCCGCCTCGTCCCAGTACTCGTTCACCCACTCCAGGCACACCCGGTCGGCCATCGCCTGCGCGACGGTGTCGTGACCGCGGTGCAGTCCGACGTAGGCCAGCAGGCTGTGCGCTCCGTTGAGCAGCCAGAGCTTGCGGCGCTCGAACGGCTCGATGTCGGCGACGAAGCGGGCGCCGGCGCTCTCCCATGCCGGCCTGCCCGCGGGGAACTCGCCGCTCAGCACCCAGTCCCTGAAGGGCTCGGTGACCACCGTCGCGCGATCCCGCCAGCCGGTCAGCTCCGTGGCGGTGGCGAGGTCGGCCGGGGTGCTCTTCGGTGTGATTCGGTCGACCGACGTCGACACGAATGACACGCTGCGATCGATCCAGGCGGCGAGCTCATCGTTGGTGCGGGCGGCCATCGCATGCAGTCCGCGCGCAACGAAGGTCCCGTTGCTCGGCACGTTGTCGCAGGGCACGAGGGCGATCGGCCCGCCGCCGGCACGACGGCGTGCCTCGAAGCCGAGCAGCAGCCTCCCGAGCGCGCTCTGGGGGACCCCGCCATCCGGCGCGAGCAGCTCCGCGCGGCCCAGCGCTGCGGAGATCGCGCGCAGGTCCGCGGCGAGCACCGGGTCGGCGGCGTTTGGTTGGCCGTCCGGGTCGAGCCGGTATCCAGCCTCGGTCACGGTGGTCGTGACGAGCGCCGTCGAGGGCGAGGCCAGCAGCGCGAGGAAGCGTTCGAGGTCGGCGCCGTCGCGGGCCTCGACGATGCTTGCGATCACCGTGGCACTGTCGCGGTCGGCTCCACGCTCGATCAGCGTGTACAGGCCCTCCTGGGCGCTGAGCAGCAGCGCTGCCTGGGGGTCGCGGCCGGTGAACGCCGCGATCCCCCACTGTGCGCGGTCGTGCGCGCGGTCGGTGTACCACGCCTGGTGCGCGCGGTGGAACACCCCCAGTCCGATGTGGACGATGCGAGCCGGCGGTGTCTGCGTGCGGGTGTCGTCGGCGGCCGCCAACGCCGCCCTGCTCAGCGCCACGGCCGCCGGGTGGCGCTCGGCGGTGGTCAAAGCTTGAAGGCCTTCCGCGGCAGGGCGTCGACGAGATCGACAGCGATCCGCTCCGCCGCCGCGAGCTCGAGGCGGCCCTCGCCGACCAGGCGGGCGAGGAAGGCCGAGTCCAGGCGACGGGACATGTCGTGGCGCGCCGGGATCGAGAGGAAGGCCCGCGTGTCGTCGATGAAGCCGGCGCCCCGGTAGAAGCCGGCGGTCTCGGTGACGGCTGCGCGAAAGCGCAGGATCGAGTCGGGGGCGTCCAGGAACCACCAGGGCGCCCCGATGTACACGCTCGGGTAGAAGCCCGCGAGCGGGGCGATCTCACGCGAGAACGTCGTCTCATCGACGGTGAACAGGACGAGGTGAAAGTCCGGATCGTCGCCGTAGCGCTCGAGCAGCGGGCGAAGCTCCTCGACGTAGCCGGTGCGCAACGGGATGTCGTGCCCGGTGTCCGGGCCGAAGCGCCCAAACGTTGCACTGCTGTGGTTGCGATAGACGCCCGGGTGGATCGTCATCACCAGCCCGTCGGCCACGCTCATGCGAGCCATCTCGAGCAGCATGTGCCCGGAGAACGTCGTCGCCTCCGCTGCGCTCAGCTCGCCGCGCAGCGCTTGCGCGAACAGCGCCGCCGCGTCCCCCTCGCTCAGCTCGACCGTGCGCGGCACGACGATCGCGTGGTCGGCCGACACCGCGCCGTGCTCGCGGAAATACAGGCGGCGGCCGGCCAGGGCGTCCAGATACCCGCGGTAACTCGACACGGCGCTGCCGTTCCACTCGGCGAGCGCCGCAACGCGCTCGGCCCAGCCCGGACTCGCCGGATCGAGGTAGGCGTCCGGGCGGAAGGTCGGGATGACGCGACCGCGAAAGCTCGGGTCGGCGGCCAGCGCGGCGTGCTCGGCGAGGTCGTCCATCGGGTCATCGGTCGTCGCCAGCACTTCGATCGCGAAGCGCTCGAACAGCGCCCGCGGGCGGAACTCGTCGGTCGCGAGCGTCGCCGTGATCGCGTCGAAGAGCTCGTCGGCGTTCTCCGCGCTCGGGTCCCGATCGACGCCGAAGAGCTCGACGAGGCCGCTCGTCAGCCAGTATCCGGAGGCCGTACCCGCGAACAGATGCCAGTGCTCGCAGAACGTGCGCCACACCTCGCGGCCCGGCGCGGGTCCTGCGCCGTTCGCGCGCTCCGCGACGCCGAGGCGCTCGAGCGGAACGCCGGCGGCGTGGATCAGGCGGGTGATGTAGTGGTCGCGCCGGATCAGCAGCTCGGCCGGGTCCCCAAACGGCAGGTTGTGAAGCAGTAGGCCGGGATCGACATGGCCGTGGGGCGAGA